>CAYVOP010000028.1:0-30754 GCA_964453105.1 uncultured Aquabacterium sp. | reverse complement strand
CCTACAACTCGTTAGAAACCGTATTTCCCAGGCTTGTTTGAAGGTTCACCGCGAAGTGACCAGTGTGACGCTGCTGGCGGTCAGCAAGACATTTCCTGCGGAGAATGTGCGTGAAGCATTCAACGCGGGGCAAAAACTGTTTGGAGAAAACTACGTTCAGGAGGCGCTCGACAAGATTGCCACCCTGTCGGATATTCGCTCCGAACTGGAATGGCACCTGATCGGGCCGCTGCAAAGCAACAAAACCCGGCCTGTGGCCGAGGCATTTGACTGGGTCCACACAGTCGGTCGACTGAAAATTGCCCAGCGCCTGAGTGAACAGCGCCCCCCACATCTGCCGCCCTTGCAGGTGTGCGTGCAAGTGAACACCAGCGGGGAAGACAGCAAGAGCGGCTGCGCGCCCGAGGAATCACTGGCTTTGGCTCAGGCGGTGGCTCAGTTGCCACGACTGACCCTGCGCGGCATCATGGCCCTGCCCGCCCCCAGCCCCGACCCAGCCGTGCAACACGCCGCGCTGCGTCTGGTGCGCACGCTGTTCGAGCAGTGGCGCGCGGCTGGACTGGCTGTGGACACCCTGTCGATGGGCATGAGCAATGACCTGGAAGCCGCGGTAGAAGAAGGCGCCACCCTGGTTCGCATTGGCACCGCCATTTTTGGCCACCGGTGACCGCCGCTGCGGCAGGCTGGCGTGGTTCAGGCATGATTGGGCCCATGAGTACTTCGATCGACATCGCATTCATCGGCGGCGGCAACATGGCCACCGCCATCATTGGCGGCCTGCTGCGGCAAGGTCGCGCCCCTTCGTCCATTCTGGTCATTGACCCGGTGGCCGAGCAACGCCAGCGCCTGACTGAAACACTGGGCGTGCAAACGGCGGAAGGCCCACAAGCAAATCTGCAACAGGCGCAAACCGTGGTGTGGGCCGTGAAGCCCCAACAATTCAAAGACGCCGCCCAAAGCTACGCCGCCCTGACGGGCCAGGCCCTGCACTACAGTGTGATGGCCGGCCTGCGCACCGACGACATCGCCCGCTTGCTGGGCACCCCGCGTGTGGTGCGCGCCATGCCCAACACCCCGGCCCTGGTCGGCCAAGGCATGACCGGCCTGTTTGCCCGCCCCGAGGTGAGCGCCGCCGAGCGGCAGCAAATTGAGCGCATGGTGGAGCCCACAGGCCAAGCCATGTGGGTGAAACAAGAGGCCGATCTGGATGCGGTGACAGCCCTGTCGGGCTCAGGCCCGGCCTATGTGTTCTATTTCGTTGAAAGCATGATGCAGGCCGCGCAGGACATGGGCCTGACCGCCGAGCAAGGCCGCGTGCTGGCTCTGGCCACCTTCGGGGGTGCCACCACCCTGGCCAGCCAATCGAGCGAAAGCCCGGCCGTGCTGCGCGAGCGGGTGACCTCAAAGGGCGGCACCACTTATGCGGCGCTGACCAGCATGGAAGCCTCGGGTGTGAAAGCGGCCTTTGTGCAAGCCATGCGGGCCGCGCAGCAACGCGCCAACGAACTGGGCGACGAGTTCGGTCGCTGAAATCGGGTTCGCGACTTAGCGGGCCAAGACCGTGTCGGCCACCAGGCCCACCCACACGGTCAGCCCCAGCCAGTGATTCAAGCGGAAGGCCTTGAAACAGGCCATCCGCTCACGGCCCTTGATGAGCCACCCGTGCCACAGGGCCTGCGCCCCGGCCGCCAACAGCGACAGGTTGAACCACAGGCCGCGACCGGCTTCCTGACCGGCCATGAACCAGCACAGCAAACACAGGGCATAGAAGCCCATCACGCCGACCACATCGAAGCGACCCAGTGTGATGGCCGAGGTGCGCATGCCGATTTTGAGGTCGTCATTGCGATCGACCATGGCGTATTCGGTGTCGTAAGCCAGCACCCAGCCCAGATTGCCCACCATCAGCCACCAGACCACGGCAGGCACCTGATTCTGAATGGCGGTGAACGCCATGGGGATGCCAAAGCTGAACGCCACGCCCAGAACGGCCTGGGGCATGGAAAAGAAGCGCTTGGTAAAGGGGTAGAGAATGGTGACGCCCAGCGCCCCGAACGACAGCCCGATGGTGAGCGGATTGGTGGTCAGCACCAGGGCGAAGGACACCAGGGCCAGCACCGCCCCGACAGCCAGGGACTCTTTCACCGAGAGCTTGCCACTGGTGATGGGGCGCTGTGCGGTGCGCTCGACGTGACGGTCGAAGTCTTTGTCGGCCACGTCATTGACTGCGCAGCCGGCACTGCGCATCAGAATCGTGCCCAGCGTGAACACTGTGAGCAGATGCCACCCCGGAAAGCCCCCCGCCGCCAGCCACAAGGCCATCAGCGTCGGCCACAGGAGCAGCAACCAGCCCTGAGGCCGGTTCCAACGGATCAGATCAAGGTACAGGGCCCAGCGCTCGCGCAGGCTCAAAGGGGCAGTCGAGGTATTCACAGCCGTGATTATCGCGACTGGGAACCCTCCTGTGACTCAATCCAGCCACCACCCAAGGCTCGGTACACGCCAATGTGGGCCTGTTGCCGCGCCAGTTGCGATGCAATCAGGGCCTGCTGCGAGGCAAACAGACTGCGCTGGGCATCCAGCAGATCCAACTGGCTGGCCACGCCGGTTTCGTAGCGCAGGGTCGACAGGCGCAGACGCGCAGCTTCAGCCTGGGCTTGGGCCAACTGGGCTTGCGCTTGCTCGGCGTAGGTGCGGCGTGCGGTCAGCGCGTCAGCCACTTCCTTGAAAGCGGTTTGCACAGCCTTGTCGTACTGCGCCACGGCGATGTCGCGCTTGACCAGGGCGGCATCGACGCCTGCCTTGCCTCGCCCAGCATCAAACAGCGGCACGCTCAAAGAAGGCGCAAAGGTCCAGGCGTTGCGACCATCGTCAAACAGGCCCGACAGGGAGTCGCTGACGATGCCTGCGCTGCCGGTCAAGCTGATACGAGGGAAACGCGCCGCGCGTGCCGCGCCAATGTTCGCGTTGGCAGCGATGAGCTGTTGCTCGGCTTGAGCAATGTCGGGACGCTGCAGCAGCACGTCCGACGACAAGCCCACAGGCAACTCGCTCAGATCGGGCCACAACGTGGCCAGCACGGCCTGGGCCGCGCCCTGGCTGTCGGCGCTGCGGCCTAGGGTCTGCACATCCAGTTGAGGCTCGGGGGGCAAGCGATCGGCCGCAACCGGACCGCCCACCAGCACCGCCAGGGCATTGAGGTCTTGCGACCACTGGCGCTGAGCCTGGGCCCGGGTGATGCGCGCTGCCTCAACCAGCGATTGAGCCGAACGCAAGTCCAGTTCGTTGAGCACACCGCTGTCGAACTTCAGCTGCAGGAGCTTGAGTGCGTCTTCGCGCGAGCGCAGGGTCTGCTCGGTCAGCGCCAGTTGCCAGCGATCGGCCCAAAGGGCGTAGTACTGGTTGGCCACCGAGGCGACCAGGCCGATGTGCGCCGATTTGCGCGCCTCTTCCGAGGCCAGCACCTGAGCCGAAGCAGCTTCGCTGAGCGAGCGAACACGGCCAAACAAGTCCAGTTCGTAAGCCGCCACGGTCACGCCCCCCGTCACCGTGGTGGTGAGCGGGTAAGGCGACGCATTGGACGGGCCGCGCGAGCCACTGACCGTGCCGTTCAATGTGGGGAAGCGATCGGCATTTTGAATTTGGTACGCCGCACGCAACTGGTCCACATTGAGCACCGCGACACGCAGGTCACGGTTGCTGTCCAGGGCCTGACGGATGAGGCCTTGCAGACGGGCATCTGGGAAGTATTGCTTCCAAGGCACTTCGGCTACAGCGGGTGCGGCGGCGGACGACGCCGGCTTCGCACCCGCATCGCCGGGCAGTTGCGCTGGCGCGGCCAACTCAGGACGTTGATACACCGGCGCCAGCGAACAGGCAGCCAGGCTCGACACCGCGACCACCGACAGCAGTGAACGCAAAGACTTATTCATGAGACGACTCCACGGCCTGAGTGGCAGGACGCGCCGGGAAGAAGCGACGCACCACCACGAAGAACACAGGCACAAAGAACACGGCCAGCACGGTGGCGGCGATCATGCCGCTCATCACGCCCGTGCCAATGGCGCGCTGGCTGGCAGAACCCGCGCCGGTGGACACCACCAGAGGCAACACGCCCAGGATGAAAGCCACCGAGGTCATGATGATGGGGCGGAAGCGCAGGTGGCAAGCTTGCAAGGTGGCCTCCAGCACGCCCATGCCCTTGCTTTGCAGCTCACGCGCAAACTCGATGATCAGGATCGCGTTCTTGGCTGACAAGCCAATGATGGTGATCAGGCCCACCTTGAAGAACACGTCGTTGGGCAGGTCACGCAGATTGGCCCCCAACAGTGAGCCCAGGATGCCCAGAGGCACCACCAGCATCACCGCAAACGGAATCGACCAGCTTTCGTACAGTGCCGCCAGACACAGGAACACGGCGAGCAAGGAGAACACCAGCAAGGTGGTGGCCTGCGAACCCGACAGCTGTTCCTCACGCGACAAGCCCGTCCATTCGATGCCGATACCCGCAGGCAACTTGGCCGCCAGGGCTTCCATTTCGGCCATGGCCTGACCGGTGGAATAACCTGGCGCCGCATCGCCGGCCAAGCGCATGGCGGGATAGCCGTTGTAGCGCACGGCCTGCATCTGACCACTCACCCAACGGGCGCGCACGAAGGCAGACAAAGGCACACTCTGGCCCTGGTTGTTGCTCACGTTGATCTGCAGGATCTGCTCGGGCTGCATGCGCGCCTGGGCATCGGCCTGCACCACCACCCGCTGCAGGCGAGCCTGGTTGGGGAAGTCGTTGATGTACGAAGAGCCCAGCGCCGTTGACAAAGTGGCACTGATGGCGTCAAAGCTCACCCCCAGGGCATAGGCCTTGTCGCGGTCAATGTCCAGTTGCAGCTGAGGCGCGTCTTCCAGACCATCGGGGCGCATGCCGGTCACCACCTTGCTTTCGCGCACCATGCCCAGCAGCTGGTTTCGAGCCGACAACAAGGCGTCGTGCCCCAGGCCGCCGCGGTCTTGCAAGCGCAGCGAGAAACCGGTGGCGTTGCCCAACTCGCGAATGGGCGGCGGATTCAGCGGGTAGATGAACGCATCGCGAATGCCCATGAGTGCCCCAAATGCCCGCTTGGCCAAAGCCTGCGAGGAATGGGCTTCACCCTTGCGCTCATCGAAGTTCTTCAAGGTGACAAAGCCCAGGGCTGCGTTCTGGCCGGTGCCCGAGAAGCTGAAGCCCACCACCCCCACCACCGATTGCACTTCGGGCTGCTTCATGAAGTAGTCCTCGACTTGCGAGATGACGGCTTCGGTGCGTGGCGCGGTCGCGCCCGGCGGCAACTGCACATTGACGATCAGGTTGCCCTGGTCTTCGTTGGGCAAGAAGGCCGACGGCATGCGCACATACAACCAACCCACCGCGCCCACGATCAAGGCGTAGATGATGAGCACACGACCACCCCGGCGCACCAGCTTGGCGGCCACGTTTTCATAGCCATGCGTGGTCGACGTGAAGAAGCGGTTGAACCAGCCGAAGAAGCCACCCTTTTCATGGTGGTCATCGGGCACCGGCTTGAGCAAGGTGGCGCACAAGGCCGGCGTCAGCGACAAGGCCAGGAAGGCCGAGAACAACATCGATGCGACCATCGACATCGAGAACTGGCGGTAGATGTTGCCCACGGAACCGGCGAAGAACGCCATCGGAATGAACACCGACACCAGCACCACGGTGATGCCGATGATGGCGCCACTGATCTGCCCCATGGCTTTCTTGGTGGCCTCGTAAGGCGACAAGCCTTCCTGCGCCATCAGGCGCTCGACGTTTTCGACCACCACAATGGCGTCGTCCACCAAGATGCCGATGGCCAGCACCATGCCGAACATGGTCAGCACGTTGATCGAGAAACCCGCCGCAGCCATCACACCGAAGGTACCCAACAGGGCCACAGGCACCACCAGCGTCGGAATCAGGGTGTAGCGAATGTTCTGCAGGAACAGATACATCACCAAGAACACCAGAATCACGGCTTCGGCCAAGGTTTCCACCACCTGGCTGATCGAGATCTTGATGAAGCCCGAGGTGTCGTAAGGGAAGGAGTAATCGACCCCTTGCGGGAAGTACTTCTTCAACTCGGCCATGCGGGCCTTGACCAGGGTGGCCGATTCCAGCGCATTACCGGTGGGCGAGAGCTGCACGCTCATGCCCAGCGCTGGCTTGCCATTCAGTCGGGCATAAGTGCCGTAGGTTTGGGCCCCCAGCTCGATGCGAGCCACGTCTTTCAGGCGCACGGTGGAACCATCGGTGCGGGCACGCAGCACGATGTTGCCAAACTGGTCCGCGCTTTCCAGCTGACCGTTGACCACCACGGTGGCGGTCATGGTCTGGTCGATCAGGTTGGGACGGTCGCCCAGGGAGCCAGCGGGCACCAAGGCGTTTTGCGCCCGAATGGCCGCATTGACCTCAGACAGGCTCAAGCCGTAGGACACGAGCTTGGCCGGGTCCACCCAGATGCGCATGGCCTTTTCCGTGCCAAACAACTGCACCTGACCAATGCCGGCCACACGCTGCAGTTCCGGCAGGATGTTGCGCGAGGCATAGTCACCCAGGGCCACCGGATCGAACGCCGGATTGGTGGACGACAGCATCACGAACATCAGCACGTTGCTGCGCGACTTGTCCACCTTCACGCCCTGCTGCGTCACTGCGGCAGGCAGGCGAGGCGTGGCGCGCGACAGGCGGTTTTGCACATCGACCTGCGCGAGGTCGATGTTCGTGCCGGTTTCGAACGTGACGGTGATCGAACCCGTGCCGTTGGCCTGGCTGACCGATTCCATATAGGCCAGGCCTGGCGAACCATTGAGCTCTTGCTCGATGACGCTGATGACGCTTTCATCCAGCGTCTTGGCCGAGGCGCCCGGGTAGGTCGCACTGATCACCACGGAGGGTGGTGCGACCGTGGGGTATTGGGCAATGGGCAATTTGGTGATGGCCACCCCGCCGAAGACGAGGATGAACAGCGCAATCACCCAGGCGAAGATGGGCCTGTCAATGAAGAAGCGTGGCATGGCGGCGCTCCCTTCAGCGAGACGCGGCCGAAGCTGCCGATGCCGCAGCAGGCGCTGCAGCCGACGACGGCGTCACGGGCGCAGTCGGCGTCCAGGGCACCGCCTTCACGGGCGCCTTGGGGTTCATCATGATCTTCTGGAAACCGTCGACCATGACTTGCTCGCCCGGCTGCAGGCCGCCCAGCACCACCCACTGGTTGCCTCGTGCGCCACCCAGCTTGATGGGGCGCGGAGACAGCTTGCCTTCGGCATCGACCACCATGACAGTGTCGGCCTGGTTGCTACGCGTCACCGCCTGCTGGGGCAACAGCATGCCCCCTTCCACTTCGGCCTGCTCCAGACGCACGCGCACATACATGCCGGGCAGCAACAAGCCGTCGGGATTGGGCAACTCGGCGCGCAGCGACACCTGGCCTGAAGTGGGGTCCACGGTCAGATCAGAGAACAGCAGCTTGCCTTGCAGCGGGTATTCCGAGCCGTCGTCCAGTACCACACGCACCGCAGCGGCGTGCTTGCCGGCCTTCTTGAGGGTGCCGGCTTCCATGGCCTTCTTCAGTTTGATGACTTCATTGGCGGGCTGGGTGAAGTTCACATACAGCGGGTTGACTTGCTGAATGACGGCCAACTGGGTGGCTTCACCCTGGCCCACCAAGGCCCCTTCGGTCACCAAAGCACGGCCAATGCGCCCCGAAATGGGCGCCACCACCGAGGCATAGCCCAGATTGATGCGGGCGGTTTGCACGGCCGCCTTGGCCGCAGCCACATCGGCTTGCGCCTGGCGTTGCGCCACCTGGGCATTCAGAAATTCCTGTGGGCTGATGGCCTTGGCCGCTTGCAAAGGCTGGTAGCGCTCGACCAAAGCGGTGGCCTGCGCCAGGTTCGCCTCAGCCTTGGCCTGGGTGGCTTGCGCGCTTTCCAGTGCAGCCTTGTAGGTGGCCGAATCAATCTGGAACAGCGATTCACCCGCCTTCACGTCGGCGCCTTCGGTGAACTGCCGCTTTTGCAAGATGCCTGCCACGCGAGCACGCACCTGGGCCGTGCGCACGGCTTCCAGGCGCCCCGGCAATTCGGCCATCACGGGCACGCGCTCGAGTTCCACCTTCACCACGCCGACTTGGGCGGGCGGCATGGCCGGCCCTGCCGGCTTGGCACCCGCGGCCTTGCCCTCATTCCCACCCTGACCGCAGGCGGCCAGCATCGACACCAACAGCGCGCTCAATCCCAATCGACGGAACATGGTTTACCTTCCGGAAATGTTTGCCTAGTCAACAATTAGGTTGACTATACAAGTTTTTCCAAAACCTTGCAGCGCAATATGTTGTGAGCTCAGGCCGGGGCCAGGGCGCCGTCGGTGGCCTCGTCGAGATCGTCGTCCCCCTCCAGGTGACGGCAATCGGCCCAGGCGACCAGGCTGAAGCCTTGCGGCGTGTACAGCAAGCGGTTGATGCTGGCGTTGGTGATCTTCCAGGCGCGGGGCTCGGTCAGATCAATGCGATTGGCCGCCCGGTAGAAACAATCGAGCACGCCGCCGTGAGCCACCACGGCCACGGTCTGCCCCGGGTGGCGCGCAGCCAGCCGCTCCAGTGTGCCCACGCAGCGCTGATAGAACTGGGTCAGAGTTTCGCCGCCCTCGGGCCCATACGCCGGGTCGCGCCCACGCCAGCGACGGGCGTCATCCGGCCAGTGCTGGGCGATTTCGTCGTGGGTCAGGCCTTCCAGGCGCCCGAAATGACGCTCCCGCAGGCCCATGTCGAGGGTCAAAGGCAAATCGAGATGGCGCGACACCGCTTCAGCGGTTTCGGTGGCGCGGCTGAGATCGCTGGCGTAGAGCACATCAATGCCCTCGGTGCGCAGCGCCCGCGCCAGCCGATCGGCCTGCCAACGCCCATGGTCATTCAGGGGAATGTCGATTTGCCCCTGGATGCGCGTTTCCAGATTCCAGGCGGTTTCGCCATGGCGAATGACCAGCAGTCGGGTGATGTTCTCAGCCATAGCGACATCATGCCGCACACTTGCTGCACCGCACAATCCCCTGCCCGCGTATCAGACTCCCCAGACGATGGGCTTGCCTTCGGCCATGGCCCGCTCGATCATCAGCGCGAGGGGATAAGCCCGCTTGCGCAGGCTGACGGCTTCATCGGGAAAGGCCGGCGCGGGGTGATCGTCGTCTTCGGGGGGCTGAACCACCTCGTCAGACGCCGCACGCAAGATGCGCAAGGCCTGAGGCATGTCGGCCGGCTCGATGATGCCGGGCCCGTCGGCCGATTTGCCCAGCAATTGCAAAACAGCCTGGGCGGTGGCCTGCACCATCACCAGGTCGCCTGTGGCCTGCGACTTGAACTTGATTGCCATGTGAGTGATTTGAACGTGTGTTCCTCTGGCCCTCATTGTCGCCGCAGGCTGGCGGGTTCAGGGCTGGGTTCGCCCCGCGTCCAACCGTTCGCGGTACTGTGCGGCCAGGTTTTCCAGTTTCACGCGGCCCAGTTGCACCACGGGCTCTTTGGCATACAAAACTTCGGCCAGACCTTTGTCTTCATAGCGGGCCAGCAGGTCTTGCCCCACCTGATACAACTCGGCGTTGTCCTTGCTGCATTGGGCCTGGCGCCCCTGCAAGGCCTCGTATTGGCCTTTTTGCTCGGTCAATCGGGTGCGCGCCTCGTCAGACTGGGCTTGCGCGGCCACCTTCTGCTCGTCTAGTTTTTTCTGCAGATCAGCCAGTTGGGTTTGCAGGCTGGTTTTCTCGTCACGCAGGCTTTGCAACTCGCTGTTGAGCGAAGCCAGACGGCGCGTGTTCTGCGCCGCTGCCGCTTTGGTGGCCGCAGCCTCACTGCGGGCCTGCTTGACGGAGGTTTCCATCTCGGCCTTGTCTGCCGCCACCTTGGCCTGCGCGTCGGCCTGCTCTTGCTGAATCTGGCGCATTTGCAATTTCAGGCGGCGAACCTGTTCCTGGTCCCGGTCGCTCGCGGCATGGGCTGCGGGCATGACGCCCCAGCTCAACACCGCAGCGGCCAGAACCAAACAGGCTGCACGCATGCGCTGAGCCGCGCGGGCCTCTGGCTTGAAGGAGAGTTGATCAGAAGCGCACATTCAAATCCACCTGCAATGTGTTGATCTTGTACTTCGCATCAGGGTAGGACGCGTTCAGTGGCGTTTCGATGGTTTGCGCCGACAGATAACGCGCACCCAATGCGGTATTGCGATACAGGCCATAAGTGGCCCCCATCGTGAAGCCCTTCAGGTTGGTGCCACCCAGGCCCAGATCCCCATCGGTGAAGGCGTCCAGCACGGCATCTGAACCCACATGGCGATAGCTGGTGGCGACTTGCCATTGGCCCTCTTCACGCACTTCAGGCGAACCAAACGCCAATTTGAGGTGATAGCCCGAATCTTTGCCACCGGGGTTCACGCTGGCGTAGGCCGCACCCGCGCGCTGATGGAAGTTACCCACATCAAACGCGGTGTTGCGGGCGTACTCAGCCGACAGCAGCAAGGAGTAAGGGCTGAAATGGGTCAACTCGGCCGACAGGGTCAACACCATAGGGCGGAACTGATAGGCAAGGCCCCAGACGGGTGACTGGTTGCGATCAAAGGCCGGATTGGTCTCAAATACCGTGTTGCCCTTCTGGCGCATGTTGGCAGCGTATTCATACTGCCCATAGGTGGGGCCGGTGCCCGTCACCTGCGTGCCGTCGGTGATGTAGTCCAGGTCTTGCTGGCCTGCGATGTTCTTGTATGAATAGATGGCCAAACCTGCCTTGACACGCATGCGAGAGGCAGGCTCCCACGACAGGCCCACCTGGGCACCGGTCAAGGCCCGCGAGCCACGTGCCGGTTTGGACGCCTCACGCAGAGGGAACCAGCCCATGGTGGCGAATGGCACGAAGGTGCCTTCTTCCGGCACGCGGCGCAGGGTGGCCGCCAAGCCTTCGAAGTTCAGGTTGTCGCTCCACACCATTTCGGTGGCGAACCAGGGGTTGGGCATGCGGCCAGCATGCACGGTCAGCGACTCGATCGGGTCCAGGCGAATGAAGGCACGGTCCACCAAAAGTTGGTACTTGTTGAAGCCTTGGCCCAGAGTCTGGTTGGTCGAGACGCGATCGTTGGTGTTGCCGGTGGCCAGGCGAACGCCCACACCCACCTCGTCAGACACCTTCGCAGTCAAACCCAGACGCAGGCGCAGTCGTTCGCGGTCGCGCTTGTCTTCGGTGCTGGCCGTGGCGTAGCCCGAGTTGTTGTAGGCGGCAAAGTCAGGCGCACGGCTGATGCCGTTGTCGTTGGCACCTTCCGCGCCCAGGTACACATAGGGCGGCGTGTTGTCTTTGCTCGGACGATCGGCCTGATGGCGGTAGCGCAGGTCGCCATCGATCTTGATGCGGTCAGCCCAGGCGGGGCTGGCATTGGGCACGCCCCAGCGCTCCGCGCGCGCCTGGGTCAGGATCTCTTCCTTGATCTCATTGCGGATCAGGGTCTTCATGGCCTCGCTGAGATAAGGCACACGCTGCACCGGCACAGCGGCGGAGGCAGGGGCCGCAGCGCCTTCAGCCTGCGGCTGGTCTGGGGTCGCGGGTTGGCTTTGGGCATGGGCCAGCACCGCACACAGCGCCAGGCTCAGCACGGACATCTGGGGGAGACCAATAGGTTTCTTGCTCATCGTTGACTTCTCGATTGGGTTCAACCGGTCATCCGGTTGGTGATTCGCAGGCGAATGGGTTGCGGCAAATTGGCCGGCACATCACGCATCGCGGCCATGTGGTTCAGCGCGCCTTGCAAGGCCTCATCCATTTGGGCGTCACCCGTGCTCGACAACAATTCCACGCGTTGGAAGTCTCCCGCTGGGGTCAGCCAGACTTGCACGTTCACGCGATAGTCGTTGAGCTTGATGGCACCGTTCTTGGCCAGTTGCAGCTGGATGTGCTTCTGCAACTGCGACGTGAAGAAGGCGAACTGCAACTTGTTGACGCCACCGGCGCCTGTGCCGATTTCGCCGCCCTTGTATTCAGACGAAACAGCCCCAGCAGCAAACGCGCTGGGTCCATCCCCCGCGGGGCCATCCATCTTCAACTGCGCCGGCGCAGGCTGGGCCTCTTGTGGCTTGACTTGTTCCTGCTGCGGCTGCGGCTTCAGGTCCTGCTTCTCTGGCTCAGGTGGCTTTTCCTGCTTGGGTGGCGGGGGAGGCGGAGGGGTGTCTGGCAGCACCGCGATCTTCACGGTCTGGCGCTTGGGGCCAGCGTTGCTTTGCCCCGCTGCGCGCACGCCCCACCAAACCAGCGTGACCAAAATCGAAACAAGCACCGCCCCGATCAAGATCTGCTGCCAACGACCTTCACTCCCGTCATCCAGGGGCTCGTTCAAAGTCGGGTCACCCGACAACACGGCACTCATGATCAGGTTCCAATGCGTGAAGTGACCAGACCCATTGGGACCTCCAGTCGGTTGCACAAATCGATGACCGTCACCACCTTGGCGTACTGGGTGCGGGCGTCGCCCTTGATGGCCACGCTCATCTTCGGATCGCGGGCCTTGGCCTGCTGTAGCTGGGCTTCCAGCTCGGGGAAGCTCACCGAGGCGCCATTGATCAGCACGGCACCGTCGGGCATGACCTGCACCACCTTGAGCTCATGCTTTTCGGTGCTGGGCTTGTTGCTGGGCTTGGGCATGTTGATGCTCAGGCCCTGCACCGATGCGGTGGTCATCAGAATGAACACGACCAGCAGCACATAGGCCAGGTCCAACATGGGGGTCACGTTGATGGTGTCGTAAGGCTTGACGTCATCTTGAACTTGCATGACTGCCTCCTCTCATTGAGACCGCTTGGTCGCCAGACCAATCTCGGTGATATCCAACCGCTTGGCCACCTCCAGCACCTCCATCACCTTGTCGTACTGCGCGGCCGCATCGGCCTTCAGCACCACCGGCAGGTTGGGATTGGCTGCCTTGTACTGAGCCAGATTGGTCTGCAACTGCTCGATGCTCACCGGATAGGCGTCCAGGTAGACCTGGCCGTCGGCCGTGATAGTGACGCCGCGGGTTTGGGGCTTGGCCAGGTTATTGGCCGCCGAGGTCAACGGTGGGGTCACCTTCACGCCCTGCACCGACGCGGTCGTCATGATGATGAAGGTCACCAGCAGCACATACGCCAAGTCCAACATCGGGGTGATGTTGATGTCGTCGTACGGCTGGTTATCGCCTTTAACGTCTGCGGACACGGCCTGCTCCTGTCAGTGTGGGCGCGCAATCAGCGAACACCGTAGGTCTCAGCCACGCGGGTCACGAACTCGTCGACAAAAATTTGCATGTCAGACGAGATGTTCTTGATGCGAGCCGCCAGATAGTTGTAGCCAAACAGCGCGGGAATCGCCACGCCCAGACCGGCCACCGTGGCCAGCAGCGCCGCCGCAATGCCGGGGGCAATCGCGTTCACGTTCACGTCGCCCGCAGCAGCAATGGCGGCGAAGGTGATCATCACGCCCACCACGGTCCCCAGCAGGCCGAGGAAGGGGCCGCCGGAAATGGCAATCGTCAACAACACCATCTTGGCGTTCAGGGTGTGGTTCTCGCGAACCAGGTCGGCGTCGATGGCGGCCTTCACCGCGTCAATCGAGTCGCCCGACAGGCCGGCGGTGCCCGCCTTGCCCACATCGCGCTTGACCAACTCACGCAGGCCTGCCGTGTACAAGCGGGCCAATGTGGAATGTTTGTAGGCCATCTCGCCCAGCATCATCACATCGCGGGCATCGCGGAAGCGCTTGAGGAAGTGCTGGTTGTCGCGGTCGGCGCGGCCCACCAACATGGCCTTGGCGGCCATCACCCAGGCGGCCACAGCAAACATGATGCCCAGAATGATGATGACCACCCAGGCGTCCACCGTCAGGTTCTTGACGAGGATGCCGAAGTAGCCGGGCTCGCCCCCTTCTTCAGCGTCTGCACTCTCCGCGTTTTGCGTGACCGAAGCCACCAGCTTGGCATCGGCGCTTTGCGCGGCGGCAGCCAGCTTGATCCAGTCGGCGCTGCGCACGGTCGAGGCCACTTCCAGCTCATCGACCAAGCCCTTCACGCCCTCGCCCACCACCAGTGGGCCATCGATGGCCGCACCGGCACCCAGATCGGCCTGGGCCGACTGCGCGCCATTCACATACACGGTCAACTTGCCGGCACCCACGGTCACGGCCACATGGGCCCAGGCATTGGCGGGCAACTCGCCGCCGGCGGCCTGAGTAGAACCCAGCGCCGCGCTGAGCTTGCCGCCGTCCAAGGACACCGACAAGGCACCTTGGCGAACCAGCTTACCCGCCGCGGCTTCAGGCTTCACCCACAAGCTGACGCTATAGGGGCCTGTGGCACCCGCCTTGAGCTTGTCGCTGTTGAAGGCGATGCCTTGCTGGCCGTCCAGACGAGCTGCTGCACCGATCAGGCCATTGGCTTCACGGGCGATGGCCGCGCTCGACTTGACCTGGCCCGAGGCATCGACCGCCTCGCCGTCTGGCCCGCTCATGGTGATGGCCGCCAGCATGGCGCCATCAAACAGGGCCGCGCTGGTGGCTTCTGCTGCGGCCTTTTCATTGCCAGCGTACACAAACACGTGGTTCTTGTCGGTGCCCGGCGCCACGCTGGGCACTTGCACCCACAGCACAGCCAGTTCATTGGTGGCGTCAAAGCGCTCTACCCAGAACTTCAAAGGCGCCTTGTCGTCTGCGCCCACCACGCGAATGTCGGAACCATCGGGCTTGGCTGCCAGAAAGTCGAAGTTGCCCGAGTGCAGGCGCACCGGCACCACCACACCCGACAAGGCTTCCTTGGTTTCCACCCCTTGAGCCGTGGTGTTGAGGGTGACCTTGGTGCGGTGCTTGAAATCACCATTCCACCAGGCATGGGAAGACAGGGGCATCAGGCCGGCACCGAGGGCCAGCGCCAGGGTCAGAGAACGCATTACTTTCATGACGACATCCATCACACGCAGGGAAGCCGTGATTGTCGAAACAGCGTGTGTCGTGGTGAGGACGAACGATTAGTCCTATCGGATCACCCCCACCCGATACGGCGTCACACCATCGTCACAAAAGAAAACTCCCCCATGGGTAGGGGGAGTCATAGATCGTGAGATCCGTCAGAGATTTCAGCGCTTGCAGTCTTTTTCGTTTTTGCAAGATGACTTCTTGTCGTCATCCGCGCCGCCAGCCGCATTGCCGGTCGGGTTACCGGCAGCCGGGGCATCGGCGTCGCCCACCCCCAGCACATCCACCGTCACCAGCGAAGACCGATTCTTGGCTTGAGACTTCTTCGCCTCGATCTGGTCCTTGGATTCACCCGCAGCTGTTTCGGTGCCCAGGCCGGTGTTGATGGCCAGGTTCACGCTGACAGCTGGCGGCGCGCTCTGCCCCTTGACCTCACCCTTGATGTTGTCCGCACCCAGCACCTTGCCGGGCAGCACCACCTCAGGCCCTTGAATGAAGGCATCGAGCGCACGCACTTCACCTTCCGGCGCCAACAGCAAGACCTTGCCCGCCGATGTACCTTCCGCATTCTTCAAGATGCCGATGCCACTGCCGGTGGTCGGCGCCTTGGCGATGAACTGCACGCCCCCGGTGAACGGATCGGTTTGAGCCGACAGCGGCGGCACGGCCAGATCGGTGTTGGAGCCCCGACCCGAGTCGATGTTGCCCTTGGCCGAGTAGACCAACAAATCGCCCTCACCCACCACGAAGGCCTTCTGCGAGTTGACCTGGAAGTCGCCCGCCGAGTAAGAGCGAATGTTGCCGCCATTCGTGGCGATCAGACCACGACGCGCAGCCTCTTCGGCCCCGCGATCGAATGCCGACGCAGCCGCACGCCCCACCTGCACCCCGCCACCCGGCACGAACAGGTCAATGCCGCCTTGCTTCAAGTCGCCATACCCTTGGGTGTGGATCTTGCTGGAAGCCAGCTTCAGATCGCCTTGGAATGTGAACGGCGCAGCCAAGCCGGCCACTTCGGTCATCTCGCGCGCCTGGCCCCAGATGGCCTGGCGCACCGACTCGCGACGTTCGTTCATGAGCGGGTTGCTGGAATCAGCCACGTTGGACACGACCGAGCCCAGGCGCTTGACTTCGGCCATGACCACATCGTCTCGGAATTGAGAGAACAACAGCGAGTCATACCCCGTCTGCACCTTGGGGTTCACGGCCCGCGCCTGCGCCACACGCGCTTGCCATTGATCGGCATAGGCATAGGTGGTGTCTGCGGCCATCAAGGCCGCCAACATGGCGGGCGACAGGGCCTTTTTCTTGTCGACCAAAGCGGCTTGTTCGGGGGCACTCATGCCCCGGTAGGTTTCCAAGGCCTTCTCAAACGACAGGCCCGACACCTTTTTCACCTCTTGCACATACGACACCAATGCCGATTGGGCCTTGGCGTACTGCTTGTACAGATCGGACTTCAGGTCATCGACTGCCACGCCGCCGCTGTGCGCCACCTGGGCCCAGACGGGGTCAGACGAGCGGCCGCCCTCAATGTAGCGCTGCACAAACGCAGCCGACACCAAGGGCTCCACAAACGCCACCTGGTGCGCCTGCGTCAAGGTCTGGAAGGCGGTCCAGGCTTGCTCAAAACTCAGGCCGGTCACCTTCAGCGTGTCTTGCACATAGGCAATCAGGGCTTGTTGGTTGCCGGCCTCTTTCAGGTAGCGCTGAGCAAAGGCTGGCGCGTCAACCGACTTGGCTGCGCCGGCCGCCACGCGCAGGGAAGCCCCCACACCCACCTTGCCATCGGCCTGCCGCAAGCCCACCGTCTCGATACCGTAGGCGTTTCGGAGATCCAGATTCTTGCCAGCTTCGAGTTGCAGCTCGCCGGGGCCAGACACCTGGATGATGCCGAAGTCGCGCGTTCCCGGCCGGTTCTCCTGGCCCCGCAAGTCGCCACCGGCCACGATGCGGGTCACATCGGTCGACAACTGATGCTGCCCCACATAGTTCAGGTCTTCGATGTTGCCGTTGGCACTGATCAGGCTGGACTTGGCCACGTTCAATGTCACACCATCAAACACGAGGTCACCACCGGCATGAATGCGGACAGGGTCTTGTCCAGCCGCCACGCCCATGTCCTGAGGGTCTTTCGGGTTGATCAAGGTGCTGGCCAGCAAGTTCTTCGTCGCATTGGACTTCAAAGATGCATCGGAATTGGCTGGCGCGCCCACGGTGCGGGTGCCCCAAGGCAGCCCGTCACCGTTGTTCACCGCCCATGACGCCGTGTTACCTGACAACAGCAACTCTTCTCCGGCATACAGGGTCAGATTGGTGTGATCGGATTGCTTCTGCCCCACGGAGCCACCGCTTGGCGAGTTGATCGTCAAACCCATTCGTCCTTGTAGCGCCGTCGCATTCAGATCTGCGGGCAGGTACATCAACTCGGCGCGCTCGGCAATATCCCCAGACAACGCAGACAACTGTTCGCCCGCCGCGCTTTGTGCTTTGTGCATGGCCAGGAAGGCGGCCACGAATTCACCCTTCCCAGACACGTCCCAATCGATGTTGCCCCCCACACTGGTCAACGACAAGCCTGCATCGTTCGCATAGGTGTCGTAAGCCACGTTGTTAACGGTGGTCGCGGCTTGCACGCCTGCCGACTTACGCCCCCCCTTAGCGGATGCAAACGCCAACATCGTCGGGTTATAGATGGCGGACAGCGACATATCGCCCGTCGATTGCACGGACCACTGGCCATCCATCAAGCCCAGGATCAGACCGGTCTCGACCTGGGTTCCCGCCACGGGCCCGCCCTTCCAGATCGACCCGCCCGCTTCAATGCGCCCTTGGCCTCGGCCCAGGAAATAGGCCCCGCCCACGATGTCATTGCCAGCACGAACCAGAATGTCGCCGCCGTTTTCCACCACCTGGCTGTAAACCGGGGTTTCATCGGCGCTGGCCACGGTACGGGCCGAGGTTGGCGCAGCCACACCGGGGTTCACGATGTTGTTGCCCGCGCTGAGGCTCAAGTTGCCACCGCCAAAGGAACCCCAGCCTTGCTTGAACGAATCGAAGCTGGAAGCCCAGGCCACGTTGGCCGCCTTGCTGCCGGTCTGGAAGAACCAGTTGTTGAACAGTTGCGAGGCCACAGGCTGCACGATGTCATGGCCGGCACGCACATCCAGTCGGCCACCGTGGGCTGTGAACTGCTGCCATGCGCCGCGCTCGGCGGTGCTGGAACGAACGGGTTCGGCAGAAGGCGCCCCAGCCACATACACCGCCGCTTGAACCGGCGCATTGCCCGAACCCGCGCTCAACACCACATCTTTCGATGCGGCGATTTCAATGGACCCGGTGGTGGTGCGCACCACCTTGCCTGCGGCCACGGTCAAGGTCCCCTTGTCAGCAGCGGCATTGGTTGCCAAGGCATTGGCTGCGTTGAGGTCTGCGCCCGCCACCAGTCGGAACGATGCCGCAGGGCCAGCCACCAAGGCCACGGGCGCCGTGGCATCGGCGTTCGCGCGAGTAGCGCTGGCGAAGCCATCACTGAGGCTGCCGTTCAGGTTCACGTTGCCACCGGCGCGAATGGTCAGGTTGGTAGCCTGGTTGCCCCAATGCAGGCTGTCAAGCATGTTCACATCGCGCGCCAGGGTGAAGTCACCCGGCGTGCGCACTTCCACACCGGCACGAACGGTGCCGCCCACTTGTTCCAATCCAATGGCCTTGGCAATGCCGTCTTGATGCTGCATCAGGTCCTGGCCTTCCGTGATCACATCACGGCCACCCAAGATCAAGCCGTCCGTCTGGTTGACCGCCACCTTGTTCTTGGCGGGAGCATCAAACACCACCTTCTCTGCCGGTGGCTTGAAGCCTGCGGCCACCGTTGCCCGCTTCACCGTGGTCACCGGCACCACGCCCTCGTCGAAAGCAATGCTGCTGGTCACGATGGAGGAAGTGATTTCACCCGTCGTGGGGTCGGTCACGTAGGTGGTGGTCACCGTTTGAATGCCACTGCCCTTCTGGGTGGTGGTCACCGACTGCTTACCCTCCAGTGTCACCACCGTGCGGGTGATGGGGCCACGGCTCGCGCTCACCACCGTCTGCGTGTGGGCGTTGGCACCGGCTTCGGTGCGATAGGTTTGCACCCCTTCCACCTGAATGTCTGCGGCCTTCAAGGCTGCACCGATCTTGCGCACCTTGATGCGGTTGGCATCGGCCTCCTCGCCCAGGTGATCCACATCGGCTTGCACCTTGGCGCGAATCACGATGCGACCATCTGCCGCGTCGTCACCTTGTGCCGACACCACGGCCTGCGATTGCAGGTCCACCCAGCCCTCGGTCGAACCCAAGAGAATGTCGCCCCCATTGGCACCCACCTGGCCATCGGCCGACGAGTCGGCCAGCACCTGGCTGCCAGAGGACAAGGTCAGATCTTTGCCAGCAGTCAACTGAACCACGCCGCCACGTTCGGCACGGGCATCGACCACGGCATCTTTGCCAAGCGTCAGCGCCCCAGCATCAGCGCTGATCTGCACGCGCGTGGCCTGCATGGTGCTGTTCAAGGATTGATCCCCCTCACGCACACGCACCGCGATGTCCTGATGGAAGCCGCCGTCTTGCGTCAAACGCGCCAGGGCGTCGAGGGCAGATCGGTTCGCGTCAGCGGCTTTGGCTGCTGCCGTCAAAGCCAACTTGCCTGCGTCCAACGAAATGCGCCCCGAAGTCGCTGCGGCCAGCGCCTGGCCCTTGAGTTTGGCCGACTCGCCCAGAATGACCTGGCCTCGTGAGGCATCCCCTGCCGTTGCAAGGCCCGCAGCCGTGATCTCAATGCTGCCAGCGCTGGCACCCAGGCGGGTACCGTCTTCACGGGTGACCGTGGGCGCCGACACATCCAGCGCGCCGTTCAGCAGCACATCGCCCGCATCGGCACGCACCTTGATCTTGCCCCCCGGAGCGGCCACCCGCCAGTCGTTTCCAGCTTGAGCCACCCAACCCGCCGCGCGGGTTTCGGATCGATCGGTCAACTCCACAGTCGTGGCCTGCCCTGCCACGCCCTTTCCATGAATGTCAACCTGGCCCGATGCCACATCGATCAGGCCATCTTGAATGACTCGTTGGCCTTCCAGCAAGACCTTGCCACCGGCCCCCACGCGGTCGCCCAAGGTGCGTTCATCGGCACCGTGGGTGATGCGCAGCGTGCCGTTGCTGACCACACCATGATCAGCCGCGGCATCGGCGGTCACGCGTGCGGCCACCACTGTGGCATCGCCTTGCGTGTTCAAACGGCCCTTGCCGCGCATGACCACATCACCCGTGGTTTGCAGAACCGAGGAGCCAAAGGCCAACTGCACATCGCCCTTACCCAGGGTGACGCCTTCCGCCGTGGCATCGACCACAGGGGGGCGGGCCTCGATCTTCAGATCGGTTGTGCCCTTGTCGGCGGTCGCATCGGCCATCAGGCCCGAGGTGTTGCGCACGGTCACGTGCTCGGCGGCCACGGTGGCCACCGCACCCTTTTCACCCACGCCACGGATCAGCGGCGCATCCAGGGTGATGTCGGTCAGACCGTTCTGGCGCAGGCTGAAGCCATCCACCAGGTCGAGGGCCTCATAGGCACGCAGCGACAAGCGCGACTTGTCTGCCAGCACGCGCTGGTCGGCCACCACGGCGCTCTTGTCCTGCACCGAACCACCCACGGCAATGTGGCGCGCGCCCATGCCCAGAGACTGTGAGCGAACGGTCGTATCGGCGGCCTTCGCAATGTGGGCACTGGAATCCAGCTCCACTGCAGCGGCCTGGATCAGAACCGCTTGACCCAGCGTCAGGGTGGCTTCATCGGTTGCGCGATCCACACCGCTCAGGTCACGCGACACGGCGGTGTTGACTTTGTTGCTGGCCACCAAAGCGGCGCCGGCGCCCTTCACGATCAATTGCTGGGCCCGACTGCTGGCGGCCCCATCGCTGGTGATGATCACGCCATCGGCCACCGTCACGCCCTGGCGGCCCACCACGATCAGTTCGGTTGCATTCACGCCGGTCAATACATCCACCCGTTTGGCGGTTTGGTGCACCACCGTGCCAGCAAGGGTGTCTTCACGGTGGCCACCCAGCAAGATGCTGTCGGCGCCCGTAGCCTTCAGGGCCTCCTCCGTGACGGCGTTCTTGTCCTTCGCTGCGTCGGTGCCGCTTTGCACGACCTTCATGTCTTGCATGGCCAGATCAAACTGCCCGCCTGCGAAGATCTCCTTCCCGTCCTTGTCTTTCAGCCCCGCCAGGTTGTAGCGTGCTGCCCAGGCAAACGCGCTTTCGGTGGACTGCAGGGCAATGCGCCCTGCCTCGCCCGGTAGCTTGGCTGCACCGTCGGCCTCGGCCACGTAGTCATTGATCGACGTGACGCGAATTTCGCTGCGAGCACGGAAGGTGGCCTCCGATTCAAGCACCAAGGCCAGACGTGGATCGGCCCCGCCGTTGATGGCGGTGCCCACGGCGGTCTTGTAACCCGACACGGTCACGCTGCCGTCGTCGCGCACCACGCCTTCGGCCAGATGGCCCGCGCTCTTCACCGTGGTTTCCGACACCAGCACCGCACCAGGCAGCACGGCATAGCGAGCAGGCAACAGGGTGTATTTGCCTGCCGCCAGAATGCCGTTGGCCGAATCGATGTAGACCTGATCGCCCGCCGTCAACTGCGTACCGGCCTTGGCCGTGGCTTGCGCCATTTCGGCGTCGTAGGGAGCAAAGT
This sequence comes from uncultured Aquabacterium sp., assembly GCA_964453105.1. Taxonomy (GTDB): domain Bacteria; phylum Pseudomonadota; class Gammaproteobacteria; order Burkholderiales; family Burkholderiaceae_C; genus Aquabacterium. The sequence continues at coordinate 9,025 of CAYVOP010000028.1, read as the reverse complement.
CGTAGGTGTAGTTCGGCAGAATGGCAAACACGTTCGCCTTGTTGAGCGTGTCGGTGCTGCCACCAGTGCCGGGCACAAATTCCCAGGCCACCAGATCACCGCCGGCTTGCGCCTGCATTTGTGATCGGCCATCGATCGACAGGCTCTTGCCCTTGACCAGAATGCCCTTGCTCAACACGCGTTGGTCAAGCGAAATGGCGGCTGGCGAAGTGGGATCGACCGCCAGGGTGGAGCCATCGGCCAGATACAACCATTGCGCCTGGTTGATGGTGGTGCCCACTGGCACTTTCACCCCATCGCCCGACACCGACAGCACACTGTTGGCACCCAGCTGCGGCGTGTCTTCGCCATTGATCACGATGCGGCCAAACGGCTGGCGCAACACCCCATCCACCTCAATGGCCTTGGCCGTCAAGGTCATGGCGCCCAAGGCGCTCAAAGGCGTCTGGCTGGTGCTGCCGCCGGCTGGCATCGACACCTTCAGCGTGGAGGCCCCCGCGACCCCATTGACCTGGAAGTCAGACAAGGTGGAGGCATAAGTTTGCCCCGCCTGAATGGCCAACTCGCCCGCAAAGTTCAACTCGCCCGTCAACTCGGGTTGAGACACCACTCCGCTGGCATCGGCAATGGGGCGACCAATCAAGCGCACCTCGCCATCACGACGCGTCAGGCGCCCATTCGCAGCCAGGGTGGCGGCCAATTCGGTTTGCTTCAGGCCTCGCAAAGCGCTATGGCCATAAAGTTCGATCAGACCGGCCTGGACGGCCAAGGTCGCATCACCCGAAGTGGCGGCAGTGCTGACCGGCACCGCATCAGACTCACCTTTTTGCTTGCTCAGATCCTTGTCGCCCAGGGCCACGTGGTGGGCCCGGATCAGGTGGCTGCCAGCGCCTTGCGCCTCGATGACTCGGGTGTTCAGGCTAACCGAACGCAACTCATTGTTCTTGCCAACCAGGTTGGCCCCTTCGGCCAGCACCACACGGTCATCGGCTCGCAATTGAATGCGATCGAAGCCTGCTTCGTTCAAGGTCTGGGCTGACACCACGCCCGCAAACGGGGCAGCCGCAGCCTGCTGTTCGGCTTGCTCTACGTGGGCCGCCAGGACGATGCTGCGTTCGCTGGACTCGTAGGGTGCCCCGCCAGGCTTCACAACGTCACCCAGCCCCGCCCGGCTGATGTTGGCATTGAACACGCCACCGGCTACGGAATCATCTGGCCGGTTCGCTGTGAGTTTGCCCAAGAGGGCGAAGCCATCGGTTGCGCCCACGTTGATGGCGCCTGCGGCCTTGCTGATGTGGCTCAGCGCCGTGCCGCGCCCCAGCGTCAAATCACCCGATACCCCACTGACATCGATCTGCGACCCCACTTCGGCCAGTAACTTGCCGCGTACGGGCACACTCAGGTCGTAATTCAGGTTGACGGTACCGCCACCCAGAATTTCACCCGTCTGCCGCCCTGCGGCATCGGTATAGACCTTGGCCCAACCACTGGCATCCAGATGGGCATGGCTGCCCAAGCGCAGCATTTGATCGGCCAAGTAGCCGCGGGTATCTTGTGAACTGCTCGCATTGGCGGTATCCGAATCAGAGCCGCGCGCGCCCAGAATGCCCAAGCTGATCGTGCCACCATGGGCACGCAGCGTGCCATCCACCACCAAGTTGCGACCTGAGCGCAGGGTAATCGAGCCGCCTGCCCCCACATCGATCAAGGCATCGTGCCCCACTGTCAGGTTGGCGCCCTCTTGGTATCCGTCGCTGGCAACCTCATCTGGCCCCAACGGCAGAGACTTGGCTTCCAGTGTGAGGTTCACGCCCTTGCGCAAACCCTTGTCCAGCGTCTGGGTCACCAGCACACCCCGATCATTGGGGTTGCGGCTGGATGCCTGGAACGCCAGGTTGCGCAGTGTGGGCGTGATCTGGGCCTTGTCCAGCACAGTCACATCACCCAAGGCCGACAACTTGAACGTGCCGAAGCCGTGATCCGAGAAAAAGTCCTGACCGAGTTGCAGCCCCTTGTCGGAGCTGCCGGTTTGACCACCCAGGGTCAGCGAAGGCACGCCGGAAATGCTCAAGGCCCCGCCTGAACTGAAGTCGAAGCCCGACAGCTTGCCATTCAGGGCAAGGTGCCCATAGCGTGGATAGACCTCGCGTGAGTGCCCCTCTTCATCCACCACGATAAGCCGCTTCTCGACGGTGGCATTGGCCGCGAGAGAAATCGAGCCGGCCGCACCCTTCGTCACCGCGCCCTTGCCGTTGCGCCACACACCGGCTGACACATCAATTTGTGCGCCCGTGTCCAGGTCGATCGACTGGCCCGCCTGCAGCACGGCCTCGCCGCCCTTCACCGACACGGCCTGCGCACCGGCACTGCGTCCACGCTCGTCCAATTCGGTGCCAGCCAGATCAAGGCTGGCGCCACTGTCGAGGTGAACATCGCCCGTATAGCTACGCAGTTCAACCTTGCCCCCTGCCGCCTCAATTCGGCCGGACACCAGCAGCTCGTTCGAGGCCTGAGCAACGAACGCCCCCGAAGCACCGAGGTTCAGGTTCACATCACGCGCCACGGTCACCTGGTCCGCTTTCAAGGTCAACTGACCCGCTCCGGTTTGCTGCACCTCCTGCGCTGACACCTGCACGCCTTCTGGCAAGGCCGCAAAGAAGGCGTCACCCGCCAGGGTATGGGCCTCAGGCACGGCGGCCACGCCTTGCTGACGAGCCCCCACCAAATTGACCTGGCTCAGGAACTGTGACTTCAAATCTGCGTCGAGGCCATAGTCCATGCCAACCGAGATCAAGCCCGCCTGGGGGCGCAAGCTGGCATACAGACTGGGGTTGTTGATCAACAGGTTCGATTGACCTTGATACAAGGAGCGTGACGAGCCGATTCGCTCGGGAGCGGACTCCTCTGCTTTGTAGCCCTCTTTGCCCGCGAATGGGCCACTGCGCTGATACGGGCCGACAATGACCCCCGCCTTCACGCCTGACAAGCCTGCATAGGTGCGGCGCGCGCCCACAATGCTCAGGCTACCGGCATCGTTGCCCTGAACATAGCCATCCACGGCCAGGCTTTGGCTGGCCGAAATCAACTGGTCGTACTTGACATCGGCTTGCGCGTTGTTCAGCGTGATCAACTGATCGCCTCGGCGCAGAAGGGATGTCGAAACCACCCCCGCCTGGTAACGCACGGAACCGCCCGATACGTCCACCTCCGCCCCATCGGCCAACACCGTGTTGCCGGTCGAGTTCAGGCGAACATTCCCGCCCTTGGTCGACAGTTCATCTACCGTGCGTGCCACAGCGTTGTAGAAACCCTTGGCATTGCCCACGGTCACCGCATTGCGGCCGTCGAACTGAACCTTCTGGCGGTACAAGACGCCATCACGCTGAACGGGCGAATCGGCCAACTCGATCTTGAAAAACTGGCCCGACATCTGGTTGCGAGACATGTCCAGCTTGACGTCCTTCACACCGGAGGCATCGATGCTGGCGCCCTTTTCGATAATGAGCGTGGCGTCATCTTTGGCGAACGTTCCGCCATTATCCAAAGCAGACAGACTGCCGTTGGGCTGATAGTTTTCCGTAGCCAGCAGATCGATGTTGCCACCCTTGGCTTCGATTCGGGCCCCGCTGCGCACGCGAATGTCCTTGCCCAGAATCTGGATGTTCGAGCGGTAGAAGGTTTCCGCGTCTTTCTGGGTGGCGCCGCTGGTGTCCAACTTCACTTCCGTTCGGCTGTTGGCCGTCAATTCCACTTCGCCCAGCTCGGCTGGTTTGGGCACCCCCACGCCGGCCGAATTGGTCTTGCTGGCCTGCAGGTAAATGGCGCCGTTCTCACCCTTCACCGCGGTGGTGGCGGTGAGCACGCCGTTCTGGCGAATGCTCATGCCCACCAGATTGATGGAACCCTTTTCCGAGCGGATCACGCCACTGTTTTCAATGCCGTTCGTGCCGGCGGGCAGAGGAGCCGGTTGCTCGGTGGCGCCCGGCTCAGCCACGGGAGGCACGAAGCCATCCACCGACACAAGCAGGCCGCGTTGCGCCGGGTCAGACGAGCTGTACAGGTAGACCTTCTGCCCCGCAGCCATCACCACCTGGCCGCCCGTGGCACTGATGCTGCCCTCGTTGACCACCTTGGGCGCAATCATCATCACATCGCCGCCGGCCAAGGCCTTGACCTCTGCACCGGCCTCGATCGACACCACCCCTTTAGGCTTGTCTTTATCGCTGCCAAACACAGGGGTATAGCCATCCTTCTCGGCGCGAATGCCCTTCAGATAAGCCTCTTTGGACAAGGACAAAGCCGTGGCCACAAAACGACCAGCCTCCACCCGTGCGGTCTGACCGAAGAAAACACCGTTGGTGTTCTCCAGAATGACTTCGCCCGTGGCCGTCAGCTTGCCCAGAATGACGGTGGGGTTCGTGTCCCAGATCTTGTTCAGTGCCGAGCCCCCAATAGGCTGCTGGAAGTGAACGCCGTAGCCGGCGCCAATGTTGAAGGTATCCCAGTTCAGGATGACGCGACGGTCTTCCTGATTGATGGTCAAGGTGGTGTCGCCATACTGCAGGTCCACCGGCTTGCCATAGTTGTCAGCCCAGCGCGCCACATTGCGCTGAGGCAGATTGCCCGCCGCACCGGGCAAATTGTTTGTACGCGCCGACCAGGCCTGGGCCGCATTGCCCACCACCGGTCGTATCGGCTGGGCGGCATCGGCCACCTCCGCCTGCGTTGCTGCCAAAAGCGAGGCCACCGCCACCGCCACCGCGCGGGTCTGACCGCCAGCTTGCTTGCCGGCACAGCGAACGTGCTCGGCAGCGGGCACACGCATGCCCCGCTTGCGGTCAAAAACCAGACGGTGAACTCGCTTATTCATGGCTACAACTCCTCAAACTCGTACGCGGCAGGTCAGAAGGCCTGCTTCAGGCTGACGTGGGCGCGCCATTGGCGCTGGGTTGCGGGCTTGTATTCCCCGCTCTCCACTGGTCGGCTGGTTTCAAAAAAGGTTCGTGCGGCATCGGCACTGAGTTGCAGACCCTTGGCGACGTCGACTCGCAAGCCGAACCCCGCGCTGCCCAGTTGTGCACTGGCGGTCTGCCCTGGCAGGGCGTTTTGCAGCTTGACAAAACCGCGATCGATGAACGCCAGCGACGTGGCCCGAACGCCTGCCGCTTCCAGCCAGACGGGGGTGACCAACTCCAGTCGGCTGGAAGCCCCCCAGTCGCCTGACTGTTCGTAGTCGTAATAGCCACGAACCGTGTCCACACCGCCCAAGCTGAACTGCTCACCCGACGCCAGCGCGCCCGACGCCAGCTGCACATCCAGCGAGGCATTCAGGCGCCACTTGCCCCAGGCCGGCTGACGCCAGTCGAGGCCAGTGCGCCAAGTCAGAAAATCTGGGCTCGACGCACTGCGCTTGCAAGCAAACTGGTCCACCACACGGCCATCACAGTCAACCAGGCGGCCCGACAGGGCCTTGTTCGACGTGTTGACCGAAGTGGTCCAGGTCAGCATTTCTTCGGCATTGACCTGCCAGTTCAGGAAGTAGCCCGCTGACACCGTGGTGTAACGCAAAGGCGGCTTCGATGATTCCAGCGCATCAACGATTTCGGTTTTGTCTTGGTTGTGTTTGTAATCAAGCGATACGAAAAGATTGTGACGAAGCGCCCAGTTGAGGGGGTCGAGTTCGTGCTGCCAGCGCAAACCGAGGAAATGTCCACGGGTCAGCGTGCTGCCGCCGTCGCCCGTTTGAATGGGGGTGTCGCTCTTGCTTTGAGTGACCGAGAAGGTCAGGTCATCAGACTTGCTCAAAGGCAAGCCGTACATCAATGACAAGGTGTTCGCGTCGCCCGGGCGCCAGGGGGCGTATTGCCAGCTCAAACCCAGGCGGTGCCCGGCTTGCCACAGGTTGGCGAATTGCACATTGGCCGCCACACGACCCCGTGTGGTGCTGAAGCTCTGGCGGTTGTTCAACTCGATCGAACCCGACACGGGCAGTGAGTCTTGCGCCTTCAGTTCCACGTGGATTTTGTCGGGCTCGTTGCCCCCGCTGATCAGGGGGGTGACCTGCATGTCAGCTCCCTGCACGGCGGCCAGTTCTTGCTGCACCTGCGGGAAGTAGGGAACCTGACCTGGCGCCAAACCTGGTACTTGTGATTTGACCTGACTGGGCAGGTGGTACTGCGCGCCGGTCACGGCCAGCTTGTCTACCTTCGCCTGAACGACGGCCAAGCGCACTTCGCCACGGTCCACCCGCTGGTTGGGCAAACTCACCACCACCGACAGGTAGCCCGCGTCTTGATAGGCTTTTTCCAGCGCTTCGCGCGCCGATTCCAAGTCCTTGAATGTTTTACCGGAGCCCATAAAGGGCTGCAGCACTTGCTCGACCACACCGGGAGGCAACACCGTATTGCCTTCGACCAGGTATTCGAGCACGTCGAAGCGCACCTCGCGCGGGGTGGGCGCAGCTTGTGCCGACAAAATCAGGAAACTGGATACAACACCAAGGGCCAGTTTTTTCATTTGGATTCAAACGCAAAAGAGCAGTCCCCAACCAGTGGGGACTGCTTGAACAACACAGCTTGAAGATCGGGCCAAGCCAGAACCTGGCCCGATGGGCTTCAATTAGTTGGAGGAGTAGACGTTCAGCGAGTTACCGCTGCGTGTGAACAACGACTCGGGCGTAGCCGAGTTCACGTTCAGGAACACGCCAGGGGTGCCGGAACCGGTCACAACCTTGCTGTTGATCAGGTCCAGAACAGCCGAGCCGGTGGGGTTGAACAGGGCGCTTTCAAACACGTAGTCGTACTTGCCAGCGACGGCAGCAGCGGTTTGCGAAGCGCCAGCCACGCCTTCAGAGAACTCTTGACCGCTCAGCTTCACGAAGCGATAGGAGTCAGAGCCACCGATGGGGTTGTTTTCAGCAGACAGCATGCCGAAGGCGAAACCAGCGGCGTTCAAGCAGCCCTTCACATCCGACGAACCACTGTTGACCTTCACGGTCAGGGTGTTGCCGGTGCCGTTGTTCACGACCACAGTGTTGTTGGCTGGGGTAGCCGACACGGTTGCAGGTTCGTGAGCGGTCGCAGCACCACCCAATGCACCGGAGGCGGTGGGGTTTTGCAGGAAATAGACCTCAGCAGCAGCCTGGGTACCCGAAGTGGAGGGGCGACGGCAGTAGGTGATGTTGGTTTCGGTGGTGGTAGGCACCAGGAACTTGGGGCCCTTGTTCTTGGCTTCGTTGAAGTCGATCGAGTTCATCATCGACACGATTTGAGCGCGCGAGATGGAAGGCTGGTTGGCGGGGGTGGTGCTGCCCACGGTCAGACCTTGGGCGGTTTGCAGGGCTTCATACAGAGCCTTGGAAGCGGCCACGCCAAACACTTGGCTGAAAGTGGCAGGCAACACGGAAGCGCTGTAGTCGCCAGCGATCACGTTCTGAGCTTGGAAGACGGCGGGCTCAACGTCCAGGAAGCCACCGATGGACTTGGCAGTGGTCAGGGTGGCGCTGGCAGAGCAGTTCATCAGCTTGCCAGAAGCGAAAGTCAGGGGGCCAGTGGACACGGTGGTGGCAGTGCAACCAGCGGTGGTGGAAGGCAGGAACTTGCCGTCGCCAGCCAGGACTTCGCCAGCGCCGTCATCCGAGAACAGGATGGCATTCAGCGAGCCACCGGTCACGTCGAATTGCACTTCGTTTTCGGTGGTGCCAGCGAAGTTGCCGCTGTTGCACTTCACTGTGAACTGGTTACCCAGCGAAGTGGTGGAGGTGCCACGCTTGTAGATGGACACGTTGTTGCTAGGGCAGGTGGCGTTGGTGGCCAGGGCTTCCACGTAAGCGATGGACGAAGCGGATGCGCCAGACACGCGGGTCACAGCGTGGGCTTGGGCGGCGGCAACCACGGCCAGGGTGGCCAGAGCGATTTGCTTGATTTGCATGATGAACCTTTTGAACCTTAGACAGCTTGAGGAGAGGACACGAAGAGAGCGACGAAAGGGGCATGGCCCCTTTCGTCATCAGCCATTACTTGGCAGCGCGGCGGCGGGCCACGAAACCAGCGGCAGCCAGGCCAACCAGAGCCAGGGCGTAGGACTCTGGCTCGGGCACAGCGGTGGTCCACACCAGGGTGTTGCCCGACTTGGTGAAGGTGCCGAAGCCGTTCAGCAGGCCAGCATCCACGCCACCAGCGGCGGAAGCGTCGAACACCACAGATTCAGAACCGTTGGCGTTGACTTGCCAGAAGTTGGTGCGTGCACCATCAACGTTCCAGGTGTCCCACTTGACGTTGTTCTTCCAGCCCTTGACGCTGGTCAGCGCGTAGGCGTTGCCCACGTAGGCGTTGTCGGTGCTGCCCATGGCATAAGCACCGTTGTCAGCCGAAGCCAGGGTGCCCTTGGCTTGAGCGTTGCGCAGCAGGGGAATGTTGACCAAGTTCATGCCGCCAGTCACGGTAGGCGTTTGCTGAGTCAGTTGCAAAGCCGACGGTGTACCAGTGGTCAGGAAGCCCGACACGGTTGTACCCTTTTGCGCACCCGAGATCACGGCCCACTTGGTTTCAGCAGCGTCAGAGTTGGCGGCAAAGGTGGCGAACTGGTCAGCCCAGTCGTTGGTGATGCCGGTCAGGATCGAACCGTTCACCGAGATGGTGTTGGCCGAGAAGTCCCACACCACGGTTTGGTTCATTTGCGACAAAGCGCCACCAACTTGGAAGTCGCTGTAGTGGAAGCCCAGATCCACTGTCAGACCTTGCACGGTGGTGCCAGTGGTATCGGCCATCACCATGATCAGGGAACCATTGCCCATTGCCGAAATGACTTGTCCGTTGACGATGGTAGTACCGTCGAATTGGTCAACAGCAGCGTTGGCAGCGCCAGCGGCCAGCAGGGCCACAGCGGCCACGATCTTTTGCAGTTTCATTTACTTGCTCCGATTGAAGGAAAGTCAAAAATTTTTTGGGACTCCGAGCGGACTGCATCCCGAAGTGCTCGCAGTGTCGAAAAGGCGTGTGACAGGCGTTGGGGGCTAACCCTGGGG
>CAYVOP010000027.1:0-31746 GCA_964453105.1 uncultured Aquabacterium sp. | reverse complement strand
ATGTGGTGCTGATGCCCAACAACCCGCGCGGCGGTGGCGTCAGCCGGCGCATCGAGGGCGATGACCGTGCCGAACTCAAGGAGGCGATGGACCAGCTGGAATACCCCAGCGGCATGTCCATCATCGCGCGCACCAACGGCATTGGCCGCGCCGCCAACGAATTGCAGTGGGACCTGAATTACCTGCTCAAGCTGTGGAACGCCATTGACGGCGCCACCAAGGGCGCCAAGGGCGCCTTCCTGATCTACCAGGAATCGAGCCTGGTGATCCGCGCGATCCGCGACTACTTCACCGCCGACATCGGCGAGATCCTGATCGACACCGACGACATCTACGAGCAGGCGCGCCAGTTCATGCTGCACGTCATGCCGGACAACGCGCACCGGGTCAAGCGCTACCGCGACGACGCGCCGCTGTTCAGCCGCTTCCAGATCGAGCACCAGATCGAGACGGCCTTCAGCCGCACGGTCAACCTGCCCAGCGGCGGCGCCATCGTGATCGACCACACCGAAGCCCTGGTGGCCGTGGACGTGAACTCGGCCCGCGCCACCCGTGGTGGCGACATCGAGGAAACCGCTTTCCGCACCAACCTGGAAGCGGCTGACGAAATCGCCCGCCAGATGCGCCTGCGCGACCTGGGCGGCCTGATCGTCATGGACTTCATCGACATGGAGGACAGCAAGAACCGTCGTGAGGTAGAGCAACGCCTGCGTGACGCGCTGCGCTATGACCGCGCGCGCGTGCAGTTCAGCTCGATCTCCAAGTTCGGCTTGCTGGAAATGTCGCGTCAGCGTCTGCGCCCCGCCCTGTCGGAAGGCTCGCACATCACCTGCCCTCGCTGCAATGGCACTGGCCACATTCGCGATACCGAATCGTCGGCTCTGCAGATCCTGCGCATCATTCAGGAAGAGTCCATGAAGGACAACACGGCTGCCGTGCACGTTCAAGTGCCGGTGGAGGTGACCTCTTTCCTGCTCAACGAGAAGCGCACCGAAATCACCAAGATCGAACTCAAGCAGCGCGTGACCGTGCTGCTGGTGCCCAACAAGCACCTCGAGACCCCGAACTACAAGCTCGAACGCCTGCGCCATGATGACCCTCGCCTGGAAAACATCCAGGCCAGCTACACCATGATCGAAGAGCAGGACGACGAGGTTGGCATTACCCGTCGCGAGAAGGCCAAGCCCAAGCAAGAGCCTGTGATCAAGGGGGTGTTGCCAGATCAACCCGCACCCGTTACCCCCACCAAGCACGAGCCAGCACTGGAAGCCGCTAGCGCTGTGGCAACCGTTGCCGCGCCAACCGAAGTCAAGCCAGCCACCAGCGGTGGGTTCTTTGGATGGTTGAAACGACTGTTCGGTGGCACCAATGAAGCCACCCCTGCGGTGACAGCCCCAGCCGCAGAGCCTAAGACAGCATCGAAGGATACCGAAGGCACCAAGGCTGGCAACAAGGGTGGCAACAGTCGCCGTGATGGTCAGCGCCGCAATGACCGTGGCGAGCGTGGAGAACGTGGCGAGCGCAGCCCTCGCGGTGAGCGCAGCAGTGAAGGCCGCCAAGGTCGCCGTAACCAGCGCGAAGACCGCCAACAACTGGCAACCGGCGAAGCCAGTGCACAGGGCCAAACTGGTGATGCGCAACGTGACGAGTCGACCAACAACCGCACCGATGGCCGTCGTGGCCGCCAACGCGGTGAACGCAACGAACGTCCGAACCGCGACGCGCAGGCTGCGGCGGAAGCCAGCCTTAGCACCGCACTGACCAACGAAGCTGCGCCTGAAGGTGGCAACGAGTCCAACGCAGGCGACCGCAGCGAAGGCAACCGTCGTCGCCGTCGTGGCGGCCGTGGTCGAGGCGAGCGCGAAGAGGGTCTGAACACCGTTGAAACCACAGAAGGCAGCGCTGAAGCGACCGCTACAGCCGCCGCTGGCGAAGCCTCTGGTCAAGCCGATGAGCGCACAGAGGAAGAAGGCCGTGGCCGTCGCAGCCGCGACCGCTATCGTCGTGACCGCCGCGAGCGCACAGAGCAAGGTGAAGGCGGCACTGCCGACGCTCAAGAGCAAATGGTCGAAGCAGCGGCAGAAGTCGCTGCCCCAAACACTGCTCCCGTGGTCGAAGCCGTCTCCGCACCCATCGCGGAGCTGCCCCAGGCTTCCGTCGCACCTGCAGCACCACAAGTGCAAGCGCCTGCGCCTATCGTGGCAGCAGCACCAGCTCCTGCGGTTGCCGTGCCAGCTGAACCCTATGTGCTGCCCTTGCAAACCCTGCACGGCATTGCACAATCGGCAGGCCTTGAATGGGTCAACTCGGATGCAGACAAGATCCGCGTCGTGCAGGAAGCCATTGCCAATGAGCCCAAGCCCGCTCACGTTCCACGTGAACGCAAGCCTGTGCAAGTTCTGGATGAAGGCCCACTGGTTCTGGTCGAAACCCGCAAAGACCTCAGCCACATCACGCTGCCTTTCGAGCGCCAGCACTGATCTAAAGGCCTGTCAGGCCAAAACTAAAAGGGGACCGAATGGTCCCCTTTTTTTATGCCTGTGGCCTGTCAGGCCAGGCCAATCAAAGGCCAATTCAATCCACTCAGCCCGGCAGTTTGCTCAAGGCCTGTTGATAAACTGGGCTGAGCATCAACTCGTCCCAAGTCATGGGTGCGGTTTGCGGCAACAGATCCAAGCGACGCGCTTCGCTATCTGGGCTGGCCACCCAGTCGCCAGCAACCAGGGCCTCAGTCAAACCATCCAGCAAGGCATCTACCGCCGCACCACCATTGAGCGACTGGTTGCAAAGCAAAACCATGTCGCAACCGGCATTCAACGCCGCAATCGCACCCTGTGTATGGCTGCCAGCCACGCTGGCGCCTTCCATGCTCAAGTCATCACTGAAGATCACACCGGTGAAACCCATCTGCACTCGCAGAATGTCTTGCAACCATCGCTGCGAGAAGCCTGCGGGCTGGCTATCCACCTTCGGATAAATGACATGAGCAGGCATCACGCTCGTCAGCGAGGTGCTCATCCACTCGTAAGGCTTGGCATCGTCTTGCAAAATCGCTTTGAGGCTGCGCTTGTCAACCGGAATATCGACGTGCGAGTCGGCTTTGACGTAGCCGTGCCCAGGGAAATGCTTGCCACAATTGGCCATACCCGCCAGCAACAGGCCATGCATCACGCTCTTGGCTAGTACGGTCACGACCTTGGGGTCCCCGTGGAAGGCGCGGTCACCGATGACGCCGCTCTCGCCCCAATCGAGGTCAAGCACGGGCGTGAAGGTCAGGTCCACCCCGCAGGAACGCAATTCGCTTGCCAGCACATAGCCGCAAGCTGTGGCGGCATCGGTTGCGGCCATGGCACCAGCACCCGCACTGGCCTTGCCATCTTTCATCCACATTTCACCCAGGCGGCGCATGGGGGGAACATGGGTAAAACCATCCGTCTTGAAGCGCTGCACACGGCCGCCTTCGTGGTCCACGCAAATGAGCACATCAGGTCGAATCGACTTGATCTCCGCACACAAGGTGAGCAACTGCGCTCGGTCCTTCCAGTTGCGAGCAAAAAGAATCAATCCACCAGTCAATGGGTGGCGCAAGCGTCGACGGTCGTCTTCATTCAGCGTCAAACCCTCAATGTCGATGACCACGGGGGCGTGCGAAATGGTCATGGCCACGTCGTTGGCGGCTTTGGATTGGGAACGCTTTTTCTTGCTCATGTGTTTAAACCGTTTCAACCATCACGAAAGCCAGTGCATGCGCGCCCTCGTCTGAGACGCTGACATGCACTCGCCACTTTTTTTCTTCAAACCAACGGGCCAGATCGCCAGCCAACACAAAAGTTGGGCGGCCCGACTCGTCATTCAACAGTTGGCAAGGATGCCACCCCATGGGATGAACCATGCCCAAGCCAATCGCCTTCGAAAACGCTTCTTTGGCGGCAAATCGGGTTCCCAGATATCGCAAGGCACGCTCGGGCGTGCGCTTCACACGATCGCTGTAAACCAGCCACTCATCGGCGCCGAGAATCTTTTTCGCAAACGCATCTCCGTGGCGCGCCAAAGCCTGCGCAATGCGACCGGTGTCGCATAAATCGGTGCCAATGCCAACAATCACCGCACCAACCGCTCAGCGCGTTGCGGGACCGGCACGACGCGCCTTGATGGCTTCGGCCTTGAAGTCGGCAATGGCTTGGCGCATGCCAACAAAAACCGAATGACCGATCAGCGCATGCCCAATGTGCAGTTCAGCAACCTCGGGCAGAGCTGCAACCAAGGCGGTGCTGCTGACCGCGCCGGCATCAATACGATCGCCCATGGCGTTTAGCAAGGCCAGACCATGCCCCGCATGGGTTCTCAAACCTTGGGAACGCGCATGATGCAGGCCGGCACGCAAGCGCGCCAGTTCGGTCTGCAAGCGCGCCTGGTCCTTGTCCCACCACGCATGCGCCAAAGGCCCTGTGTGCAACTCAACACACGGGGCTCCGGCCTTGGCTGCCGCATCGATCTGGGCAGGGTCAGCACCGATGAACAACGACACGCGGCATCCGACCTGCGCGAGGCGAGCGCAGGCGGCTCGCACACGATCGAATTGCCCGACCACATCCAGCCCGCCCTCGGTGGTGACTTCCTGGCGGCGCTCAGGCACCAGGCACACATGCTCGGGCCGGGTTCGCTCGATGATGTCCAGCATGTCATCGGTCACGGCGGCTTCGAAATTCAAAGGCACCTGAATTTCAGCCTTCAGCCTGACAACATCCTCATCTCGAATGTGACGGCGATCTTCACGCAGATGGAAGGTGATGATGTCTGCCCCAGCTTCGACAGCCAGGTGGGCGGCCGCAATGGGGTCGGGGAAAAAGCCGCCTCTGGCATTGCGCAGCGTGGCAACGTGATCAATATTGACGCCCAACAAAGGTGCATCCACTGACGTCAACTGAGAACCGGAAAATGTCATGGCTGTTGGAGTTCGATCATCAACTGCCGCGTGCGAAGCGGCTGTGAACCCAGATGATAGTGAATCAAAGCTCTGGAAATGGTTTTGAGTTCGGCCAATGCCGGAACACAAGCGGCCATCAAGGCGGGTAAGGCCCTCGTCGACGACTGCAAAGCCAACTCCAGCTGCGACAGGATAGCGCCTTCAATGGCGACCGGCCGGGCATCTTCATCGCCCCCACGAGCGCGCACCACGCCGAGTTGCGCGTGCAATTCATAGGCTTGAGCCCCTTGCACCGGGGCGTGAGAAACCGTTTCAGCCCCCAGGTCTGGCAGGTGCCCCAACTCTCGAAGCAAAAGCAATTCAAAGGCCCTCAGTGCGGCTTGCAGCAAACCCGGCTCTCGCATGGCCTGAAGGGTTTGAGCGTAGGCGTCAAACAAGGCGGGGTGGGCATCATGGCGCGCCGTCAGGCGCATGACCAGTTCGTTGAGGTAAAAACCGGGCAGCAAAGCCGGCCCGCCCGGCCATGCGGGCCCTCCGGCCCACTCGGCATGCCTCAGCAACCAGACCTCGGCATCCGCCGCCCGGCGCGCACCAAAGGCCACATGTAAACGCTGAAAGGGCATCAACACCGGGCGAAGTTGCGAATAGGGTCGCTTGGCTCCTTTGGCCACGGCCACCACGCGTCCGTGCTCACGGGTCCACAACTCCAAGATCAGGCTGGACTCGCTCCAATCATGGCTATGCAGAACAAAGGCGGCTTCGCCTTGCCGACTTGCGACCTTGGCCACACCGCCACCCTTGCTTATTCGTAGCCGTAGGTGCGCAAACGGGCGTCGTCATCGGCCCAACCGGAACGCACCTTCACCCACACTTCAAGGAACACCTTGGTGCCCAGCAAGCGCTCAAGCTCGGTACGAGCCTCGGTGCCGATGCGCTTGAGGCGCTCACCCTTGTCCCCAATTACCATGCCCTTGTGGGGCTCACGCTCCACGATGATGGTGGCCGCGATGCGCACCAGCCCCGTCGCCTTGGGCTTATTGGGAGGAGGAGGCTCTTCGGCGTAGGCATCGATGACCACGGTCGAGGTATAGGGCAACTCATCGCCTGTGAGGCGAAACAGCTTCTCGCGAATGATTTCGCTGGCCAGGAATCGATCGGTTCGATCGGTCAGGGCATCGGCGTCATACCACCAGCCTTGCTGAGGCAGATAAGGACGCACGATCTCGAGAAGTCGACGAGTGTCGGCCTCTTTTTGCGCCGACAACGGCACAAACTCAGTGAACGGATGGTGTTCCTGCATGGATTGCAACCAGGGGAACAGATCCTCGCGCTTGTGCACCAAGTCCAGCTTGTTGGCTACCAACATGACGGGTTTGTCTTTTGGACACAGCGCCAAGACCTTGGCATCATCAGGCCCGAAACGACCGGCCTCAACCAGGAAGAGCACCACGTCCACATCGGCCAGCGTGGCTTGAACGGTCTTGTTCAGATTTCGGTTCAGGGCCGCCGTGCCGCGCGTGGTGTGCCGGGTCTGAAACCCAGGCGTGTCCACAAACACGAACTGCGCGCTGCCCTCGGTACGAATGCCGGTGATGCGATGCCGCGTGGTCTGTGCCTTGCGCGAAGTGATCGATACCTTCTGCCCCACCAATGCGTTCAACAAGGTGGATTTGCCCACGTTAGGGCGACCGATGATCGCCACCATGCCGCAGCGCTGCTCTTGCTCAGGCGCAGCCGCCTCGGCCCCGCCTTTGCGCGCCATGGTCAGGTTGGCCAGCATCTCATCCAGAGATGGATTGAGTTCATCGCCAGATGCACTGGCTTTGTCCACGGGCTTACGAGTCATGAAATTCAGTTCCTGGGAAACTTGGCAGCTTTGCGCGCAGCCACGGGAGGCTTGACGTCGGGCATCTGCATCAGTTGTTCGAGAGCACATTTGGCCGCGGCCTGCTCGGCCGCACGGCGAGAGAGCCCCTCACCCAGCACAGAATCAGGCAGCATCTGGACATCACAGGCCACCACAAAAACTTGCTCGTGTGCCTTGCCTCGGGTCTCGGCAATGCGATAGGTGGGCACCGCCATCTTGCGCCCCTGCAGCCATTCCTGCAAGGCGGTTTTGGCATCTTTGCTCCAGCCTTCCAAGGTGGTTTGGGCCACCACAGGCTCAAATAAGCGGTTGACCAACTGAAGGGCCGACTCGAAGCCGGCATCTAGATAGACCGCACCAATGACGGCCTCAAGCGCATCGGCCAAGATGGATGGACGCTGTGCCCCGCCCCCCTTGGCCTCGCCTTCACTGAGCCGCAACACAGCAGGCAAGCCCAGAGACACCGCCAGCTTGTGCAGCATGTCCTGGCGAACCAGATGCGCTCGGACCCGGGTCAACTCACCCTCATCACAGCGATCAAACCGGGCGTAGAGCAAATCAGATACACCCAGATTCAAAACCGAGTCGCCCAAAAATTCAAGACGCTCGTAATGATCGGAACCAAAGCTCTTGTGGGTCAACGCCCGAACCAGCAAGGTCGGGTTGGCAAATTCGCACCCAATGCGAACCTGCAGTGCTTTCAAAGAATCAGACAAAACATCAATCCAGAGGGTCAGCGTGAACGCCCTTCGAACTTGATCAGCAGGTAGACCGGCTCGATCAACGGGATTTCTTTGTCATAGGCAAACTTGATGACGATCTTGTCGTCTTCCTTGGAGACCTCCAGGTCACGACCTGTCACCGAGGTCACACCGTACTCAATCACGCGCGCAGTCTCGTAGGCCGCGCGGATTTCTGGCACCGAACTGGCCCCGGTTTGCGCAATCTTGTTGACCATGCTCTGAATGGTTCGGTACTCATTGACTGCGGGAAACACTTTGACCGCAACCAGTGCGATGGCACAGAGCACCACCGCCCAAAAAACCAGGCCTACCAAGGTGATACCAGCCTGAGACTGGCGCAATGAACGATCACCGAACTTCAAGGTCATGTCGCCTCCTGACAGCAAGGATTACTGGAAAAAGCCCAAGCGCTTGAGATTGCCAAAATTCATCCAGATCACAAAGGCCTTTCCGACGATATTCTCATCCGGAACAAAACCCCAGAACCGGGAATCTTGTGAATTGTCTCGGTTGTCGCCCATGACGAAATAGTGGCCAGCTGGCACCTTGCAGACCACCCCTTCGCCGCTGTAGCGGCAGTTTTCCTTGAAGGCAAACTCTTCCACAAACTGTTGCGGGATATAGGGGGGACGATTTTTATCCACCAGCAAACGGTGCGAATGGTCGCCCATTTTTTCCGAATACTGCAGGAAATAGCGCATGGTTTCGTCGTCGTAGAACTCGTCCAGAGCCGCGGTTTCTACGGGCTTGCCATTGATGGTCAGCTTTTTGTTCAAGTAGGCAACTTCATCACCCGGCACCCCAATCACACGCTTGATGTAATCCAGGCTAGGGTTGACCGGATACCGGAACACCATGACGTCACCACGCTGCGGGTCGTGGTTGGGAATGACCTTTTTGTTGGCCACTGGCAGGCGAATGCCGTAGTGGAATTTGTTGACCAGAATCAGGTCACCCACCAACAGGGTCGGCACCATCGAGCCCGACGGAATCTTGAATGGCTCGAACAGGAACGAGCGCATCAGGAACACAGCACAGATGACCGGGAACAGCCCAGCCGTCCAGTCGAGCCACCAGGGTTGAGCCAACAACTTTTCGCGGGCATCGGTCACATTGCTGTCGACCTGCGTAATGCCTTGGCTGGCCAATTGGGCTCGGCGAGCCTCGTCTTGCGCAACCAGATTGGCTGCAGCCGCTTCACGCGCTGGACGGAATTTGAACCGTTCCGCCAACCAATAGGCCAGCGTCACCAAAGTCAGCATCACGAGCAGCAGCGAGAAATTGCCCTGCCATTTGCCCACATACCAGCCACCCAGATAAACGATCAGGGCGGCGTACAACGCACCAGTAATGAAACTCATCAGTCTTCCACTTGGAGAATGGCCAGGAATGCTTCTTGTGGCACCTCGACGGCACCAATTTGCTTCATGCGCTTCTTGCCGGCCTTTTGTTTTTCGAGCAGCTTGCGCTTACGGGTAATGTCACCGCCATAGCATTTTGCCAGCACGTTCTTACGCAGGGCCTTGATGTTTTCGCGCGCAATGATGTTGCCGCCAATGGCAGCCTGAATGGCCACGTCGTACATCTGGCGGGGAATCTGCTCACGCATCTTGGCGGCCACGGCACGCCCACGGTATTGCGCCTGTGTACGGTGCACGATGATGGACAAAGCATCGACCCGGTCACCGTTGATCAGCAAGTCAACCTTCACCACATCAGACGCGCGATATTCCTTGAACTCATAGTCCATCGAGGCATAGCCACGCGATACCGACTTGAGCTTATCGAAGAAGTCCAGCACGATTTCGGCCAGCGGCATTTCGTAGGTCAGCATGACCTGACGGCCGTGGTAGGCCATGTTCATCTGCACACCACGCTTCTGGTTGGCCAGGGTCATGACCGGGCCCACGTAGTCTTGCGGCATGTACAGATGCACGGTCACGATGGGCTCGCGAATCTCACGGATGCGGCCCACGTCAGGCATCTTCGATGGGTTCTCGACGTCGATGACTTCGCCGTCCATCAACTCCACTTGGTAAACCACGCTGGGGGCAGTGGTGACCAGATCTTGATCGAACTCTCGCTCCAGACGCTCTTGCACGATCTCCATGTGCAATAGCCCCAGGAAGCCACAGCGGAAACCAAAGCCCAGAGCTTGAGACACTTCAGGTTCGTATCGCAGCGAGCTGTCGTTGAGCTTGAGCTTTTCCAACGCATCGCGCAGCTGGTCGTATTCAGACGATTCGCTGGGGTACAGGCCCGCGAACACCTGTGGCTGGATTTCCTTGAAACCAGGCAGCGCCTCCTCGGCAGGCCCCGCATTGTTGGGCAGCTTCTTTTCCACCGTGATGGTGTCACCCACCTTAGCTGCAGCCAGTTCCTTGATGCCACAAATGACGAAGCCCACCTCGCCGGCATTCAGCGAAGGGCGATCAACGGATTTGGGCGTGAACACCCCCAGATGGTCGACCGGGTAGACCGAGTTGGTCGCCATCAGGCGAATGCGTTCGCCCTTCTTGAGCGAGCCGTCAACCACGCGCACCAGCATCACCACGCCCACATAGTTGTCAAACCAGGCGTCGATGATCATGGCCCGCAAAGGACCGTCGGCATTGCCCTTCGGGGGGGGCATCTTGGCTACCACCGCCTCCAAGATGTCTTCCACACCCATGCCGGTCTTGGCTGAGCAAGGAATGCCATCGGAGGCATCGATGCCGATCACGTCTTCGATCTCGGCTTTGGCTCGATCGGGGTCAGCCTGGGGCAAGTCCATCTTGTTGAGGACAGGCACCACTTCCACACCCAGGTCGAGCGCGGTGTAGCAGTTGGCCACGGTCTGGGCTTCCACGCCCTGACTAGCGTCCACCACCAACAATGCGCCTTCACACGCAGACAAAGATCGGCTGACTTCGTAAGAGAAGTCAACGTGCCCAGGCGTGTCAATCAGGTTCAGGTTGTAGACCTGGCCGTCACGGGCTTTGTATTCGAGCGCGGCGGTCTGGGCCTTGATGGTGATGCCGCGCTCTTTCTCGATGTCCATCGAGTCGAGCACCTGCGCTTCCATTTCACGGTCGCTAAGACCGCCACAGCGCTGAATGATGCGATCGGCCAAGGTGGATTTACCGTGGTCGATGTGAGCAATGATCGAGAAATTACGAATGTGGTTCATAAAAAAAAGGCACGTCAAAGTCAATGACGCGCCTTCCAACAAAAACGTATGGCAACTGCTTGTTGGACTTTCATTGTAGCCAAAAGGCCCTGAATGGAAGTCGCCCGTTGCCCTTGTACAAGCCGTTGCAGGCCGCCAACACCCAACTTATCAACAGCTTATCAACAAGACGCTGTGGGTAACTGAATGCGCGAAATTGGAAGGATTTCGCCAAAAAACGCCTTCAATGGTTGTCTGCGTTCCTGACGAAAAGTCCCGTGATTGTATCCAGATTCGGCGGCTACCTGACCGAGTTATCAACAGTACGTCGACTCAAAATCAGGATCGGCAACTGTTACAAAATCAGGGTTTTCACCAAGAAAAACCCCGACCGATCACAGGGATTCGGCCGGGGCGACGCGGCTTTCAGGCCGCCTTCATCCAACTACTGGTACACCACTGCTTATTTCACAACAGGTCGAATCACAGCGTATTGCGCCCACTCACCACGGCGAACCAGCACACTGACAGGCTTGGATTTATCCAGCTTGGACAAGATGGCATCGAATTGCTTGATGTCAGCAATCTGGATGTTGCCAATCGCCAGTAGCACATCGCCCGCACGCAACCCGGCACGAGCCGCAGGCCCTTCAACAGCATCCACTCGCGCACCGCCATTGAGCTTGAGTTCTTGCTTCTGCTGTTCAGTCAGGTCCACCAGCGTCAGGCCCAGAGAGGTGGCGGCCAACTTGCCCCCGTCCGCTTTGGCTGTGGCCTTGGGTTTGTCTGCATCCAACTCCACAACCGTAAGGGACAAATCTTTATATGCCCCGCGACGGAAGACCTGCAGCGTTGACTTCGAGCCTGGCTTGGTACCACCAACCAAACGAGGCAAATCAGACACCTTCTCGATGACCTTGCCATCGAACTTGGTGATGATGTCACCCGCTTCTACACCAGCCTTGTCAGCTGGACCACCCGATTCCACCATGCGTACAACAGCGCCCTGAGCTTTGGTCAAGCCGAGTGAATCAGCAACGTCCTTGGTCACCGGTTCGATCTGGACACCGATGCGGCCACGAACCACTTTGCCTCCAGCGCGCAGTTGGTCGGCCACCTTCATGGCGTCGTCAATGGGAATGGACAGGGAAATACCCATGAACCCACCCGATCGGCTCAAGATTTGCGAGTTGATGCCAACCACCTCACCGCGCATGTTGATCAGGGGACCGCCGGAGTTACCGGGGTTCACGGCCACATCGGTCTGGATGAAGCGAATCTCTTCGCCCGTGTCGCGAGCCTTGGCGCTTACGATGCCAGCCGTCACGGTGTTCTCCAGACCAAACGGAGTGCCGATGGCCATGACCCATTCGCCCACTTTGAGGCGATTCACATCGCCCACATGCACAGCAGGCAATGCACTGGCTTCAATCTTCACCACGGCGACGTCGGTGCGTTTGTCTGCCCCGACCAGCTTGCCTTTGTACTCACGCTTGTCGGTCAGGGTCACGTAAATTTCATCGGCCCCGTCCACCACGTGGGCGTTGGTCATGACAAAGCCGTCTTTGCTCAGGATGAAGCCCGAGCCCACCCCGCGAGGACGCTCTTCGCTTTGCTCCCCGCCCTTCTTCGGCGCACCGCGACGCGGGTCTTGTTTCGGAATAGGAGTGCCAAAGAAGCGGCGGAAGAATTCACGCATCTGCTCGTCGGCCTCATCGCCCTCTTCGCCATCAGCCGACACGCGCTGGGTGGTTCGGATGCTGACCACAGACGGCCCGACTTGTTCGACCAGTTCGGTGAAATCAGGCAAGCCCTTCACCAGCAAAGGCGCAGACTCGGTTGCAGGCGTTGCAGGTGCCGGTGTAGTCGCCGCAGCAACGACGGCCGACACCGGAGACTGTTGTGCCTGCGATGCATGCGGAAACAGACTTGAACTCAGCAGCAGCCCCACCGCAGAAACCACGCCCCCAACAACCAGGGTGCGACGAACGATGGACGAAGTAGATGAACCAGACTGATGAGAAGACGCCATTGATGAACCCTTCAACGAGAAGCAAACTAGCGGTGTACAACCGTCAACGTTCGAGTCTGCCAGGGCGATGACAGTTCACTGCCGACACCCCAGCAAATCGTAAATGTGCGTAAAGAGAAGCTTCGCCAAATGCTGGCGATGGCACTGATGCGTGCCGAGACTCAGGGCTGCTCGACGACCGCAGCGCGAGCCAAACCGCCTTGGCTGGCAAAGCTGGTGTCGGCACCACCATTAGCGTGGCGAGGCAAGGACGCCAACAGTTGATCGACCTGCGGGTCGCGAATCAAGATAGGCGCAGCAGGATCAGGCCGGCTGAACGAAGCCCCCTCGACGCTGACATTGCCTTGCGTTGGCAGGCCCGTGGCTGCCCCTGTGTTGCTAGAGGCCAAGGCCAGCGCCGATTCAGGCGAAACAGCAGAGGCACCACGATTGGCTGCAGCCGGCGCCTGAGCCATCTGATTAGACGAAGCCTCATCAGAGCCGCCCATCTGAACAGAGACCAGACCACCCAGCATCATGACAAAGGTGGCGGCTACTGCCATAGGGCCTGCCCAGGAGCGACGTTTGAGAGAAACGGGAACGTCAACCAGAGGCATGACTTGACGCTCGGCCAAGCTTTGCGCAGCCACCGGCGCCAGCACCACTGGCTCTTGTGCCAGACGGCCACGCAACTTGTTCAGGAAGTCGGAGTCGGCTGGGGCACTGACCAGATCCTCGGAGCGCATGACGTCGCCAATGAGATGGTAGGTCTGCCAAGCCTCCTTGGCTTGCACATCATCGCGCCACGCGGCACAGGCTCGAGCCACATCGGACGATTGAGCCTCACCATCAGCCAGGGCGGACAGGGCCTCACGGGCCGCTTGAGAATCATTGAATCGGTCGTTCATGCGCGATGACTCCTGCTTGTGCAATCGCTTGTTTGGACGTGTGGAAAAGCCTTGTTCCCTTGGTGGACTCTGGCTCTTTCAAAAAGTTCACTGAACTTTACAAATCACCAACGCTCGCCTTGCCGGGTGTCGAGCAAGGGGCGTAAACGGGTCGCGATAGCCTCACGCGCCCGGAAAATCCGCGAACGAACGGTGCCGATTGGGCAGTTCATCAACTCGGAAATTTCCTCGTAACTCAAGCCCTCGATTTCACGCAGGGTGATGGCTTGCCGAAGGTCATCAGACAAAGCTTCGATGGCCTGGTTGACGGTTTCCGCAATCTGGCGGCTGGCCAGCACCGATTCAGGCGTTTCCCCGTCGCTCAACTCATTTTCAACGCGTGAAGCCCCTTCATCGTCCTCAACCGAGGCCAGAGCGGCTTCGGTCACCAGCGGGTCACGTTTGAGGTTGAGCAAGGCCTTTTTCGCGGTGTTCACCCCGATACGATAAAGCCAGGTGTAAAACGCACTCTCCCCCCGAAAATTGGGCAAGGCGCGGTATGCACGGATGAAGGTTTCCTGAGCAATGTCTTCCACCAGGTCAACATCGCGAACCATGCGTGCAATCAGGCGCTCAATACGCCGCTGGTACTTCACCACCAGCATTTCAAATGCCCGCTGATCACCTCGCTGCACACGCTCAACCAAGGCGGCATCGACATCAACCACCGCAGCCGGCAAATGGACTGCCTCGAGCGACTGAGCCAACTCTCCTACAAGCAGCCCGTTGCCCGCACGAACGCCCACCTGCCCTTCTACTGGCACAGGCTGATCAGGCAACTCAATGGGATCTTTCGTCATCGCGACGGCCCTTCCCTCTTGCTCGGTTGAATGGCCGGAAGGTCCGCCAAGGACTCGGCTCGGGGCAACCATTGCGTTGGAGGGAACTCGGTAGCTGACCATGGCTGTGCGTGCTCATTCTGATGCGCGACGCCAGAAGGTTTGCCGGTTCGAGATCGTTTTAAGACGGAGCGGACCAAGGTGCTTCCAGAAATTTTGCCCACCGCAGATGATGCCAGCGATCGATGGCTGGCTTGTGAAATGGGCGACTCGTTCACAGGGGCGTCCGAATCACTCACCACACCATTCATCCGATACAGCAAAGCTCGCAAGCGGTGAGCCGTCGCAACAGGGGTTTCCAATTCCCAGGCAGGGGCACTCTCTTTGCCACGCACCCACGACCAAAGCGAACGAGCCGTTCGCCCATTTGCCTGGCTGGATTTCACTTCAAGCAACATCCAGTCTTGCAAATCACAGGCTATACGCACTGTGACGGGCTGATCCCACTCGATCACGCGCCAGTGAGGTGACTCGGCAACATCACCAGTCCAGTGCAAGCGCAAAGGCGCCGTGACCTGAGACCAGTTCCGCCAGAGACGACCGACCTGAAAACACCATGCCAAACACCCGACGACAAGCACGGGAATGGCGACACGATGCAGGGGATGGAGCCACAAATCGCGACAAAGTTCCGCAGACCAGGCCACCGCCACAGCGGCAGACACCAGCAGAAACCCTTGTCCGACACGACGAATCAGGGGGGAGCCGGACGCCCCCTCAGGCAACGCCCAGACTCCGGCTTGCTTGGTCAAAGAACTGCCAGCCAAGACAACCGCCCCGAAAAAGGAGGATCAGACGCGCTTGAAGACGAGCGATCCGTTGGTGCCACCGAAACCGAAGTTGTTCTTCAGTGCCGCATCAATCTTGAGTTCGCGAGCGGTATTGGCGCAGTAGTCCAAATCGCACTCGGGGTCTTGATTGAAGATGTTGATGGTGGGGGGCGACACTTGATTGTGAAGCGCCAACACGGTGAACACCGACTCAATGCCACCCGCGCCGCCCAGCAGGTGGCCAGTCATGGACTTGGTGGAATTCACCACCAGGTTCTTCGCACTGTCACCAAAAGCCAGTTTGATGGCATTGGTTTCGTTGACATCCCCCAGCGGCGTGGAGGTGCCGTGCGCGTTCAGATATTGAATCTGATCGGGGTTCAGACCCGCATTGCGCAACGCCGCCAGCATGGAGCGCTTGGGGCCGTCCACGTCAGGGGCGGTCATGTGATATGCATCAGCGCTCATGCCAAAACCGGCCACTTCGGCGTAAATTTTGGCGCCACGAGCCTTGGCGCTTTCATACTCTTCCAGCACCATGACACCCGCGCCTTCACCCAGCACAAAGCCATCGCGGTCTTTGTCCCAGGGGCGGGAAGCGGTCTTGGGGTCATCGTTTCGGGTAGACAGGGCTCGCGCAGCAGCAAAGCCACCAATCCCCAGAGGCGACACGGTGGATTCGGCACCGCCAGCCACCATGATGTCGGCATCACCCGACTCGATCATGCGAGCCGCCAGACCAATGGCATGCAGGCCGGTGGTACAAGCCGTGACCACACCAATATTGGGGCCCTTGAAGCCGTAGTGAATGGAGACGTGACCAGAGATCATGTTGATGATCGAAGCCGGCACGAAGAATGGCGAGATCCGACGAGGACCGCGCTCGGTGTAATCCTTGTGGGTCTGCTCAATCATGGGCAGACCACCAATGCCGGAACCAACGATGACGCCAATGCGTTCGGCCAGTTCCGGAGCCAGGGCTTCGCCCGTAGGCAAACCGGCATCCCGTACCGCCTGCATGCTGGCAGCCAAGCCGTAATGGATGAAGGCATCCATGTGGCGGGCTTCCTTGGCAGGAATGTAGTCTTCGATGTTGAAGCCTTTGACTTCACCTGCGAATTGGCAGGCGAAAGCAGCGGCATCAAACTTGGTGATGGTGTCGATACCGGACTTGCCTGCAACCAGGTTGGTCCAGGATTCTTGCACGGTGTTACCCACGGGGGTAACGAGGCCTAGGCCAGTGACGACAACGCGACGACGGGTCATACAGGATGCGCGGATAAAAATTGAAATGCCGACAAACAAGGCCCCGAAGGGCCTTGAATTCGCTTAGGCCTTGGCGTGGGCCTTGGCGTAGTCGATCGCCAACTGAACAGTGGTGATCTTTTCAGCTTCTTCGTCGGGGATTTCGATGCCGAACTCGTCTTCGAGGGCCATCACCAGCTCGACGGTGTCCAGGGAGTCAGCGCCCAGGTCGGCCACGAAAGCCTTCTCAGGGGTGACTTCAGACTCTGCTACACCGAGTTGTTCGGCAATGATCTTCTTGACGCGTGCTTCGATATCGCTCATGACTCCTCCAGGAGGGTTTGCAAACAAACCAGGGATTTTACCGGCACAGTTGTGTCAAAACCGTTGATGCCGAAAAACGAATTTGAGATTCCCTAGTTAACGATCTCAATTCATGAACATGCCACCATTGACATGCAATTCGATGCCGGTGATGTAACCGGCTTGTGGAGATGCCAGGAAAGCCACCGCATCGGCGATGTCCTGAGGCTGACCAAGGCGACCCAGCGGGATTTGTGACTTCAAGGCCGCCTGTTGCTCTTCGCTGAGGCTGCGGGTCATGTCGGTGTCAATGAAACCGGGCGCCACACAGTTGACGGTGATGTTGCGACTCCCCAATTCGCGAGCCAGCGCCCGTGTCATGCCCGCCACACCTGCCTTGGCGGCAGCGTAGTTGGCCTGACCCGGGTTGCCGCTGGCACCCACCACAGAGGTGATGCTGATGATGCGGCCATAGCGCTGCTTCATCATGGGGCGCATCACGCCGCGGGCCAGTCGGAACACCGCCTTGAGGTTGGTGTCAATCACAGCATCCCAGTCATCGTCTTTCAGACGCATGGCCAGGTTATCGCGAGTGATGCCGGCGTTGTTGACCAGGACATGAATGCCACCGAATTCCTTGACAAGGGCATCGAGGGTAGCGTCAACGGCAGCGGCATCGGTCACGTTCAGAACAAGACCACGAGAAGCACCAAAGCCTTGAAGCGCCTCAGTGATGCCTTGTGCGCCCGACTCGGTCGTGGCTGTGCCCAGTACGGTGACACCGCGGCGCGCCAATTCCAGCGCGATGGCACGGCCGATGCCGCGACTGGCGCCCGTGACCAGGGCGATCTGGGTGTTCATGTCGGCGCTCATGCCAGCAAACCTTTCACTTCGGCCAAAGAGGCCGGATCAAAAACAGTGCCTGTGATCAGGTCAGCCTCGATGCGCTTGACCATGCCGGCCAGCACTTTACCCGGACCGCATTCAATCACGTGGGTCAAACCGCCAGCCTTGAGCGCCTGCACGGTCTCGACCCAACGAACTGGACCAAAGGCCTGACGGTAAAGGGCATCACGGATGGCATCAGGCGAAGCAGCCTCTGCCACGTCGATGTTGTTGATGACAGCAATGCTGGGCACCGCAAAGGCGGTGGCCGCCAGCTTTTCGCGCAGACGCTCAGCCGCAGGCTTCATGAGGCTGGAATGGAATGGCGCGGACACAGGCAGAGGCAATGCACGTTTTGCTCCCGCCGCCTTGAGCAATTCGCAAGCCTTTTCGACACCAGCCTTGGTGCCCGCGATCACGGTTTGCTTCGGGTCGTTGAAATTCACGGCCTCGACTGCTTCGCCTGTGGCAGCCGCAGCCTGGGCACAACCAGCTTTCACGCCTTCAGCATCCATGCCCAGAATGGCGGCCATGCCACCCACGCCGACCGGCACGGCTTCCTGCATGGCTTGCGCACGGAAACGCACGAGGGGCAAGGCATCCTTCAAAGACAGGGCGCCTGCGGCGACCAGGGCAGTGTATTCGCCCAAAGAGTGCCCGGCCACCACGGCGGGCTGCAACCCGGTTTCAGCCAACCAGGCACGCAAGCAAGCCACCCCGGCGGTCAGCATGACCGGCTGGGTGTTGGTGGTGAGGTCCAGCGCCTCTTTCGGACCCTCTGCGATCAGGCGGGCCACGTCTTCGCCCAACGCGTCGGAGGCTTCGACCAATGTGTCTCGAACTGCGGCATGGCCTTCCCAGGCATTGAGCATGCCGACGGACTGAGAGCCCTGCCCTGGAAACACAAATGCAAACGCTGTCATGTACAAAAATCCTTCAATAGTCGATCAAAACGGCGCCCCAGGTGAAACCACCTCCGACGCCCTCCAGCAACAAAGACTGCCCAGGCTTGACCATGCCGGAACGAACCGCATGATCGAGCGCCAGGGGAATCGAGGCTGCCGAGGTGTTGCCATGCTGGTCTACCGTGGTGACCACGCGGCTGTTGGGCAACTTCAGCTTGCGGGCTGTGCCCTGCATGATGCGAATGTTCGCCTGATGGGGCACAAGCCAGTCGATGCTATCAGGGGTCCGCCCCGCCGCATCAAGCACTTCGTGCGCCACTTGATCCAGCACATGCACGGCCAACTTAAAAACAGCCTGGCCATCCATTTTAAGAGTGGGATCTCCCAGAACTTCCCCACCACGAAACGTACCCGGGGTGCAGAGAATATCCGCGTACTGCCCATCGGCATGGAGCCGAGACGCCACGATGCCAGGCCGATCAGACGCCTCCAGCACCACGGCACCAGCGCCATCACCGAAGAGCACGCAGGTGGTGCGGTCCTTGAAATCCAGGATGCGAGAAAACACCTCCGAGCCAATGACCAGCGCCCGGCGCGCGCCGCCTGCGCGGATCAGGGCATCGGCCACAGTCAGGGCATAGACAAAACCCGAGCAAACAGCCTGCACGTCAAACGCTGGGCAACCGTGAATACCCAGCTTCTTCTGGATCAAACAGGCTGTGGAGGGAAACACCATGTCAGGCGTCGACGTGGCGCAAATGATGAGATCGATGTCTGTTGGCTGACACCCCGCAGCGGCCAGCGCCTGCAAGGAAGCCTGCACACCCAGATCGCTGGACGTGACGTCGGGATCAGCAAAGTGGCGCGCCTCAATGCCGGTGCGCTCGACAATCCACTCGCTGGAAGTATGCACACCGCGCTCGGCCAACCAGGCAACGAACTCGTCGTTGCCCAAGCGTTTGGGCGGCAAATGGCTGCCCGTGCCAGCGATCCGTGCGTAGATCGGAGAGGCTGAACCCCCTGAAATGGAAGCCGGCGCCTCGTGTCGTGATGACATGTGTGGGGGACCAACGCCCCCAACCTTCATGCAGCGCTGCTTTGGGAATCCTGCGAGGGCAGGCTTTCCAGAGTGGCAGCGATGCGATCGTGGACGCGATCTAACAAACGATGACGGGCCGCATCATAAGCCCGATTGAGTGCATTCTCAAACGCGAAGGCATCGGCCGAGCCATGGCTTTTGAAAACGAGTCCACGCAAACCGAGCAAAGCTGCACCGTTATAGCGACGGTGATCCACCCGCTTCTTGAACTGATTGAGCACCGGCATGGCCACCAAGGCGGCCATTTTGGTCAGCGCGTTGCGAGTGAATTCCTGCTTGATGAAATTGGCGAACATGGTGGCCAGACCTTCGGCGGTCTTCAGCGCCACGTTGCCCACAAAGCCATCACACACGACGATGTCGGAAGTGCCCTTGAAAATGTCATTGCCCTCTACGTTGCCGTAGAAGTTAATGAGACCACGGCCGCCTGCGGTGCGAAGCAATTCACCGGCCTTTTTGATGACTTCGCTGCCCTTGATCGCTTCTTCGCCAATATTGAGCAAGCCGACGGTGGGATTGTCTTTGCCTTCCACAGCAGAGACCAGGGCGCTGCCCATGACTGCGAACTGCAGAAGGTGTTCGGCCGTGCAGTCAACGTTGGCCCCCAGATCGAGCACGGTGGTATAGCCATCGCGCTGGTTTGGCATGACCGAAGCGATCGCGGGGCGATCAATGCCTTCTACCGTTTTGAGCAGATAACGCGCCACAGCCATCAGGGCACCCGTATTGCCGGCCGACACGCAAGCGTGAGCCAGGGCAGCTTGCTCAGCCGTTGCTTTGACCTGATTGATGGCCACGCGCATGGAAGAGTCCTTCTTCTTGCGCAACGCAATCTCAACCGGATCGTCCATGGTGACAACTTCAGATGCATGCACCAAGGTGACACGCGCCCAATCTTTGGCCGGAGCTAGCGCCTCGGGCAAGCCAACCAGCACCAACTCCGCATCGGGGTGCCTGTCGAGGAAGGAGCGACACGCTGGCAAGGTAACCGATGGGCCATGATCACCGCCCATGCAATCAACAGACAGACGAACGGGCGAAACGGTGGTGTGAGATCCGGAAGCAGTCATGAAATCAGGCGCGAGTACACAGCGCAAAGAAAGAGGCCCAATGACAAAGGGGCTGGAAACCGATGGAATCGGTCAACCCAGCCCGCTTGATGGCGTATGGCGTCCAACCGCAAAGGCTGGACGATGACGACTTACGCGTCAGCCTTGGTCTTCAGCACCTTGCGGCCACGGTAGAAACCGGTGGGGCTGATGTGGTGACGCAGGTGCACTTCACCGGTGGTGGACTCAACGGCGGTACCTGGAGTGGTCAGCGCGTTGTGCGAACGGTGCATGCCACGCTTGGAGGGCGATTTTTTGTTTTGCTGAACGGCCATGATGGACTCCGAAAGCCGGGCCCAAGGCCCGTAGGTTGTCAGACCACACCGTTGCCAGCCAACTCGATTCCGTAAATGGAACGGTTTGAAACCAGCCGCTTGCAGTCCGCAAGTGTTAAAAATTACTCGATTACAGGCCCAAACAGCTTGTTTGCGCAGAGCCTATACCCGGAAAACTCGCGATTCTAGCACGGCTATATCGCGCAATTCAAATCACAACTCAGTTTTGGTTCTTTTTCAAGGCCGCCAAAGCCGCAAAAGGATGGGGCTTGCCCCCGGATTCTTCGGTAGCACCCGAGGCGGCGGGCTCATCCGGATCGAACGAACGCATATGCCGTTCAACGTCAGTTGGGCAGCTGTCATGACGCGGCACAAGCGGTTGCGCCATGATCAATTCGTCTTCCAGCAAGGCCAGCAGGTCAAACACGCGACTGACCGCCAACACGTCGTCATCGCTATCGGCATCCAGCTCGGCGGCGGCAGCTTCGTCATCCACAAAACGAATGGAGCGGGCCACTTCAACAGGCAAATCGACGGCATGGAGGCAGCGCTGGCATTCCCACGGGAAGGTGCCGCCAACCTCAATGTCGAGCCAACGATGGGGCTTACCCACCCGCTGCTGGACGAGCCGCCCCTGCACACGCCACTGAACCGGTGCTACGGCAGACAAATCGGCCTGAGGGTACAGGCCCTCAGCCAGGCGTTGCAGGTCGGCCACCGCCTGGGTGCCTTCCAGAACTTCGCCTGAATCAATGAACGCCCCGACATCGAGCTTTCGGGGCACAAAGGTGCGTTGTTTCATGCCCGCAAGTGTAGAGCCACGCCGCTGTGCGGCGACAATTCGGGCATGGCAGTTTCGAATTCTTCCCACCCCACGCTGGTTCTGGGGTCCACATCGCGCTATCGACAAGAGCTGCTGTCGCGCCTGCGCTTGCCATTTGTCTGCCGCGCACCCGAAGTCGGCGAAAGCGCCCTGCCTGGCGAACTGCCTGCGGCGCTGGCGACACGCCTGGCGCTGGCCAAGGCCGAGGCCGTCGCACGGGCCATGCAAGCCCCCACGCAGCAGCAGGACATTGTCGTGGTTGGCTCGGACCAGGTGGCTGACCTGAATGGCGTGGCCATCGGCAAACCCGGCGGTCATCGCCAAGCCCTGGCGCAATTACAGGCCATGCGTGGGCAAACAGTGGCGTTTCATACCGCCGTGGCAGTTGTGCGGCCCGCCACCCAGTTCAGCCGGGTCGAGTCCTCGCTTGTGCGCGCGACCTTCCGCGCAGACATCAGCGATGCGGAGTTGGACCACTATCTGCACCTGGACCAACCGTACGACTGCGCAGGCAGCGCCAAAGTGGAGTCACTGGGAATCGTGCTGCTGGAGCGGGTGGAGTCAGACGACCCCACCGCCCTGGTCGGATTGCCCCTGATCGCCACATCGCGCCTGCTGCGTGCGGCAGGCTTTTCCCTTTTTCCCGATATCACCACCGCATGACCTCATCCGCTACGCAAAATACGCAGGCCAGCCCACCCAAGGGCCGCTTGATTTTGATCCCCAACACCTTGGACCTGGGCTGCGTAGGCGGAGAGGGACAGCCCCCCGCACCTGATTTGCGCGACGTGATTCCCATGGGGGCCCTGCAGGCCGCAGCACGGCTGCGTCATTGGATTTGCGAAAACGCCAAGACGACGCGCGCATTCCTCAAACGTGTCAATGACATCACTCCTTTGGTTGCACCGTTGCAGGAACTGGATTTGCAGACCCTGCCCCGCCCTAACAAGGGCGGCCAGCCAAGCAAGGGCCAGCCGAATCAGGAGCAAGCGGCGATATCTGCCCTGCTTGCGCCAGCACTGCAGGGGCACGACATTGGGCTGATTTCAGAGGCGGGCTTGCCCGCGGTGGCCGACCCGGGTGCGGGCGTGGTGCTGGCTGCACATCGTGCGGGCATATCCGTGCTGCCCTTGTCCGGCCCCAGCTCCCTGGTGCTGGCGCTGGCAGCCAGTGGCTTGTATGGCCAAAGTTTTGCGTTTGTGGGTTACCTGCCCACCGAGGCAACGCAGCGCACCCAGCGCATCAAGGAGCTGGAGCAACTGTCTCGCCGCCATCACCAGACTCAGCTGGTGATCGAAACCCCGTACCGCAACCAGGCGTTGTGGGATGCACTGCTGGCCCAATTGCACCCTGACACTCTGTTGAGCGTGAGCTGCGGCTTGACGCTGGCACAAGGCTTCAGCCGCACCGACAGCGTCAGCCGCTGGCGCAAACAGTCTTTGACGCTGCCGAGCGACATCCCTGCCGTGTTCTCATGGCTGGCGCCCTGAACCCGCGCCTTCTTGCCACAATGGCTCCTCAACACCGATCACATGTCTGACCAAGGTTTTCCCGTGACCCACGACCCGAACCCACTGGCCCGCAAATTGGGCTATGCCGGCATCCTGCCCTTCCTGGGCTGCACCCTGTTCATCTGGCTGCTGATTGACCGCGTAGACCCTGATGTGATCGCATTTCTCGCGCAGGCGCAGTCTGCCTTTGCGGCGTTGGTGGTGTCATTCCTAGGTGGGACCCTGTGGGGACTGGCCATGCCGGGCGGCGATTACCACCAGGACCCGGCCGATGCGCAACGGCATGCGCAGTGGAGCGGCATTGCCTACAGTCTGGCGGCCTGGATGGGTGTGCTGATGCCGCCCCATGCAGGCCTGGTGTGGCTGGGCGTGCTGCTGATTGTTTGCTATGTGTCTGATCGCAAGCGCTATCACGAGCTGCACATGGAGGGCTGGCTGACGATGCGTTTTCGCCTGACCGTTGCTGCCAGTCTGTGCTGCTTCCTGTCAGCGGCTCAGATCTGAGCCCAGAGCGTTCTCCCCCCTCGTTTCACACGCACTGCCACATCCACATGATTCAACACCGCATTGAGGTCGCCGATGCACTCGCGCATCGCTATCTGGTCACCTTGAAGGTGGCGCAACCCGCGCAGGTTCAACGCGTGTCGCTGCCGGTCTGGATTCCGGGCAGCTACTTGGTGCGAGAGTTTGCTCGCCACCTGTCGCCGTTGCGCGCCAGCCAGCAAGGCCGGGACTGCGAGGTCACTGCGGTTGACAAATGCACTTGGGACATTCGCTGCGAAGGCCGTGCGCCCCTGACCGTGCAATACGAGGTGTATGCGTTTGACACCTCGGTACGGGCTGCATTCCTGGACGCTCGCCGCGGGTTCTTCAATGGCACCAGCGTCTTTCTAAAAGTAGATGGGCGCGATGAAGAACCCCAGCAGTTGCGTATTACCAGCCTACCCAAGGGGTGGGACGTGGCAACCGCGTTGAAAGCGGTGAAGGTGAACCGTGCTGGCGTGGGCGATTACGAGGCATCGTCTTACGATGAGCTGGTTGATCACCCGGTTGAGCTGGGCACCTTCTGGCGCGGGGCATTCACTGCCCGAGGGGTGAAGCATGAATTTGTGGTGGCGGGAGCCCCCCCTGATTTCGATGGCGAACGCTTGCTAGCTGACACCCGCAAGATCGTGGAAGCCCAGATTCAGTTCTGGCACGGCAAGCGCAAATGCGCGTTTGACCACTATGTGTTCATGCTCAATGCGGTGGAAGACGGCTACGGTGGACTGGAGCACCGCCGCAGCACGGCCTTGATCTGCAGTCGCAAAGACCTGCCACGCGTGGGAAACACAGCCAAATCAGATGCCTATGTGACCTTGCTGGGCCTGATCAGCCACGAGTACTTCCATACCTGGAACGTCAAGCGACTCAAACCCGTTGAGTTCGCTCCCTATGACTACACCGGCGAAAACGCAACTCGCCTATTGTGGTTTTTCGAGGGCTTCACGTCCTACTACGACGACCAGTTTCTGCTGCGCACAGGTTTGATCGATTCGGCAACCTATTTGAAGCTGCTGTGCAAGACCATCAACCAAGTCTGGGCCACACCAGGCCGGCATGAGTACAGCGTGGCGCAAGCCAGTTTCGATGCCTGGACTCGG
Source organism: uncultured Aquabacterium sp. (assembly GCA_964453105.1). Taxonomy (GTDB): domain Bacteria; phylum Pseudomonadota; class Gammaproteobacteria; order Burkholderiales; family Burkholderiaceae_C; genus Aquabacterium. Next base: position 6,696 of record CAYVOP010000027.1, on the reverse strand, counting down.
TACTACCGCCCCGACGAAAACTCTGCCAACGCCACCGTGAGCTACTACACCAAGGGCAGTCTGGTGGCGCTGGCTTTGGATTTGAGCTTGCGGCAACTGTCTCCCGTCGATGGATCGCAACCCACGCTGGATGGCGTGATGCTCAAGCTATGGCAACTGGCTCGCCCCATTACCCATGCCGACATCGCGCAAGCATTGGCCGATGAAGCACAACAACTGCCCCCAAAAGACCTGCCCTACCGGGCCCGCGGTGTGGCGGCAGCCTGGGCGGAAGTACTGCACGCATGGACGGAAACCACCGTTGAACTGCCCTTGCCTCTTTTGCTTGCGGGCGCCGCCGTGGCATGGAATGCCAAGCCCGCGCCGCTGCCACAACGCCTTGGCGCCCGTTTGAGCGAGGCCAATGGCAGCTTGCGAGTACAAGCCGTGATGCGCCATGGCTTGGCCGAACGAATGGGCTTGAGCGCCGGAGACGAGCTACTGGCCCTGGACCCATGGCGATTGCGCAAAGTGGAAGACCTTCAAACCTGGCACACCCCGAAAGCTGAGCAACGGCTGCTGGTTTCGCGCGATCAGATCGTGATGACCTTGACCTTGCCCGCACTGGATGCCCAGACTCAAAGCAAAGGCAGCCGCCGCGCTGCATCGCCCCCCATGATGGGGGCAAGCCTTGAGCTGATTCAACTGCTGCCAGCCACCAATCCTGAAGCGGGTGCAAGACAACTTCGACAGGCATGGTTGAGGGCATGAACCCAACACAGACCTCACGCCGCCGTAGACAAGGCTGGGTGCTGGCGGGTTTAACTGCGGCATCGGTGCTGTTGCATTTCCTGGTCACCGATCAGGTGGGGCGAACTTTGCCCACGACGGAAGATGCCAACGAATCGAAGATCAAGCGAATGGAAGCGACCTACGTCAAGGAGGTCAAGCTGACCGCTCCGCCTGTCGGCGTCGCACGCCCCGCACCGGCCCCTCAAGCGCCAGGCGCATCAGGCAAAGCCAAAAAGCGGAAAGTGCCCCCGCCCGCCAAGAAGGCCTCACAAGAGGAGGACAAGTCTGCCGTTGTCGCGGAAGCGGCATCGGCCGCGTCCGCAGCTGACCCAGCTGCCTCGGCCCCCACGAAAGTGGCAGAAGCCCCGCCGGCACCCGCTTCCACGCCAAGCAGCCCGGCGAAGGGGCCCACATTTGAATGGCCGAAAGCCACCAAAGTCAGTTTCAAGCTGGATGGCTACTTCCGCGGCCCCATCACGGGCACCTCGGCGGTGGAATGGCTTCGCCAGGACAACCGATACCAGGTCCACATGGACATTCAGGTTGGTGGCGGACTCTTCTCCGTTCAGGCCACCAGTGAGGGTGAGATCACACCCGATGGCCTTTACCCCACGCGCAATGAAGCCAAGGGGCGCCGCATGTTCATTGACGCCCCTGTGCGATCCATTGTTTTCGATCGAGACGAAATCACATTTGCGAACGGCGACAAGTCGCCTCGCCCCCCAGGCGTTCAGGATCTGATCAGCAACATCATCCAGTTGGCATATCGGTTCACTCTGGATCCGAGCCTTCTGAAGCCTGGCAACTCGATTCCTGTGAAGGTGGCGACCGCCAAACAGTTGGAGGACGTTGTGCTGGACATCGTGAATGAAGAGATGATCGACTCCCCCATGGGCCCGCTCAACACATTCCATGTCAAGCCACGCAAACTGATCGACACCGGCAGCCCCTTGCCCCCGATTGAAATCTGGTTTGCACCGAATCTGCAATATCTACCGGTGCGCATCTATGCCGAACGCACAGACGGACCACGTGACAAGCAGTTCACCATGGACATGCAGATGGAGCGCCCGCCTCAGCAGGTGGGCGCTCAAGACTGACCGATTACTTTTGAGCGGCTTTCACCAAGCGCTGCTCGATGACCGAAGCGGCAGCCGCACCACCAATGCGGGTGCCGTCTTCAAAGAAGATGGCAGGCGTGCCCCGAATACCCAGGCGCTGCGATAAAGCCAGATTGCGCTGAGCGGGTGATGCGCACATGCCAAATGTGCGCGAAGGCTGAACGCCTGCCAGCATCCAGTCACGCCAGGCCTGGGTGCGGTCTTGCACGCACCAGATGTTGTCCAGCTTCACTTTGGAGTCGTCGCCCAAAATGGCCACCATGAAGGTGTACACGGTCACGTCTTTGAGCTGCTGCAGGTCTTTTTCCAAGCGCTTGCAGTAACCGCAATTCGGATCGGCAAACACGGCCACGCGACGCTTGCCCGTGCCGGTTTTCCAGACGATGGCATCACGCAGAGGCAAGGTATTGAAATCGATGCGGCTGATCTCTTCAACCCGAGCATCGGTCAGATCCCTGCCGGTACGGGTGTCGATGACATGGCCTTCAATCAGAAAGTCGCCATTGGCATCGGTGTAGTAGATGTTGTTGCCCGAACGCACTTCGATCAGGCCCGAGAAGGGCCCGGTCTGTGCCCCATCAATGGGGGGCGCATCGGGCAAGCGCGCCAGCTTTTGTTTGATCGCAGCCAATTGCGCTGCAGGCAGTTCACCTGCTTGCACAGACCATGCGCAACACGCCGCAGCGAGGGCGACAGACCATTTAACAGAGCATTTGGCAAACCGCCCTGCGGCTTGACGACGAAGCGAAATCACTGTCATGAATACCCTTTTCAGGAAGCGTCCAAAGCACGCCCCACCAGCCACTGCTTGACTGGCGTCATGCGTTGAACCAGAGACATGCCGGCATTGCGCAGGTCTTTGACCGGACCACGCGAATCGGCAAACAACTTGAGCAAGCCATCGGTCAGGCCTTGCATGGCCTGGATGGGCAACTGGCGCTGGCGCACATAACGGTTCAGCGTGCGCTCGTCGCCCGGCTGACGCCAGGGTTCGCGCTTGCGCGCATCGGTCAGCACGGATACCAGGGCGTCTACATCAGCCAGCCCCAGGTTCAAACCTTGCCCCGACAGCGGATGGACCTGATGCGCCGCATCGCCCACCAGTACCCAGCCCGCCCCCGCCCAGCGATTGGCCTTGGCCAGCGCCAGCGGCCAGCCCGCCACGGAGGATGTCAGGGACAAGGCCCCCACCCGAGCAGCCAAGTCGCTGTCTGATTGATAGATCGCATCGTTGAGTTCACGCTCGAAGTCTTCAGGCGCCAGGGCCAACAAATGCTCTGCCCGCGCCTTGGGCACGGACCAGACCAGTCCATAAGACGACAGCGGATCGGGATCGTTGAAGGGCAACAAAGCAAGAATATCTGGCGAGCGGAACCATTGCCGCGCCACCCCATGATGAGGCTGCGTGGCCTTCAGACGCGCGGCCACGCCCCAATGCCCGTAGTCTTGACGGGTGAATTCCACCCCCAAGGCCGCACGGGTGGTGGACTGCTTGCCCTCACACACGGCCAGCAGGTTGGCCAGTACCGCTGGGCCCTTCTCCGTCACGGGCGGCACGACTTCAACCCGAGGCGCGAATTCCAGCGCCTGGCCCAGCAGGCGCTCCAGTGCCCCGGCATCGACAATCCAGGCCAACTCACTGACCTTTTGCTGCCAGGCAGAAAACGTCAAAGTGCCAGATTCGTCACCACGGATGTCCATTTCCAGCACCGGCGCCGACCATTGCTTCAGCGCCGGCCAGACACGCAGGCGCTCCAGCAAGGCAATGGACCGCGCATTGAGCGCATAGGTGCGAATGTCGGTCGACCCCGTGGGCGCTACCTGGGGCGACTTGGCCCAGGCCACGCTCCACCCCTCACGGGACAAGGCCAGCGCCAGGCTCATGGCCACGGCACCGGAACCGCTCACACACACATCGAATTGACTCGCCGACATCACGCTCACCCGCAAAGTCGCCCAGGGACGGGCGCCTCAACAAAACACATCCTGATACCGCAGGAAGTCCATCCGCTAATCTAATATGGTTTTGTGTTGTTCCACCGAATTGAACCTGCAGTCATGGGCACCAACGCCAGTCACCAGCGATATCTGTCGCTGATCGAGCGCAAAACCTTGTTGCGCCTGTATTTGATCGCGTCTGTGGCCACCATGGCCATGTGGGTATTTGAAGGCCTCTTCAACATCGCAGCCCCCCACGACCGGTGGGCCCAACCCTTGTTTGCCCTGGTCATGCTGGGCTTGTATGCGGGGCTGAAGCGTTACCCCAACTCCATGGTGACCACGCAGAGAATCGGGGTATTCGCCTTTGCAGCGTACTTCGTCGCCAGTTCGGTCAGCGTGTTGTTCATGGGCTCCAGCACGCCCTCCCCCTACTTTTTGGTCAACAACCTGATGTGGATGCCGGTGATTGCCCTGGCATTTCAGTTGGCGTTTCCCTGGCGGTGGGCGGTGGCCTTATCGCTGGGGCTGCTGGGTCTGGTGGCTCTGCCTGCGGCATTGCTTGAATCCATCCACGGTGACCCAGCTTGGCGCGAGGCCATGCAGTCGTTCCTGGTCAATGGCGCCTTGATGCAGCTGACCTTCTTGCTTTGCCTGACCAGTGTCGACCGACTGAAAAACGGCATTGGCTTGATCGTGGCCGGGCGCGACGATGGCACCCACGATGCACAGCAAGCGCTGGAATCGTGGGTACAAGACCGCACCGATGAGTTGGCACAAGCCAAGAACGCCGCAGAAACGGCCTCTCAGGCCAAAAGCCGCTTCCTGGCCGTCATGAGCCATGAGCTGCGCACACCGCTGCACGCCATGCTGGTCTCGGCCGATTTGCTGTCTGACCGGGCTGGCCTTCCGCTGGACGAAGACCGGGACAAGCGATTGCTTGACACGATTCAGACCAGTGGGCACCACCTGCTCAGTCTGATCGATCAGATTCTGGACTTGTCTCGCATTGAATCAGGACAGCTGAAACCACAGATTCAGGCCGTCGACCTGGAACAGGTTATGCGCAAAGCAAGCGATGCCGTCAAACCCCTGACGGAAGCGAAAGGCTTGCGGCTGCTGACTGGCATGCCTGAACACTTCGCGGGCAAGCGCATGGGCGACGAACTACGCCTGACCCAGATCTTGATCAACCTACTGGGCAATGCCAGCAAGTTCACTCAGCAGGGCCATGTCGCTGTGTCGATTGGCCCTACGCCCGAGTCCGAACAAACGCATCCCGCAGGCCCCTGGATTCGATTCAGTGTGATCGACACCGGCCCTGGCATGGATGAAGCGCACCAAAGCAAGGTGTTTGAGGCGTTCTATCAAATCGACAACGCCAGCACGCGCAAAAATTCAGGCGTGGGTTTGGGCTTGACCATCACCAAAGAGCTGGTGGCCCTGATGGGCGGACGCTTGTCGCTGCGAAGCACCCCCGGCTTGGGCACTCGCATTGACATCGACCTGCCCTTGCCAGAAGCACAGGCAAGCGACGCGCCTCCCCCCATCACCCCTGAGCCCAGAACTTCCCTGCATGGCCACACGGTTTTGGTTGCGGATGACGACGAATTGAACTGCATGCTGGCCAGCGACGTGCTGACCCAGGCGGGTGCCGTGGTTCACACCATGGCCTCGGGCTCAAGCGCTTTGGCCTTTTTGAAGACGCACCGCCCCTCCGTGGTGCTGATGGACTGGCAAATGCCCGACATGGACGGGCTGGAGGCCACCCGCCGCCTGCGCGACGGGGAGGCTGGAGAACTGTCACGCGATGTGCCCGTGGTAGGGTTGACCGCCAACGCCTTCCCGCAAGACCGGGAACTGTGCCTGCAGGCTGGCATGAATGCGATCTTGACCAAGCCAGTGAATCGCCAGCAATTGCTGCGCGAATTGGCGCATTGGGCTGCGCAAGCACCTTTGAGAGAGAGGCACACCCCAGACACGCCAGGGGGGGCGTAAAATGCCGGGTTTTGAATCCAACACTCCTCAGGAACATCCATGAGCCTCAAGTGCGGCATCGTGGGTCTGCCCAACGTCGGCAAGTCCACCCTCTTCAACGCCCTGACCAAGGCCGGCATCGCGGCTGAGAACTACCCCTTCTGCACGATCGAACCCAACGTGGGCGTGGTGGAAGTGCCCGATCCCCGTCTGGACAAGCTGGCCGAGATCGTCAAGCCCGAGCGCATTCTGCCGGCCATCGTGGAGTTTGTGGACATTGCCGGCCTGGTGGCGGGTGCGTCCAAGGGCGAAGGTCTGGGCAACCAGTTCCTCTCGCACATTCGCGAAACCGACGCCATCGTCAACGTGGTGCGCTGCTTCGAAGACGACAACGTGATCCACGTGGCCGGCAAGGTCGACCCCATTGCCGACATCGAAGTCATTCAGACTGAACTGTGCCTGGCCGACATGGGTACGGTTGAAAAGAGCCTGCACCGCTACAACAAGGCGGCACGTTCTGGCAACGACAAGGAAGCGGCAGCCCTGGTCAAGGTGCTGGAAAAATGCCAAGCAGCCTTGGATCAAGCCCAACCCGTGCGATCGATCGACTTCAGCAAGGAAGAATTGGCCATTCTCAAGCCGCTGTGCCTGATTACCGCCAAGCCCGCCATGTTCGTGGGCAACGTGTCCGAAACCGGGTTTGAAAACAACCCTCTGCTGGACCGACTGAAGGAATACGCAGCCGCGCAAAAGGGGGCCGTGGTGGCCATTTGCGCCAAGACCGAGGCCGAACTGGCTGAAATGGAAGACGAAGACCGCGCCATGTTCCTGGCGGAAATGGGCCAGGACGAGCCAGGCCTGAACCGCCTGATCCGCGCCGCCTTCAAGC
>CAYVOP010000026.1:0-32691 GCA_964453105.1 uncultured Aquabacterium sp. | reverse complement strand
CCCGCACCATCCGCATCCCGGTTCACATGATCGAAACGATCAACAAGATGAACCGCATCTCGCGTCAGCACTTGCAGGAATTCGGCTTCGAGCCCGATGCGCCTACGCTGGCTGCCAAGATGGAAATGCCGGAAGACAAGGTCCGCAAAATCATGAAGATCGCCAAAGAGCCGATCTCCATGGAAACGCCGATCGGTGACGATGATGACAGCCACCTGGGCGATTTCATCGAGGACACCAACAACACCGCGCCAATCGAGGCGGCCATGCAGGCCGGTCTGCGCGATGTGGTCAAGGACATCCTCGACAGCCTGACCCCTCGCGAAGCCAAGGTGCTGCGCATGCGCTTCGGCATCGAAATGTCGACAGACCACACGCTGGAAGAAGTCGGCAAGCAGTTCGACGTCACCCGCGAGCGCATCCGTCAGATCGAAGCCAAGGCCATTCGCAAGCTCAAGCACCCTTCGCGTTCGGACAAACTGCGCACCTATCTGGACAATCTCTGATTTCCAGACAGCCCCACTGAAACCCGGCCTAGGCCGGGTTTTCTTTTGCCTGCTGAAACGAATCAGCCAGCGAAATGTGCGTATTTCTTCACACCACCCGGCAGGATTTCACGTCAAGATGCCGGCATGAGCAATACGCGCCAATGTGCAGTGCTGTTTGCTGACCTTCGAGGCAGCACCGCCCTGTACCTGAAACTAGGCAACAGCGAGGCAGCCACGGTTGTCACGCACAGCCTGGCCATGCTCGGACAAATCGTGGCCCGCAATGGCGGCCGCGTCATCAAAACCCTGGGCGATGGCCTGATGGCCGTGTTTCGCGACCCAGAGCGAGCGGTAGAGTCCGCCGCCAGCCTACAAGAGTCGCTCGAACGCTCCGCCGTGGTGCCGGGCGGACTGCCCGGCAAGGAAACGGCCATCAAGCTCAAAACTGCCGTGGCCTGGGGCGAAATTGTTGAACTCGACAACGACTGCTTTGGTGATGCCGTGAACGTGGCCGCGCGCATCCTCGACTTGGCCGGTGACAATGAAACCCTGATCACCGGCCCCCTGCACCGCCAGTTGCCATCCGATCTGCAATCGCGCTTTCGCAGCATCGACAAACTGCACCTCCGCGGCCGCAAAGAGCCGGTCGCCGTACTGCGTATGGAAAACCGGCGCTTTGGCGACACGGTCACCACCATGCACATCGAGCTCTCTGGCGCGGAAATGCCCGAAGGCATTCGCCTCTTCAATGACGAGGCCGACCGCACCTACACCACAGCGGAGATGCCCTTGGAAATGGGCCGTAGCCCTCAGGCGGGTTTCTGCATCAATGACTCGCGCGTATCGCGCACCCATGCCCGAATTGAGTCGCACAGCGGACATTTCTATCTAAGCGACCAAAGCTACAACGGCACCCACGTTCAATTCGACCACGACGAACAGGTGCTGACCCTGCGTCGCGGCACCTGCACCCTGCACGGCACCGGCTCCATCTATTTGGGCACCACCCCCAACGACCCCAGCGCAGCCAAAATTCGGTTCGAAGTGCTGAGCTACGGCGACGTCGAGCCCATCTGACATCGTTTCCTACACAGGACTCAGTTAGTCCTGTCAGAGCCAACCCTGTCCGTTCAACACATTTCATCCGAGGTGCGGCGCTGACGCATCAGCTCACGCATTCAAATGCTCAGATGTGACACTTCTGACAACGTCGGTGTGGCTCAGGGGCTTATCATTGACATGTTTGCTGATCGAAGCCATGGGAGGACGCATGGAAATTCGAATCCAACCGGGTTCCGGGACCCGGTGTGCTCTGTCATGCGGCCAGCAGTTTCAGCCCACCCCCAGCCAGCCTTCCCGGCATCAGGCGGCTGGTCGAATTTTTCGACCATGATGAACCTCACGTCTGAGACGTCTGATGCTTCCCCACGCACGCGCCCACTGCGAGTGCTTTACGTTGAAGACAACCGCATCAATGCCATGCTTTTCGAAGAGGCATTGAGGCCCTACGCCCAAATCGAACTTGAAGTAGCAGAAGACGGGCAAGTGGCGCTTGAGGTGGCACGAGAAAAAACACCCGACGTGCTGGTGCTGGATGCCCATTTGCCAGGCATGTCTGGCTTCGAGGTGCTCCGAGCCTTGCGCACGGTTCCAGGCCTGCAAAGCGCCCCGGCCTACATGTGTTCGGCCGATGCCATGCCAGAAGATGTCGCAAAGGCGCACAACGAAGGCTTCACCGGCTATTGGACCAAACCGATCGATATCATTGAGGTGACTAACATTCTTTGCCGTCTGGCAACAGAACTCTTGCCACCTGCCCCATGAACTATCGACCCGAGCCGGCCTACCGACACGGACAAATCCCCCAGACCGCCATCCTGCTGGTCAACCTCGGCACGCCGGACGAACCCACAGCCAGCGCCCTGCGCCGCTACCTCGGCCAGTTTCTGAGTGACACACGTGTGGTCGAGATTCCGTCGCTGGTATGGAAACCCATCCTGCATGGCATCATCTTGCGGGTTCGCCCCGCCAAGTCAGCAGCCAAGTACGCCAGCATCTGGATGCCTGAAGGCTCGCCACTGCGTGTGTGGACTGAAAAGCAGACCAAGCTGCTGCAAGGCTATGTTGGCGAAGACGGCCACAAGGTCATCGTGCGCCACGCCATGCGCTATGGCCAACCCAGCATCGCCAAAGAGCTGGATGGGCTCAAGCAAGCGGGTGTCACGCGCATCCTGATCGTGCCGCTGTATCCGCAGTACTCAGGCGCGACCACAGCCAGCGTGCTCGATGATGTCTACCGCTGGGGCCTGACCGTTCGGAATCTGCCGGAAATTCGCGTGGTCAGTCGCTTTCACGACGATGCGGGCTACATTGATGCGCTGGCCCAGCGAGTCGAACAGCATTGGCGCCAGAACGGCAAAGCCCGCAAGTTGGTGATGAGCTTTCACGGCATGCCGCACCACACGCTGCTCAAAGGCGATCCATACCACTGCGAATGCCACAAAACGGCGCGCCTGCTGGCTCACCGCTTGGGCTTGCCGCCGGAAGAATACGTGGTCACATTCCAGAGCCGCTTTGGTCGTGCCAAATGGCTAGAACCCTATACCGAGCCCACGCTGAAGCAATTGGCTCAGCAAGGCATTGAATCGGTCGATGTGATCTGCCCCGGTTTCGTGGCCGATTGCATCGAAACGCTGGAAGAAATTGCCATGGAAGCCAAAGCGGCGTTCCTGGGTAGCGGTGGCAAACGGTTTGAATACATTCCCTGCCTGAACGACGACCCAGCCTGGATTCGCGCCCTCAAAAGCCTGACTGAGCGCCACATGCAAGGCTGGCCAACACGCGTAGAAGACCAGCCTTCAGCCGATGCGCTGGAGGCCCAGCGCAGTCGGGCCGCATCAATGGGCTGCCCCCGCTGATACCTTATCCAGCTCAGGCCTCTCAAGCCACAGAAGATGACGTATCCGGTGCATTGCCGTCCACGCCTGCATCGACATCAGCCGGGACCTGAGGCAACAGCGCCTGCGTGAGCGATTCCGGCGCGGCCTCCACTTGCTTGAGTGCACGCCCCATGACGCGGGTGCGCGTTTCCACCGATGATATGACGCTGCTGGCCTCGTCGAGCTTGCGCCGGGTCTTGGCCAGCACATCGCCAAACTTGCCAAATTCGGTTTTCACGGCCCCCAAAACTTGCCAGACCTCGGTTGATCGGCGCTCCAGCGCCAAGGTTCGGAAGCCCATCTGCAGACTGTTCAAAGTGGCCAACAAAGTGGTGGGCCCCGCCAGCATGACTCGGTGCTCGCGTTGCATGGCCTCGACCAAACCGGGGCGCCGCAAAGCTTCTGCGTATAGGCCTTCGGTGGGCACGAAGAGAATGGCAAAGTCTGCCGTGTGGGGTGGCGCCAGGTACTTTTCCTTGATGCTGCGCGCCTCGTTGCGCAAACGCTGCTCCAGTGCCTTGGCGGCCTGCTCCACCGCTGGGGCATCGGCTCGGTCATGCGCATCCAGTAGGCGTTCGTAGTCTTCACGCGGAAACTTCGCGTCAATCGGCAACCACAAGGCCTGGTCTGCATCGCCCTGGCCGGGCAGGCGAATGGCGAACTCGACACGCGCCCCGCTGCCGGGCACGGTCTCCACATTCACGGCATATTGCTCAGGGGTGAACACCTGTTCCAGCAAACCGGCTAATTGCACTTCCCCCCAAATGCCCCGCGTCTTCACATTGTTGAGCACGCGGTTGAGCGAGCCCACATCGCTGGCCAGACGCTGCATTTCACCCAAGCCACGGTGTACCAAGTCGAGCCGCTCGGCCACTTGCTTGAAGCTTTCGCCCAGGCGGGCCTCGAGTGTGGCGTGGAGTTTCTCGTCCACGGTCTGACGCATCTGTTCCAGCTTGCGTTCATTGTCGGCCTGCAAGGCCTGCAGCCGTGTCTCGACCGTGGCCCTCACCTCGGCCAGGCGTCGCTCGTTGGCGTCTGACAAGAGCTTCAGCTGTTCGTTCTGCGTTCGCGCATGGTCGCCCTGCTGCATCAGAAGGGTTTGCTGAAACTGTGCCAGCGTGCCGCCCATTTCCTGGCGTGTCCCAGTCGCACTCCGCGCCACTTCTTCGCGCATGGCGCGCTCTAGCTGCTCGGTGCGCTGTCGCAGTAGCTCGCTCAGTGCCTGCCCCCACTGGTCCATGGCTGAGTGCCCCCGCCCCTCCTGCCGCCACACAAGAAACACCAGCAGGGCCAGGTTGGCCAGCAACAGAATCGAAGTCATCCAGTCCATCGGCGCATTGTCACTCAGGACCCCAATGAAAAAGGCCACCCGAAGGTGGCCTTGCAGCACTTCAACGCGAACGCGTCAGGCTTCCAGATGCGACAGTTGCACGTGCGCACCGGTCTTGGTACGGATCTCTTCTGGTGTAACACCGGGAGCCAGTTCCACGCACTTGAAGCCGTCGGGGGTCACATCGATCACACACAACTCGGTGATGATGCGATCGACCACGCCCACGCCGGTCAGAGGCAAGGTGCAGTTCTGCAGCAGCTTATGCTCGCCGTTCTTGGCAGCGTGTTCCATCAACACCACCACGCGGCCCACACCGGCGACCAGGTCCATCGCGCCGCCCATGCCCTTGACCATCTTGCCTGGAATCATCCAGTTGGCCAGATCACCCTTTTGCGACACCTGCATGGCGCCCAGAATGGACAGGTTGATTTTGCCGCCACGAATCATGGCGAAGCTTTCGTGCGAACCGAAGATCGACGAGCCAGGCAGGCAGGTCACGGTTTGCTTACCAGCGTTGATGATGTCAGCATCGACCTGATCGTCAGTGGGGAATGGACCAATGCCCAGCATGCCGTTCTCTGACTGCAGCCAGACTTCAATGTCTTCACGCACATGGTTGGCCACCAAGGTAGGCAAGCCAATACCCAGGTTCACATAGAAACCGTCTTGCAGTTCTTGCGCCGCACGCGCGGCCATTTCATCGTGTGTCCAGGCCATGGATCAAGCCTCCAGCAGAGCCGCCTCAAAGGAGGCTTGCGCCCCCTTGGGGGGCAGGAAAGAAGTGACGTGGGGGTACATATTCATGCTCCTGCTTTTTCTGTGATGGTGCGCTTTTCAATGCGCTTTTCAGGGTTCGGGTTGTGCACGATGCGGTGCACATAGATACCAGGCAGGTGCACGGAATCAGGGTCGATCGAACCGGTTTCCACAATCTCTTCCACTTCAACCACGGTCAGCTTGCCAGCCATGGCGGCGGCGGGGTTGAAGTTGCGAGCGGTGCGGCGGAAGATCAGGTTGCCCGACTTGTCAGCCTTCCAGGCCTTGACCAGAGCCACTTCGGGGAACAAGGCACGCTCCATCACATAGGTTTCACCATCGAACTCGCGGGTTTCTTTGCCCTCGGCCACGATGGTGCCCACGCCCGTTTTGGTGAAGAAAGCGGGAATGCCTGCACCACCAGCACGCAACTTCTCGGCCAGCGTGCCCTGGGGCGTGAACTCCAGCTCCAGTTCGCCAGCCAGGTATTGGCGTTCGAACTCTTTGTTCTCGCCCACATAGCTGGAGATCATGCGCTTGATCTGGCGCGTGTTGAGCAACTTGCCCAAGCCAAACCCATCGACACCTGCGTTGTTGGAAATCACCGTCAGGTTCTTGACGCCGGTGGCCTGCAGGGCATCAATCAGCGCCTCGGGGATTCCACACAGGCCGAAGCCACCCACTGCGAGCAATTGCCCGTCTTTCACAATCCCAGCCAGCGCACTGGCCGCGTCGGGATAGACCTTGTTCATCCGTTCACTCCTAGCTATTTGTTCGGCAACACAGCAAAACTCAGGCCACATCAAGTGGCCGTTTCGCTGCACTGCAACATGGAAAGCGTACACCGGGTCCACCCCAAAAAGCCAGAGAACAAGACGAAAAAAAGCCGCGTTTTGCGCGAAGCAAACGCGGCCCCATGCTTAGCCCCTATTGACTCAGGCAGGCAGCGCAGGCGGTGTATCGGCCCCAGGTAAGGCTGGCGCAGTGGTCGCCAGCTTGCGAACAGCGTCAGGCAAGGGAGAAGCTCGCCCATCTTTGAGGCTGACCCACACCAAAGTGGCGCCGCCGGCGGCGTACACCACGCCGGGGTCGTCTGTGCGCTCGATCGACACGAATGTATCGATGCTGGTGCGACCAGGGTTGGCCACATACAAACGAATCGTGATGGTGCCGGGAAACACCAGTGGACGATAGAAGTTGCAGAAGGCGTTCGCGATCACCGGACCGTCTTCTGCACCATTGAGGGTGCCGTTGATGGCCGTGATCCACGACACGCGGGCCTGCTCCATGTAACGAAAGTACACCGTGTTGTTGACATGCCCGAGGGCATCCATTTCGCCCCAGGCAATCGGGTGGGTCAGTTCATAGACCAGGATCTTGTGATCAGGAATTTCCAGACGCATGGCGGTACTCGTTTCGGTTCCAAAGAGTGCAAATGACACTGCCCTCGAAATTGAGGGCAGCGGCGTTTGATTTCAAGTGCGTCGGTGCGTCAGGCCGCGGTCACGCCATCGTCGGCGGAAATGATCGCGCCGTTGATGAAATCGCTCTCAGCAGAACACAGGGTCACCAGCATGGCGTCGAGATCTTTAGGCTGGCCCACACGCTTGCGTGGCAGCATGTTGATCAGCTTCTGGCCCGCATCGGTGTTCCAGTGGTGATGGTTGATCTCGGTGTCAATGTAGCCAGGGCAAATGGCATTGGTGGTGATGCCCATGCGGCCCCATTCAGCGGCCATGACCTTGGTCATGTGAATGACGGCGGCTTTGCTCATGCAGTACACGCCGATTTGCGGCATGGTGCGCAGGCCTGCAGCCGAAGCGATGTTGACGATGCGTCCACCTGTGAAGGTGCCTGGCGCCGAACCCTTGGCGCGGGCCAACATGCGCTTGGCAACTTCCTGCGCCACAAAAAAGGAGCCCTTCGTGTTGGTGTCAAACACGTAGTCGTAGCCGTCTTCCGTGACGTCCACCAACCGCTCCGAGGTGCTGACGCCCGAATTGTTGATCAGGATGTCCAACGGACCCACTTCGGTTTCCGCATGCGCCACTGCGGCACGGATGCTGGCGACATCGGTCACGTCCAAGCCAACCACGTGCGCGTCACCACCCAGCGCCTCAATTTCCGAGCGCAGATCTTTCAAGCGCTCGACACGGCGGCCCGCCAGCACGACTGCTGCGCCGGCCTTGGCCAAAGTTCGGGCGAACTGCGCACCCAGACCGCTCGATGCGCCGGTGATCAAGGCCACGCGGCCAGACAGGTCAATCGTGTAACTCATGAATGTTGCTCCTCAAGCACTCAAAGCGCTGTCATTTCGACAGCTGAAACCTCAGAAACCTTATCACGTGAACTTCTCCGCACATTCAACAAAGTACGGTGCAAGCCACACATCATTTCATTGGCATAAATTTGACAAGGCATCTTGCCAGAATTTTGCGAACGATCGTGCTTTTTTTGTTGGAAATATGGGTCCACAAACCCGTAGAATTGCGCACCTGAAAATACCCCAAGACAAACACAAGTCACTACAGATAAGGAACCACGATGACGCCCCAGGAAATCCTTGAACAGTTTGGTCCGCGCGAGTCGATGGAATACGACGTGGTCATCGTGGGCGCCGGCCCAGCTGGCCTGTCTACCGCCATCCGCCTGAAGCAACTGGCTGAGAAGGCTGGCAAGGAAATCAACGTCGTCGTGCTGGAAAAGGGTTCCGAGCCAGGCGCGCACATCCTGTCGGGCGCCGTGATGGACCCCATCGCCATGAGCGAACTGTTCCCCAACTGGAAGGAACTGGGTGCCCCCCTGAACCAACCTGTGACTGGCGACGAAGTGCTGGTGTTGACCGAAACCGGCACCATCGCCACGCCCAAGGCCCTGATCCCCAACAACTTCCACAACGAAGGCAACTACGTCATCAGCCTGGGCAATGTGGTTCGCTGGTTGGGCCAACAAGCCGAAGCGCTGGGCGTGGAAATCTTCCCCGGCTTCGCTGCTGCTGAAGTGCTGTACAACGACGATGGTTCCGTCAAGGGCGTGGCCACTGGCAACCTGGGCATCGACAAGAACGGTGAACCCACTGGCGAATTCCAGTTGGGCATGGAACTGCTGGGCAAGTACACCATCTTCGCTGAAGGCGCGCGCGGCCACCTGGGCAAGCAACTGATCGCCAAGTTCAAGCTGGACGAAGGCAAGGATCCGCAAAGCTACGCCATCGGCATCAAGGAACTGTGGGAAGTCGATCCAGCCAAGGCCAAGCCTGGTCTGGTCGTGCACACTGCCGGCTGGCCCATGGACACCAAGACTTACGGTGGTGGCTTCCTGTATCACCTGGAAGACAACAAGGTCACCCTGGGCTTCGTCACCGGTCTGGACTATCAAAACCCCTGGCTGTCTCCTTTCGAGGAAATGCAGCGTTGGAAGACCCACCCCAGCATCAAGCCTTTGCTGGAAGGTGCCAAGCGTTTGAGCTACGGCGCTCGCGCCATCACCGCCGGCGGCATCCTGTCGCTGCCCAAGACCGTGTTCCCTGGTGGTGCACTGGTGGGCTGTGACGCAGGTTACCTGAACGCTGCTCGCATCAAGGGTTCGCACGCTGCCATGAAGACCGGCATGCTGTGCGCCGAAGCCTTGTTCGACGCCGTGACCAGTGGCCGTCAACACGACGAACTGTCCGCCTACCCTGCTTCGTTCGAAAAGAGCTGGCTGAAGGAAGAGCTGGACACCTCCAAGAACTTCAAGCAATGGTTCAAGAAGGGTATGTATGTCGGCATGATCATGACCGGCATCGAGCAGTGGCTGTTGCCTAAGCTGGGCATCAAGGTCGCACCTTGGACCATCCGCCGTACCGAAGCCGATCACACCCGCCTGCTGCCTGCTTCGCAGTGCGCCAAGATCGACTATCCGAAGCCCGATGGCAAGATCACTTTCGATCGCCTGAGCTCGGTGTTCGTGTCCAACACCAACCACAACGAGCACCAGCCCGCTCACTTGACACTGAAGAACGCTTCCGTGCCCGTGAACGTGAACTTGGCCAAGTTTGCGGGCCCCGAGTCGCGCTACTGCCCTGCTGGCGTGTATGAATTCGTCAAGAACGAAGACAACACTGACCGCCTGCAGATCAATGCGCAAAACTGCGTGCACTGCAAGACCTGCGACATCAAGGATCCCACACAGAACATCGTGTGGATCACGCCAGAAGGCGGCGGCGGTCCGAACTACGCCGGCATGTGATCAATTCGATCATGCGAAAGGGAGCCCGACGGGCTCCCTTTTTTTTATGCGCCATCCTGCCTTCAAGGCTTGTCTGCTTCACTCAGGCCTTGATTCACTTGTGATGCCCGGTCCTGCATGACCTTATTGACATCGTCTTTGACCTGATCTTGCAGTTTTGGAGCATCGTCTGCGCGCCCTACACTGGGAGAACCGATGCCCGCGCTGGATGCCGCCTGAGAAGCCGCGATGGGCGCCGTTTGATGCGTCGTGTTCAACTGTTTCTTAGCCAGCAGCCCTACGATAACCAGGGCCAGAATCAGCGATAACAAGCCAAAAGTTCTCATCACGCGCTCCTAGAAAAAGAGCCCAACGCTCAGGGCCACTCAAAGCGGTTCGTCAGGCAATTCGATGATCTGCCCCACGGGAAGGGGTTCATCATCTTCGATGACATCCATACCATGCAAGGATTGGCGCGAAGCGGCCGCACGCCGCTCATCGCGCAAGGCCTTGATCTGCGCTCGGCGCTCAGCAAAAAACTGTTTAAGCAACTGGCTGCTGGCATCGGCCAGCACCCCACCCACGATGTGAGTGTGGTGGTTGAGTTGCTTGCTGGCAAACAAATCCATCACCGATCCGGCCACCCCGGTTTTGGGGTCAGTCGCGGCAAACACCACGCGCTTGAAGCGCGCGTGCATCAGGGCCATGGCGCACATGGCGCAGGGCTCCAGGGTAACGAACAGTTCGCACTCGGGCAGGCGATAGTTCTTCAGCAAATCGGCCGCATGGCGCAAGGCCACGATTTCAGCGTGGGCCGTGGGGTCGTGCGTAGTGATGGGGCGGTTGTAGCCCGTAGCAATGATCTGCCCCTGCCGCATGATGACAGCCCCAACCGGCACCTCGCCAGCCAGCCACGCGTTGTGGGCCTGGTCCAGCGCGATGCGCATGGCGTATTCATCGCCGGGAAGGATCTGCTCACTCAATCGCCCACTCCTGAGGGGGTGCTACAGCAGCACCAGGTACAGCACATGGGCCCCAGAGCCCGCTTCGACACCTGATTTTATCGGCATCGATTGGCCCGCATTACACTGCCTTCATGGACAACATCGTCATCGTGGGCTCATCCGGCCATGCCAAGGTCATCATCGACATGGTGGAGAAGGCCGGGCAGTACAGGCTGATTGGCCTTCTGGATCGTTTTCGGCAAATTGGCGACCTGACCCTGGGGCACGCTGTCCTGGGAGGTGAGGAACACCTGCCCGATCTGATTCAAACCCATCAGATCGCCGGCGTGATCGTGGGCATTGGCGACAACTTCGTGCGCGCGCAAGTGGTGGCCCGCATCCGAGCTCTATGCCCTGGCCTGCCCTTTGTTTCGGCCGTTCACCCCAGTGCACAAATTGGCAAAGGGGTCGTCATGGGTTCGGGAACGGTGGTGATGGCGGGCGCTTGCATCAACCCAGACAGCCGGGTCGGTGAGCATTGCATCGTCAACACGAGAGCATCGCTAGACCATGATTCTGTGATGGGGGACTATGCCAGCCTGGCACCGGGCGTGACCACAGGTGGCGGCTGTGTGATCGGGCCCTATGCCGCGATCAGCATTGGGGCCACCTTGATTCACCGAATGGAAATTGGCGAACATGCCATCGTGGGCGCCGGCGCCGTGGTGACCCGCCCGGTTGGCCCCCATGTGGTGGCCATGGGCGTGCCAGCCCAAGCCGTGCGCAGCCGGCGGGCTGGCGACAAGTACCTCTGATTTCGGTTAAACCGGCCGCTTGGGCACAGCAGCCAACAGCAAGCGGGTGTACTCGTGTGCTGGCCGGTTCAACACGGAGGCGGCATCGCCCTGCTCCACGATTTCGCCTTGCCGCATCACCGCCACTCGGTCAGCCAGATAAGACACCACGCCCATGTTGTGCGTGATGAACAGCAGCCCCAGGCCCAACTGATCTTGCAATTCCCGCAAGAGGTTCAGGATTTGCGCCTGCACAGACACGTCCAGCGCCGAGGTCGGCTCGTCACACACCAGCACCTGAGGCTCAACAGCCAAGGCACGAGCAATGGCCAGGCGCTGGCGCTGTCCTCCCGAAAATTCGTGAGGAAAACGCGCCAGTGCATCGGCGCGCAAGCCAACCTGTTCAATGAGTTGTCTGACCTTGCTGTCGCGCTGATCAGCCGACCAGTCGGGGCGCAAAGTCAACAAGCCCTCTTGAAGGATGTCGGACACACGCATGCGCGGGTTCAGCGAGGCAAAGGGATCCTGGAAGATCATTTGCACCGAGCGTCGCGCGGTCAGCAAATCGGCGCCACTTAACTGGAACAGATCCTGACGGCCAGATGCGGTGTCCAGCCAGGCCTGCCCGTCCACTTTGATTTGCGGCTGCCCGCGCAACAACTGAACAATAGCTCGACCGGTCGTGGTTTTGCCGCAGCCTGATTCGCCGACCAGGGCCAGAGTTTGGCCTGCCAACACCTGGAAGCTGACGTCCTTGACGGCATCGAATACCCGTTCGGGTTTGAACAAGCCCTGAGAAGAGCGGAACGCCACGCGAAGAGCCTGAACATCGAGCAGCACGCGAGCTGCCCCTGAGCTCTGTTCAGCCTGGGGGGTCTGCAACGTCGCCCCCCCAGCATGGGCTGCCGCGCCAGCAGCACGACCCGAATCAGCCGGAAACCAGCAGCGTACAAGCCGAGAGTTGCCCTCCAGCACGGGTGCCTCGCGACGGCAGCGGTCTTGCGCTGTATGACAGCGTGGGGCAAAACGGCAGGCTTCAAAGGTTTGCCACAAAGGCGGCACGGTCCCCGCAATCGACACCAAGGGCTGGCCCTTGCGTTCTGCATCGGGCAGGGCTTGCAATAGCAGACGGGCGTAAGGGTGCCGGGGGTGTGCAAAGAACTCTGCCGCAGGGGCCTCTTCCACGATCTGGCCGGCATACATCAGTGCCACGCGGTGGGCCATGTCAGCCACCACACCCAGGTCATGGGTGATCAGCAGCAGGCCCAATTGGCGCTCGCGCTGCAGGTCCTTCAGCAGGTCCAGCACCTGCTTTTGAATGGTCACGTCGAGCGCGGTTGTCGGCTCGTCGGCAATGAGAAAATCGGGCTCGGCGGCCAGGGTCATGGCGATCATGACGCGCTGCTTCTGGCCGCCACTCATCTCGAACGGGTAGCTGTCAACCCGCCGTTCTGGTTCGGGTATGCCCACGCGCTTGAGCCAATCAATGGCCTTGCGTCGAGCGGCTTCGTCCCGCAGACCGGTGTGGGTCTCAATGGCTTCGACAATCTGGTCGCCCACGCGCATGATGGGGTTCAGGCTGGTGGCAGGTTCCTGAAAGATGATACCAACTCGGCCGCCCCGAACCTGGCGCATGGCCGACTCGGGCAGGCGCAACAACTCGGTGGGTTTGGCATCGGGCACATCGGCGCTGAGTGCAACGCGGCCTGAACGGATGTGCCCGTTGTCAGGCAAGAGCCGCATCAAAGCCAAAGCAGTCATGCTCTTGCCGCAACCAGACTCGCCGACCAGGGCAAAGGTTTCCCCCCGCGACAAGGTCAGGCTCATGCCATCAATGGCACGCACCAAGCCGGCTTCGGCATCGAGGCCCACGTACAGATCTTGAACTTGCAACATCCCGGGCCTCAATTCTTGGCAAGTGCCGCAGCGGTTTTCATCTTCATGGGACGGGCCACCTTGGCGCGTGGGTCGAATGCGTCGCGCACCGCGTCGGCAAACAGGTTCGCCGCCAACACCAGGGTCACCATGAAAGCAAAGGCGGCAGCAAACGACCACCACACCAAGGGGTCGCGCGCCATTTCGCTGCGAGCCTGGTTGATCATGGTGCCAAAGCTGCTCATGGCGGGGTCCACCCCAATGCCCACGTAAGACAGCACGGCTTCGTACAAGATGAGGCTGGAGAATTCCAGCACGGTGGTGATCAATACCAGGTGCATGACATTGGGCAAGATGTGCCGGCGCATGATGCGCCACGGGCCCACGCCAAACGCGGTGGCGGCCTGCACATACTCCAGTTCGCGCAGCTTGAGGGTTTCAGCGCGCAGCAGGCGGCACAAGCCAGCCCAGCCGGTCACGCCCAGAATGACGCACAGCAGGAATATCTTCAGATCCGCCCGCTCCAACCCGGTTTCAAACAGTTCGGGGCGCTTGTCAAGAAACACCTGAACCATCAGCACGCAGGCCGCGATCAGCAAAATATTGGGCACTGACGACAGCACGGTGTAGATGTACTGAATCACGTCATCAACCCAGCCCTTGAAGTAGCCTGCGGCAATGCCCAAGGCCAGGGCCAAAGGCAGGGTCGCGATGGTGGCCAAGGAGCCAATGACGAAGGCAGTTCGCACGCTCTTGATGGCGGTGTAGAGCACATCGTTGCCGGTTCGATCGGTACCGAGCACGTGGTAGCCCTGCCCCCAACTCAGGGCACAGCCCACACTGATCAGAGTGAAAACCACAGACAAACTGACCCACATGGCTCGCCAATGGGTGGTGCGACGGCGTTCCAATGCTTGCGTGTCCTGATGCTGAATTGCTGAACGCATGGCGACGCGCAATGCCAACGCTGCCATGCCCCCCACCAGGCCGCCATAGGCCAGGCGAGCCAGGACATCGCCAGCCCAGTCCTGCTCTGGCGAGGCCAGGCCTGCACCGCCGTGCTTGAGGCGAGGATAGGCGCGCTTTGGCAACTCGGGTGCGCCAGAGGCGTCCAGTTTGGGTTTGGCCCCAGCTTGCGGCGGCACGGTTTCCTTGACGAAACCGTGTGTGGCCAAGGGCTGCGAGTAGCTCTTCTCTCGGCTGCCAATGAGTTTGGCCAAGGCCAGGTCCAGCATCGACTCGGTACGGGTATCGAACGCAGGCACGCCACCGGCCACCGTAGGCAAGGCACGACGGAAATGCAGGCTGTCGATCATGGTGACGACCAACAAGGTGCCCAGCACCACGCAGGAAGCCACGGCCGCCCCGCTCTCGAACACACGGCGCCAGGTGGCTCGCAAGACCGGATCACGCCAGATGCGCCACACATAAGCCCCCAAGGCCAACAGCAGCACCCACATGACCACATCGGTCCAGAGAATGACGGGTTTGAAAGTCATCATCACACGGCCTCACTGCATGCGAACGCGGGGGTCTGCCCAGGTATAGGCCAGGTCCACCAGGATGTTGGACAGGATATAGAGCACCGAACCGAGAAACACCATGGCGCGCACGATGGCGAAGTCCTGGCTGGCGATGGCATCCATCATGTAGGCACCCAAACCCGGAATACCGAAGAAGCTTTCGGTCAGCAAACCGCCCATGAACAGCCCAGGCAAGGAGCCCCCCACACTGGTCAGAATGGGCAGCATGGCATTGCGCAGCACATGGCGCCTCATGACTTGCCCGTCGCGCAGGCCTTTGGCGCGCGCGGTGCGCACGTAGTCTTTGCCCACCTCTTCCAGGAACAGGGTGCGATAAAAGCGGGCATGCCCCGCCAGGTTGGCCAGCAGCATCAGGCCAATGGGCAGCACCAGGAAGCGAATGGCATCCAAGCCATTGGCATAGCCCGAGACAGGCGCCAACTTGGCCCAGCGCGAAAAGATGTACTGCCCCACGATGATGTAGAACAGCGCCGAGATGGACATCATCACCACGCACGCCACCACGCCCCAGAAGTCAACCTGGGTGCCTCGGAACATGACCAGCCACAACGAGAAGATGACGCTGGCCACCAAGCCCATGACAAACAATGGCAGGGTCAGTTGCAGGCTCACGCCCATGCGTTGCTTGATCTGATAGCCGATGTCACCCGCGCTGTCGTTGTCAGCCCGGCCAAAATCAAACGCGAACAGCGACACGGAACGATCCCAGAACACGGTGTCGGTGACGCGATCCAGGCCCTGAGCCTCGGCATTGATCAACAGGGGCTTGTTGTAGCCCCGCTCTGCCTTCCACTTTTCGATCTGCTCGGGTGTGACACGCTTACCGCCACCCACGTTCATACGGGCCATGTCGTCGGTGGTGTTGACCGTGAAGAACAGAATGAAGGTGATGAGGTTCACCCCGATCAGGGTGAGCACACCGTAGCCCAGGCGGCGAATCAGAAAACTCAACATCAACGATCTCCCTGGGCCACGGCGGTCTGTTGTTCGCGCACGCGGTACAGATGCCAGGCGCCCCACCCCATCAGGCCCAAGAGGGCAAACAATATGGCAAACGGCCAGTACAGGGGCTGGTTCCAGTCTTGCAGGCTGCGCACGCGGTTTTGCGTGTCAAGGCGGTAGTACTGAGCCTGGTCTCGAACCATGATGCTGGGTTTGCCGTTATGCACCCAGCGGTGATAGGCGCCCGACGCATAGGGGAAGTAGCCCCAGGACCAGGGTGCATCTTCTTGCAGGATGCGAACCATGCGGTCGATCACGGCCTGTTTGGCTGGGCCATCATCCATGAAGCGCAACTGGCTGTAGAGGCGGTCGTACTCTTCGTTGACGTAGTTGGCGGCGTTTTCACCGTCATGCACCGATTTGGCATTGGGCCCGTAGAGCAGGAACAGGAAGTTTTCTGCATCAGGGTAATCAGCCAACCAACCCCAGGTGATGATCTGGTGCTTGCCGCGCCGCACCTTGTCCTGGAACTGGTTGTAGTCGGTGGCACGCACTTCGAGCTGAATACCCAGTTTGGCAAACTGCTTGGCAGTCCAGTCAAGCATGGGTTTGGCTTCGGGCGTGGCGGGACGCCCATAGTCGTAATACAGCACCAGTGGCTTGCCTGTCTGCGCATCGCGCCCGTCAGGGTAGCCGGCCTCAGCCAACAGCTTGCGGGCCTCTTCCACCGTGCGACGTACCGCCAGGCCATTCACCCAGCGGTGGGTGATCGGGTTGACGCCCTCCTGCGTGCCGTGGCGCGAGCCAAACACGCCGCCCGGCAAGGGGCCGTGCGCCACTTCACCAGCGGCTTTGGGAAAGATGCGGTTGTATTCATCCCAGTCCACCGCAATGGAAATGGCCTGGCGCAACTTGCGGTTGCGCGTTTGCTGCTCGGGCGTGTCGCCCTTGCCCACAACAGGGTCCAGCCAGTTGAAACCCATGTAGCTGCTGGAAAGGTCGACCGTTCGGGCCAGCACAATGCCCTTGTCGGTGAACTCTTTGTTGAACTTGTCCGAGTCTTCCATCTGGATCTTGTAGGCATTGCCGTAGCTCATTTGGTCGAACTCGGGCAGATCCAGATAGCCTTGGCGGAACTTCGCGTCTTGCGATACGCCTTCCTTTTCCAGGTTGAAGACAATGGTGTCCACAAACGGCGTTTTCTTACCGCAATCACTCAGCAGCCCTGCGGCGCGGTCCTTGTCGGTCCCATCGCAGGGATACACGCCCCCACGGTAATTGGGGTTGCGCTTAAGCACGTGCCGACGGTCTTGCACCGAGGTCCACATCATGTAGGGCCCGGTACCCACCGGCCAGGTGTTGAGTGACAAGCCATTGCCCGCCATGCCGGGCTGGGCGTAGAAGGCATCAGCCTCCCAGGGCACCGGCGCCAGGAAGGTCATGGCCATCCAGTATTTCCACTGTGGATACTTGCCTTTGATGCGCAGGACCAAGGTGTACTTGTCTGGCGCCGTGGCACCGTCCAGGGGCCATTGGCGGAAGTCCAGGAAGGGCTTGTCGCGCGTGGTGGGCGGCAAATTGGCCCGCAGCTTCTTGTCTTCTTGTTTGACGCGTTTGCCGTATTCGGCCAAGCCCACCACGTATTCGCTGAACACGCCAAACACTGGCGCAGCGGTGCGTGTGGTGGCATGCCGCTTAATGGCGTACACATAGTCTTCCGCCGTCAACTCACGTGTGCCCGTCTGCTCGAACTCCCAGGGGCTGCGCTTTGGCCCGATCTGCTCGCGCGTCAGGTGATGGTAGAGGTAATCCCCTTTGGCATCACGCGCAAAGGCGGGATGCGGCGAGAACAGCACCCCGGGTCGAATGCGAATGGTGTAGCGGCTCTCGGCGATCTGGTCAGCTGGCGCATCGTCAGGCAAAGGCTTACCAGCCTTGTCCACATAGTGTGGCTGAACCACCTCTTGGGCGGTTTTAGGAACCAGGGTGTAGGGCCGCTTGAGATAGTGGTAGCCGTACAGCGGTTCGTAGATTTGGTAGGTGAACGGAGTCTCGTTGCTGCTGTAGGACGAGGTCGGGTCCAGATACCGGGGCGAGCGCTCGTTGAAGGCGGTGTACAGCGCATTGTCTTGCGATGCCCCTTCTGCATAGGGGCTGTTGTTGCAGCCCACGATGGAGGCAGTCGCCACGCCACACGCGATCACCTTGACCGTGCGAACCCAAAAACTTGCGAAACGCTGCATGGACACCATCACCACATGACGAAGGCTTCACGCCCCTGAACCACCAGATTGACCTGCCGCCCCAGAGGCAGGCTGAGCTTGACTGGAACGTGACCGAACGGCAACCCCGTCAGGATGGGAACCTGGGTCAATTCGCGCAGATAGTGGATGACCGTTTTGAGGGTGTAGCCACGGTCCAGCGGCGAGCGGCGATATTCGGTGAAGGCGCCCAGCACAATGGCGCGCTGGCTGTCGAGCACACCGGCCTGATGCAATTGCAGCAAGGCACGTTCAATGCGATAGGGGTGTTCGTTCACATCTTCCAGGAACAGCACACCATTTTTGATCTTGGGGAAATGCGGAGTGCCCAACAAGGCCTGGGTCACTGCCAGATTGCCCCCCCACAGGCGGCCCACCACGTCCAGGCCATCGAAGCCTGCCTCGGTGCGAAAGCCCACGGCTTCCAGCTCACCGGTCATGGCTTCCACAAAACATCCCTGGGTGACGTCGTCACCACCTTCTGGCGAATCGTCGCGTCCGAAGTCGTCGCACGCCATAGGGCCGGCCCAAAAACCTGCCGACACGCCCTCGCCTGGTTTGGCTGGACCCGTGGCTTTGTGTGCCAGGGCGGCCAATTGCAGGGCCGTCACGTCGCTGTAACCCACCCAGGCTGTGCCTTGTTCAACACTGTGCGCAATTTGCTTGAAATCGAGCGTATCGAGCAGGCGGGTCAAGCCATACCCACCGCGGGTGGCCAAGGCCACGGCGGGCGCGGCTTGCGCTACACGGTGAATGGCGTCTCGCCGGGTGGCATCGTCACCCGCGAAGCGCTGGTATTTGGTCAGGGCCGATGCATCAACCGATGCATCGAACCCCAGGGCGGTCAGGCGCTTGGTGGCCCGACGAACAGGCGCCGCAGCAGACACGATGCCCGCTGGGCTGTAAATGATCAATTGACGCGACACAGAACCCCCGCGAATCGCTGCATGATTGCAGCGCCCACGAGTCTAAGTGCTGTGCGGCAATCAATCGATGCTCAGGTTCCCGAACGTTGCGGCTTGGCCAAGGTTTTGACCTGGAAAGTGCCATCGCTGTCGAACAGCCAGGCCTCCACAAAGCCGTTGCGGCTCAATTCTTGTCGAACTGGCTCGGGCACCGCATCCACCTGGGCGCGCTGCACCGTTTCCAGTGCTCGAGCCAGCATTTCAGGCTGCTCGTCATTGGTGCGCAGCACATCGGCCACGAAATGACCGTCGTCGGCCATCTTCACGTTCAGCACAATCACCGCTCGCAGCAGTGGCTGAGGGTTGCGGTCGTGCACCAGGTCGGGCGAGCCGGCGTACACCGCCTTGGCAAAGTCCTTGCGGAATTCGTCCAATGGCCCGGCAAATGCGGGCTTGGCCGCAGCCAACAAAGAGGCTGCGAGCAAACTGAAACAGACTGTTTTTGCCATCATGAGGGGCTCCTGGTTCTCCAGACACCTCATTGAGCCTATGCCCGCCCGCACCGCTTGTGTGAGGAAGCTGCCACCGCTGGCTCCGACCCGCGTGCGGGAATTCACAAGCGCCTCATTTTCTTGCTGGCCCAAGGCCGCCGTGGCTTGGCGCACAGGACATGGCATGCGGTGGCGTCGTCAGCTCCGCCCCCGTTCACGGTCTGCTGCTTGATACAAGCCGTGACAAAAAACGGCTTCAGTTAGACTGAGTCCATGGAGATCCGCCCCTATCAAGCCAGCGACGAGGCCGCTGTGATCGAGCTCTGGCAGCGCTGTGAGCTCACGCGCCCATGGAACGACCCCCACAAAGACATCGCTCGCAAGATGGCTGTGCAGCCAGAGCTCTTCTTTGTCGGCACGCAAGACGGCCAAGTCGTGGCCTCTGCCATGGCCGGCTTTGACGGACATCGCGGCTGGGTGAATTACCTGGCGGTCCACCCCCGCTGGCAGCGTCAAGGCTTGGCACGGCAAGTCATGCGCCATGTCGAACAAGCGCTGCAAGCCATGGGGTGCCCGAAGTTGAACCTGCAGGTACGAACCGGCAACCTCCAGGCCATGGCCTTTTATGAAGCCATGGGCTACGGCCAAGATGAGGTGATCAGCCTAGGCAAGCGGCTGATTTCGGATCAGCACTGAGCGCAAGCCCCCACTACTTCTGGCGTGGGTGAAGCGTGCGCTCCAGCCAACCACCCAGCAGCATGGCTGGCACGAACAACCAAACCTCGGTATTGCTGGACAACACCGAAGCCAGCGCAGGGCCTGGGCAATAGCCCGTCAGCCCCCACCCCACACCGAAAATGGCGGCGCCCGCCAGCAATCGGCGATCGACCTTGACGGCGCTTGGCAAATAAAAGCGGGGGGCCAGCCAAGGCTTGCTGCGTTTCAAAATGAGGGCGAACGCCGCCACAGTGACCATCACGGCGCCGCCCATGACGAAGGCCAGGCTGGGATCCCAGTGCCCGGTCACATCGAGAAAATCAAGCACCTTGATCGGGTTGGTCATGCCCGCCAGGGCCAGCCCCATGCCAAACAAGGCGCCCGCAATCAAGCAAACAAACAGCTTCAACATGGGGCACCTCAGGCAGCGATGAGGTGGCGCACCACCCACACGGTCAGGCCACCTGTGGCCATGAAAGTCAGCGTGGCCACCAATGAGCGCCAGGAGCGCCGCCCCAGCCCACACACGCCATGCCCGCTGGTGCATCCGTTGCCCATGGAGGTGCCATAGCCCACCAGCGCACCGCCCGCCACGATGACCCAGGGTGACATGCCTGCGCGAGGACCCACCGCTCCATACCCGAACAGGAAGCAAACGGAGGCCCCCAGCACCATGCCCAACAGGAACACGGCACGCCATGTGGCTTCCGTTTGAAGCCCCGCGCGCAAGCTGGAAAACAAGCCATGCGCCATGTTGCTGATGCCGGCAATGCGCCCGGTGGCAAAGAGCAACAGCGCGGCCGACAAGCCAATCAAAACGCCCCCAGCCAAGGCTTGGGCGATGGATGAAACAGTCAACACAAAACTACCTGATCACGTGTCAAAAAACCTCTAATGATGACACGTGATCGGCGGCTCAGTCCTGGTAGAGCCCATCAACCACTTCGCGGTAGCGGTCCAGAACCACTTTGCGCTTGACCTTCATGGTCGGGGTCAACTCACCGGATTCGATGGTCAGCGATTGGGGCAAAACCACGAACTTGCGAATGTGGGCCACCCTGGCGTGCCGACCATTCACATGGTCTACGCCCTTTTGAAGTTCGGCAAGAACGGTGGGGTGCTGATGCAAGTGGTCACCCCCCAGTTGATGCTGCCGTGCAAAGTCAGCAAGCGCATCGGGCATCAGGGTCAGCATGGCCGTCAGATAGTGGCGTCCGTCGCCGCACACCACCGCGTGTTCAACCAGATGGGTGTTCATCAGATCAGCCTCGATGTTGGCTGGCGAGATGTTTTTGCCGCCCGAGGTAATCAACAGGTCCTTCTTACGCCCAGTGATGTAGAGGTAGCCCTCTTCGTCCATGTGGCCCAGGTCACCTGAAGCCAGCCAGCCCTCAACCAACGCTTCGGCCGTGCCGGCGGGGTTGCCTGCGTAGCCTCTGAATACATGGGGCCCCCGCACGAAGATTTCACCATCGTCGGCAATGCGAACCTCAGCCCCATCGACCGGACGCCCCACCGAGCCCAGCTTGGTCGCGCCAGGCACGCTCAAGGTGGTTGCGCCACAACTTTCAGACTGGCCGTACACCTCTCGAATGACCATATCCAGACCCGTGAAGAATTTCAGCATCTCGGCTGAAATGGGGGCAGCCCCAGTGGCCAGCATGTGGGCCTGGTCTAGCCCAATGGCCGCTTTGACCTTTTTCAGGATCAGGGCCTCGGCCACGCGCATTTTCAAAGTAGCCCAGGCCCCCGGCATGTCGCCCTTGAGCCGAATCTCGTGCCATTGCGTGGCCACGCCTAGCGCCCACCGCGCCAAATTGGCCTTGGCTCCCGTAGCGGCCTCCAGCTTGGCGACAATGGCCGCGTGCATTTTTTCCCACACGCGGGGCACGCCAAAGAAGATGGTGGGGCGCACCTCTTTCAAATGGTCACTCAACTCTTCCAGCTTGCGCGCGAAATAGACCGGGAAGCCTT
Source organism: uncultured Aquabacterium sp. (assembly GCA_964453105.1). Classification (GTDB taxonomy): domain Bacteria; phylum Pseudomonadota; class Gammaproteobacteria; order Burkholderiales; family Burkholderiaceae_C; genus Aquabacterium. Next base: position 10,519 of record CAYVOP010000026.1, on the reverse strand, counting down.
GCAAGGCTGGGCTGTGCACGGAGATCATTTGCTCGGCCACATGCGCCAAGGGCAGATACGAAATCACACGCTGGTCTGCGGTCGCCCCCAATGCACCGCACAAGGACTGCGCGCTCCAGGACAAGTTAGCATGAGTCAACTCCACAGCCTTGGAAGGGCCGGTGGTGCCCGAGGTATAGATGTAGGTGCCGGGGTCTTCGGGTCGAATGGCCTGCAACCGCTCTTCCACCCTCTTTTGCAAACTGGCATCGCCTTTGCGCAAGAATTCGTCCCACGCCATCGTGTCGTGGTTCGATGGTTGAGCGTCCTTCATGCGCACCACATGCTTGAGATGCGCCAGACTGGGGCGAATTGCGGCGATCTTTTGATACCGCTCGTCGTTTTCAATCAGTAAGACTGGCGACTGCGAATGATTGAGGATGTATTCCACCTCGGGCACGGAACTGGTCCAGTAGATGCCCGCAGGCACCGCCCCCACCAGCATGGCAGCCATGTCCATGATGATCCACTCAGAGCGATTGAAACCCAGAATGCACACCACCTGACCAGGCTGAACACCCAGGGCGATCAAACCCCGGGCGGCCGCTTGAACCTGCTCGGCGTATTGCGCCCAGGTGGTTGGCTGCCAACCATTTTCATCGCGAACAAAATAGCCTGGCCGCGTGGCGTATCGCTGCGCCGAGCACAGGAAACGCGCTGGTGTCGACATGAAGCCCGCACTGGAAGGCACCGGCGTCAAGGGCGACTGCGAATCGGCTTGCTCAGGCGGCAAGGCCTTCAACAATGCTGGTTGCCCCATGTTTGTCTCCTGCTTGTAGTCCGAGGATGGCGCGTGCTTCAGCGGGGGAAGCGATTTCACGACCGGCATTGCGGGCGCATTGCGCCAATGCATCGATCAGTTGACCGTTGCCGGTGGTGCGATCACCGTTGGGCAGGTAGAAGGTGTCTTCCACGCCGGTACGGAGCATGCCGCCCAGATCTGCTGTAGCTTGGTGCACCGGCCAGATCTCCTGGCGACCAATCAGGGTGGTCTGCCAAATGGCGTCGGGCTCACGGTACTTCACCAGCAGGGCCAGCAGGTCCGCATCAACTGGCATACCCGAGGCCACCCCCATCACGAAGTTGTATTCGAGGTGATCGGTCATGCCGTTCTTCTTGTACATGCCCACCGAGCGAACAATGCCCACGTCGAAGCATTCGAACTCGGGGTTGGTGCCGGTTTCCTTCATGACGTCAAGCATGGCTTTGACCTTGTCGACCTGGTTGTCAAACAGCATGGGGGGCCAGGCCCACGAGCCATCGTCCTTGATCTTCAGATAGTTCAAGCTGCCGGCATTGCACGCGGCAATTTCAGGGCGGATGCGGCGGATGCAGGCCACCGGCCCGGAGATGTCCTTACCGATCACACCGGTAGTGAGGTTGATGATGACGCCTGGGCAAGCCTCGCGAATGGCGATGTCGATCTCTGCCGCGACTTGAGGGTCCCAACTGGGCAAATGGCCCATGCCATCGATCTGCTGACGCAGGTGCACGTGCATGATCGACGCACCCGCGTTGTAGGCGTCGCGTGCTGCAGCGGCCATTTCCGCCGGCGTGACCGGCACGGGGTGTTGTTTGGGATTGGTCAGCACCCCGGTGAGGGCACACGTCAGGATCGCCTTGTCTTTCGGGGCTTCTTTCGCGTTGTTGCTCATCATGACTCCTTCGCTTCCGTTTCGATCAGGTCCAGCTCAACGATCAGGGCCTGGGCTTGCACCTGGTCTCCTGTCGATCCGGACACGGCCTTCACCACGCCCGGCGCTTGCGCACAGAGCCACATTTCCATCTTCATCGCCTCAACGCTGACCAGTTGCTGCCCAGCTTCGACACGATCACCTGCTTTGACCAGTACCTGGGCAATCACCCCCGCCACCGGCGACACGGCACGACGCGGATCGTTCGCCTGGTCTTGCGAGGGCCAAGGCGACAACTCCGAGAACACATGCGTGGCAGCCTGCATGACGAGGTGCAGATGCTCCCCGACCCACACGGCCAGCACCTTTTTGCGTACACCATGAAGTTCGTAGCGCAAGGTGCCGCCAGCGGTGCCTGCCTCATGGTCCAGAATCTTCACGGTGGCACCTTCGGCTTCACCCAGCATGCGCAACTGAACGGTGCCCTCCGCCCCGGGGCGGACTCGCACACAGTGCGTTTGCCCCTCGACCAACAACTTCAAGTCATAAGCTGCCACACTGGCAGACCGCAAATGCCCGGCTTTGGCCGCGTCCTTTTTACTGAAGGCCGCAGCGGCCACCCACACAGCCTCGCGCGAAGCCACGGGCCGCTGCATGATCGGCTCGGCCTCTTCCAGCCATTGATCGATCAGCGTGGTGGTCATCTCCCCCTTACGGAAGGTGGCGTGATCCACCAGATCACGCAAGAAGCGCGAGTTGTTCTTCAGGCCGAGCAGGGGCGCATCGTCCAGCACCGCAATCAGGCGTCGAATGGCATCGTCACGATCGCGACCATGCACAATCAGCTTGGCCACCATGGCGTCGTAGAACGGCGTGACTTCGCCGCCTTCCCGAATGCCATCGTCAATGCGCACGCCTTCATACAAGGCTCGCTCGGGTCGCCACCATTGAATGGGACCGGTCTGAGGCGCAAAACCGCTGTAGGGGTCTTCCGCGTACAGGCGTGCTTCGATGGCATGACCCGTCAAGGTGATGTCAGATTGCTTGACCGGCAAGGGCTGGCCCGAAGCCACGCGCAACTGCCACTCCACCAGGTCGAATCCCGAGATCATTTCGGTCACAGGGTGTTCCACCTGCAAGCGCGTATTCATCTCCAGGAAGTAGTAGTTCAGCTTGTCGTCAACAATGAACTCAATGGTGCCGGCGCCTTGATAGCCCACTGCCAATGCCGCGGCAACGGCGTCTTGGCCCATGCTGGCGCGCATCTCAGGGCTCACCACGGGCGATGGCGCCTCTTCAATCACCTTCTGGCGACGGCGCTGGGCCGTGCAATCGCGTTCGCCCACGTACACGGCATTGCCATGCGCGTCGGCAAACACCTGGATCTCAATGTGGCGACCGTTAAGGATCAGGCGCTCCAACATCAAGGTGCCATCGCCAAATGCACTTTGCGCTTCACGACGGGCGCTCACAATCGCCTGGGCCAGATCAGCCTGCTGATGAACCAAACGCATACCCCGGCCACCGCCCCCGCTCACGGCCTTGACCAACAAGGGATAGCCCAAGCGCTCGGCTTCGGCCATCAGGCGCTCTTCACTCTGGTCTTCACCCAGATAGCCTGGCGCCGTGGGCACTTTGGCTTCGATCATGCGGGCCTTGGCACCGGCCTTGTCACCCATGACGCGAATGGCTTCAGGAGGCGGGCCAATGAAGATCACCCCGGCATCGGCACAAGCTTGCGCGAACCCCGCGTTTTCAGACAAGAAGCCATAACCAGGGTGAATGGCATTCGCCCCCGTTTGTTTGGCCACTTCGATCAAACGCTCGCCACGCAAATACGATTCGGACGCAGGGGCGGGGCCAATGCAGACCGCTTCGTCGGCCAGATCGACATGAGGCGCACGCGCATCGGCCTCGGAATACACAGCCACGGTGCGGTACCCTAGCTTGCGCGCCGTGCGGATCACGCGGCAAGCAATCTCGCCACGGTTGGCGATCAGAATCTTGTTGATCACTTCAGGACTCCTGAGGCACCCAGCTCGGTTGACGCTTTTGCATGAAGGCCGCTGTGCCCTCCTGCCCCTCTGCGCTCTGGATGGCTTGCGAGAACAACTGCGCCGCATCCTCGATCAAGTCTTGCGGCGCTTCCAGGCGAGCGCGGGCCAACAACTTCTTGGTGGTCGCGATGGCACCGGGTGCGCAGGCCATCATGCGATCGGCCACTTGCTTGACCGAGGCATTCAGGCTCTCGGCATCGGCGTGCACTTCATGCACCAGGCGAATCGCCAGAGCTTCGGCCGCCCCCACCTTGCCTCCTGTCACGGCCAGGCGCTTGGCTTCTGCATAGCCAATGCGCTCCACCAGAAATGGTGCGATCTGAGCAGGCACCACACCCAACGAAGTTTCAGGCAAGCGGAACACCACATTGTTCAAGGCCAGCGTCACGTCAGACACGCAAGCCAGACCAAACCCTCCACCCATGACAGAGCCTTCCAGCACGGTGATGATGGGCAATGGCGAGCGCGCATAAGCCAAGCACAGGCGGCCGAACTTGGCGTTCACCGCAGCCATGGCATCTGGGTCGCCAGCGGCCATCTTCATACGGGCCTGGGCCATATCGCCAATGTCGCCACCCGCGCAAAAGTGGCCACCGCTGCCGCGCACCACTACCACACGAACCGAGGGGTCGGCTTCGGCCCCGCCCAGCACATCGGTCAACTCACCCACCATATCCATAGACATGGCATTGCGTACTTCGGGCCGGTTCAGCGTGATGGTCAACATTCCGGCGGAGTGATCCACCAGCAAGGTCTTCATTTGTGACTGCGCCATGATCACTTCGCCTTCTTGGGCAAGGTGCCTTCCAGCTTGGCGATAATGCCCAGCATGATTTCGTCAGCGCCCCCGCCGATCGAGACCAAACGGCCATCGCGGTAAGCACGGGAAATCGGGTTATCCCAGGTGAAGCCCATGCCCCCCCAATACTGCAGACACGCATCGGTGGTTTCGCGAATCAAGCGGCCGCACTTGAGCTTGGCCATCGAAGCCAGGCGAGTCACATCCTTGCCACCCACATACTCCTCCACCGCACGGTAGACCAAGGAACGCAGGGCCTCCACCTCTGTGCGCAATTCGGCCATACGGAAGTGGATGACCTGGTTGTTGATCAAAGGTTGACCAAAGGTATGACGCTCACGCGTGTACTCGATGGTCTGGTCAATCAAGCGATCCAGCATCTTGAGCGAATTGGCCGCACCGTACAGACGCTCCTCCTGGAACTGCAGCATCTGCATCATGAAGCCCGTGCCTTCGGTACCAATCAAATTGCGCTTGGGCACACGCACGTTGTCGAAAAAGATCTGAGCCGTGTCCGACGCATTCATGCCGATCTTCTTGATCTTTTGCTTGGTGATGCCCTTGGCATCCATCGGCACGATGATCAACGACTTGTTCGAGTGAACCGGGCCTTCAGATGTATTGGCCAGCAAGCAACACCAGTCGGCTTGCATGGCATTGGTGATCCACATCTTCGAACCATTGATGACATAGTCATCGCCCTCACTGCGAGCCGTGGTCTTCAACGCAGCCACATCTGAGCCGCCGCCCACTTCGCTCACACCAATGCAGCCCACCATGTCACCCGCGATAGCTGGCGCCAGAAACTCCTTGCGCAAGGCATCTGAGCCAAAGCGCGCCAGAGCCGGTGTACACATGTCGGTCTGCACACCAATTGCCATGGGCACGCCACCGCAGTTTGCTGCGCCCAACGCCTCAGACACCACCATCGAGTAGGAAAAGTCCAACCCCAGGCCGCCGTACTCGGTGGGGTACTTCACACCCAGCAAGCCCAAGTTGGCCATCTTCTTGAAGACCTCGTGGGCGGGGAAAATCTCTGCCTCTTCCCACTGGTCGATATAGGGGTTCAGCTCGTTATCAACAAAGCGCTTGACGGTTTCCGACAGAGCCAGGTGTTCAGGGGTGAATTGCATGTTTTTGTCTCCTCGATATCAGATCAGTTGATGCGCTCGCCTTACATGCGAGCCACGCCAAAGGCGTTGGGGCGCAGATGGCGCTCATCGGCATCGGACGCCATGTCCAGACACATAGCCAGCACGCGACGGGTGTCTCGCGGGTCAATGACTCCGTCATCCCACAGTCGAGCGGTACCAAACAACACGTTCGATTCCGCATCCAGGCGCTTTCGGATCTCGGCTGACATGCCCTCCAGCATCGCGTCGTTCACCGGCATGCCAGCGCGCTCCATCTTCCCGCGCGTCACGATCTCCATGACTTTGGCGGCCTGAGCTCCCCCCATCACCGCCGTGCGAGCCGACGGCCAAGAGAAGATGAAACGGGGATCAAAGCCTCGACCACACATGCCGTAATTGCCCGCACCAAACGAGCCATTGAGCACGACGGTGAACTTGGGCACGCGCGCATTGGCCACGGCCTGAATCATCTTGGAGCCGTGTTTGATGGCGCCGCCCTTCTCTGCCGCCGAGCCCACCATATAGCCGGTCGTGTTTTGCAAGAACACCAATGGCGTGCCGCTTTGGTCACACAGCTGAATGAACTGCGCTGCCTTGACCGAGCCATTGGGTTGAATGGGCCCGTTGTTTCCCAAGATGCCGACCAGATGCCCATTGATACGGGCATGGCCACACAGGGTTTCAGGCGCGAAATTAGCCTTGAACTCCAGAAAATCAGAGCCATCCACAATGCGCGCGATGACTTCACGGGTGTCAAACGGCTCGCGGTCATCCACGGGAATGCAGCCCAGCAACTCCTCCTCGGCATAAACCGGAGCCGGCGCGGACCCGGCTGCATCCACCTGATCCCACTGAATTTTGTCGATCACTTCACGCGCCATGGCAATGGCGTGGGCATCGTCATCGCACAGGTACTCACCCAGGCCGGTGACCTGCGCATGCATCTCTGCGCCCCCCAACTCTTCATCGGTGGTGTCTTCGCCAATGGCCGCCTTCACCAATGGGGGCCCAGCCAGGTAGATCGAAGACCGGTCGCGCACCAGCACCACATAGTCTGACAAGCCTGGCAAGTAAGCCCCGCCGGCAGTCGATGAGCCATGTACCACGGCAATCTGCGGCAAACCTGCTGCCGACAAGCGAGCCTGGTTGGCAAAGCTACGCCCGCCCTCCACAAAGATCTCGCTTTGGTACATGAGGTTGGCGCCACCGCTTTCCACCAAATAGACCAAGGGCAGTTTGTTCTCGCGGGCGATCTCCTGAGCCCGCAAGCCCTTGCGCAACCCCATGGGCGACACGGTGCCGCCTTTGAGCGAGCTGTCGCTGGCGCTGATCATCACGCGCTTGCCTGCCACCACCCCAATGCCCACGATTGATCCGCCGCCCAACACCGAGCGCTTGCCGTCGTCATCGTGCATCCCCAAGCCAGCCAGGGTGCTCAACTCCAGGAACGGTGAATTGCGATCCAGCAAGCGCGCCACGCGCTCACGCGGCAACAACTGACCACGCTTCTCAAACTTATCGCGCTTGCTGGCAGATTCATCGCGAACCTGCTGCTCCAGCGCTCGAACCTGCCCAAGTCGCTCCGACATCTTTTCCACATTGGTGCGGAACGAATCGGACTTGGTATTCAGTGCAGAACGTAATACGGGCATGAAAACGATCCTTCAGATTCAGCCTTGCAGCACCTTGGGCAAGGTCGCCCGATGGAAGCCGTCGAAAGTAGGCGATGGAGCATGGTCCATGCTTGGGAACACCGCGCTATGCAAAGGTGCGCCCCCATCAATGGCCAGCGTCACGCCGGTAATGAAAGCCGCGCCTGGGCTCAACAAGAAGCAAATAGCCGAGCTGACCTCTGCCTCCAAGCCCATCCGGCGCATGGGCACCTTGTTTTTGAGGTCGTGAATGATCGGCGCCATGGCCGGGCCATAAGAGTCCATGCCTGACGATGCAATCCAACCCGGGGCCACTGCGTTGACGCGAACACCCGCAACTGCCCATTCATAGGCAGCCGTCTTGGTCAAATTGACCATGCCCGCACGCGCCGCCCCAGAATGCCCCATGCCCGGCATGCCATTCCACATGTCAGCCGTCATGTTCACCATGGCGCCACCATGCTTTTGCATGGACTGGTTGAACACCTCGCGGGCCATCAGGAACCCCCCTGTGAGGTTGTTCGTGACCACCGCATCAAACCCGCGCTTGGAAATCGCTTGCAGGGGCGAAGGGAACTGCCCACCTGCGTTGTTGACCAAGCCATGGATGCGACCGTGCTTGACCACGATGGTCGCCACCGCCGCCTTGACCTGGTCCTCGTCGCGAATGTCGAATGCCGCCGTGTCGGCGTTTCCACCGTCTTCAGCAATTTCGGAGGCCACCTTGTCCAGCTTTTCTTGCGTGCGCCCAGTCAACACCACTGTCGCGCCCAGCGAAGCCAACTCATGCGCCACGCAACGGCCAATGCCGCTGCCGCCGCCCGTGACCACGTGAACCTGTCCGGCAAACAGCCCCGGAGCCAACACGCTGCTGTACTTTGCATTTCCCGAATTGCTCATCACTCGCTTGGCCAATTGGCCCCATTCGTTGAATCGATGAGCAAATGTAGGATTGGTTTACGTTAACGTCAACACGATACCGATTAGGTTAAACACTTATACAATACGGAAACCTGATCTTCTACGCTGAGCAAACGCACGGCCCAGGCCGCGTATTCCAACTGCCCCGCCTGACTGACCAGGTCACGCCATTGACATGAACCCGCTGCACCAAGCCACGATCACCTCGATCAACGCCACCGACATGGATCCCGATCACGACGACGCCTGGCCCGAAGACATGAACCCTTCGACCAGCGCTCGACTCCGAGACAGCGACGAACTCATTGGCATCGCAGAAATGTGCGATGCCTTTCAGGTATCGCCACGCACCCTACGCTTCTACGAAGAAAAGGGCTTGCTCACGCCACGCCGCATCAACGGCACCCGCGTCTACTCACGACAAGACCGCGCCCGACTCGCTCGCATTCTGCGTGCCAAAGCACTGGGCACCCCCCTGTCAGAAATCAAGAACTACCTTGACATGTATGGGCAACATGGTGAGGGCCGCATTCAACAGCTGATTTACGCCATCGACAAGACCGACGCTGCGATCAAAGAACTGGAAGCCAAACGGGCCCAGATCGATGCATCGCTGGCTGAAATGCGCTTGATCAACGAAACCAGCCGCAAGGCCTTGGCGAAAAAGCGCGGCGAAAACACCGAGCACTGAGCCCCCTTTGGCCGCGTCACCCCTTGACGCGATGCCACAATGTGCGATCGCTTTGCACACGATCGCACAAGATGATTGTTCGCCCCCGCCCCAATTGGCTGCGCATGCTGTTCGTGCGCCGCGGCTCCATCCTCAAGAAGGTTTTGCCACAGTTGGGCGTAATCACCGCCTTGTCTCTTCTGGTGGTGATCTTCCATGGCGAACTGCTTCACTGGAAAGTCACCCTCACCACCGTTCCCTTTTCATTGGTAGGCGTGGCACTCGCTATCTTTCTGGGCTTTCGCAACAGCGCCAGCTACGACCGTTACTGGGAAGCCCGCAAACTCTGGGGCAAGCTTCTAACCGATAGCCGCAACGCCACCCGGCAATACCTGACCTTCGTTGGAACCGATGCTCGGCCATTTGTTCAAGGCCTGGCGGCCTACGTCCACGCAGTCAGGCATCAGTTGCGCAACTCCGACCCCACGCCCGACATGCGTCGACTCCTGCCCGCAGAACTGACACCCAGGCTGGCTGATCGTCGAACACCTGCCCTGCAGATCATGATGTGGCTGAGTGAGCAATTGCGCCAGCTTCGCCTCAACGGCCAGATCGACCCCATACAAGCAACAGAGCTAGATCGATCACTGTCAGGCCTGAACGACGCCTTTGGTGGTTGCGAACGCATTGCGTACACCCCACTGCCCTTCACCTATTCGGTGATCCTGCATCGAACCGTGTACCTGTATTGCTTCATGCTGCCCTTCGGACTGCTCGATGCCATCGGCATCATGACGCCTGTGATGGTGGCCTTCGTGGCCTACACCTTCTTCGCGATCGAAGCCCTGAGCGATGAAATCGAAGAGCCCTTCGGCCTATTGCCCAACGACCTGGCGCTCGACGCCATGGCCATCAACATCGAAAGCGCGCTACTGGAAATGCTGGGCGACCGAGAACTACCCAAGCCATTGGAGCCCGTGAACTTCCTGCTGACCTGAAAGCGAAAAACCCCTGCAAGCATCGCTTACAGGGGTTTTGATTCGCTGGCGGAAACGGAGGGATTCGAACCCTCGATGCAGTTCATCACCGCATACTCCCTTAGCAGGGGAGCACCTTCGGCCTCTCGGTCACGTTTCCAGCTCAAGCCAGCATTATAGCCAGGAAATCAGCGCCCCTTGCGGGCGCTGTCTCCAAAACAACGCACAGATCAGGCGGCGGCGTTGCCTTCCAGGCCAAACGCCTTGTGCAGGGAACGCACAGCCAGTTCCATGTACTTTTCGTCGATCACAACGGAAGTCTTGATTTCGCTGGTGGTGATCATCTGGATGTTGATGCTCTCATCCGACAGGGTCTTGAACATGGTGGCAGCAATACCAGCGTGGCTGCGCATGCCGATGCCCACGATCGAGACCTTGCAAATCTTGGTGTCGCCCACCACCTTGGCTGCGCCCAGGGTTGGCAGAACTTGCTTTTCCAGCAGTTCCACGGTCTTGGCGTAGTCGTTGCGGTGAACGGTGAACGAGAAGTCGGTCTTGCCGTCGTGTGACACGTTCTGGATGATCACGTCCACGTCGATGTTGGCTTCAGCAACCTTGCCCAGGATCTGGTAAGCGA
>CAYVOP010000025.1:0-32738 GCA_964453105.1 uncultured Aquabacterium sp. | reverse complement strand
TCAGGCAATCAGACTGGCGCCAAGCACATGTCCGGGCGGTTTATGCAGACCATCCTTAGCGCATTAAAACCCGAACCGGCTACCTGCGCCTAGCAAGGTGGCCACGCCCAGCACGGCGAAAACCGCCGCCGCAATGGTGTGAACCAGCTTCATCGGGATTTTGTTGGCCAGCTTGTCGCCCACAAATACGGCGGGCACGTCGGCAATCAACATGCCCAAGGTGGTGCCCATGACAACCAGAAGTGGGGTGGCGTAGTGCGCCGCCATGGCAACGGTGGCAATTTGGGTCTTGTCGCCCATTTCTGCCAGGAAGAAGGTGATCAAGGTGGCACCGAAGACGCCGAAGCGCTGGGCGACCTGGGTCTCTTCTTCTTCGATCTTGTCGGGAATCAGGGTCCAGATGGCCATGCCGATGAAGGACGCGCCCAATACCCATCGCAAGATCTCAGGGCTGATGGTTGACGTGATCCAGGCACCCAACGCGCCAGCCAGGCCGTGGTTAACCAAAGTGGCAGCCAGAATGCCCAGGATGATGGGGAGGGGCTTCTTGAAGCGTGCGGCCAGGATGAAGGCCAGCAACTGGGTCTTGTCGCCGATTTCAGCGAGGGCGACGACCCCGGTCGAGACGAAGAGTGATTCCATGATGATTCCCAGGCCGGTTCAAAGACAATTGACCACGACGCATCCCCAGCCAGAAACGGAGGCGTTGTGGTCAAAGGTCTTGCCAAGCATGGAAACCGCTTGCGCCATGTCCTGCGGGACAAGTGTGTTGACGCAAGCCTTTTCAAGGAGAAAAGCGGCTACTCCCCAATGACGCTCGCAGTTTATCGCATCAGAAAGCCAGGTGTTGCGTGTATGCGTGTGAATTTCCCCGTGTGGCGGCGGGAAGTGCGCTGGCGCCGGATACCATCTCAACCCAGAAATCCGGGCATGGCATGGCCTACGAACAGAATGAAAAGGGGCGATGGTGATGTGGCGCAGAGCAGTTTGTTGGTTCGCGTTGGGGCTGGCTTCTGTGTGGGGTGTGCCTGCGCTGGCGCAGACCCGCGCTCATTTCACGGTATGCAGCCACAACCTGCCGCCGCATACCTACCAGGCACCCAATGGCAGTCCGGCTGGGCTGGCTAGCGAGGTGCTGCTGCAGGTGGCCAAGCGCTTGCAGTGGGACGTCACGGTGAACTACTCAACCTGGATGCGAGCGCGGGCCGATGCGGAAAGCGGTCGCTGCGATTTGATCTACACCCTGCTGAAAAAGCCGGAGTACGAAGAGTTCGTGGTTTATCCCGCCACGGGTCTGGCTGATCGAGTCAATGTGCTGTTGACCAAGAAGAGTCAGGCCATTCGTTATGACGGCGATCTGGAGGTGTTCATGCGCCGGCACTCGATTGGCCTGTACAAGGACAAGGTGGTCAGCCCTCTGTTTGATCAACTCAAGGCCCAAGCTTGGGCGCGGGTTGATGAGCCTGTTCAGGCCGAAAGCGTGATGAAAATGCTGCTGGCCGGGCGTTTTGACGCGGCGATTGAAAACAAGGCCACGGCCATCGCGGAGTTGAGGCAGCTGGGGGCCCTGGATCAGGTCGAGATGCTGTCGCCCCCGCTTTCTGTCACCCCCGCCTATATTGGCTTTTGCAAGAAAGGCCGTGCGCTGGCCATGCTGGATGATTTCAACCGAGAGCTGAAAGCCTTCAAGGCCACGGCAGAGTACAAGGCGCTGATCTCGCGTTACGAAAGTGCTTCGGCCCTATAGAAATCATGGACCACCAACCTGACAATCCCCTGCACGGCGCAACCCTTGAGCACATCGTTGAGTGCCTGGCCGACCATTACGGTTGGTCCGAGTTGGGCCGCCTGATTCCCATTCGCTGCTTCACGCATGACCCCAGCGTGTCATCGAGCTTGAAGTTCTTGCGGCGCACGCCATGGGCCCGAGCCAAGGTGGAAGCCTTGTATGTGGACACCTGGCGGCGCGCGCGTGGGCTGTGATGATCAGTTGAGCGAGAAGTTGGCCTTCACAAACGGCGTGACCTGATCGGCAATCAGCTTGTGTGCCCGGGTGCTGGGGTGCAGCTGATCCCAGAACACGAACGCATCGGCATTGGTGCAGATGCTTCGCACAGGAATGTTCTTGGCGTAGTTGGCGGTGGAGACATCGTTCACGTCCAGGCAAGAGTCGGTCGTGTTGGTGATGCCGTAGTTGCCGGGGTTGTAGAACAGATCGTCCACCTTGGCGCGGGTGTCATACAACTTGATCTTCAAACCCACTGAAGCGTATTTGGCTGCCAGCGCATCGCGCAGTTCAACCAGCTTGGCGTTCAGATCGTTCACCGAAGCGGCCACCGCAGCAGCCTGCGCGGCGCCGTCTGAGACGTACTTGAAGCGGGGAGCCTTGGAGAGGTCGGGTACGTTCATCAGCAAAATATTGCGGATGCCGCCATTGGCGATCAAGTTTTCGAGCGCTTCTTTTTCTGTGGCGATGATCGAGTCAACCGTGCGGTTGTAGCTGATCAGGTCATTGCCCCCAATCAACATGGTGACCAGTGTGTTGCCAGGCTTGTAGTTGGGCGTGCCTTGCATGTACTTCAGGAAGGAGCTGGCTTGCGATGCCACGCCCGGAACCACGTAGTAGTCGTCTGCTGCGGCACCGGCCACAGCCCAGTTGTAGTTGGGTAAATTCAGCGCATCGGTGAGGTATTCGTTCCAAACCTTGCCATTCGTGAAATGGCCACGGAAATAGCTGTTCTTGTTGGGCACGACCCAGCCTGTCGCGTTGTACAGGTTGCCGGTGTCGGAAACGCTGTCGCCAAACACAACCACCTTGTTGATCTTGCTGCCTTGGAACACGCTGTCGATGGTCCAGATCGTGTAGTTCAGGCTGGCGGGCGTGTCAGCGGCGGCCATCATCATCAGGGGTTGGTTCACACCCATCTTGGTGAGCGACTCCTGGCACAGCGACTTCAAAGACGACTGCGCTGTGGTGGTGTAGTACATGTTGTCGATGCTGGTGATGCCATCTTTGTACCAATTGCCACTGAGCTTGTAGAAAGCGTAGTTGCCCGATCCCGAACTGCGTGCCCACACGTAGTCGGATGACGGATCGGTGCTTTGGTTGTTCACCTTGTAGAAGCAGCGCACATAGGTGTTGGTGTTGGCGCCCAAGGCAAAGGCCTGGCCGCTGATCAAGCAGCCCGCTACGGCCAGAAGTCCTGCGTGAATGTATTGGTTCATGGTGTCCCGTTTCTGTCTCAGAGCAATCGACGGGAGGCATTGTCGAAGCCGCTGGCGAGCGGGTGAATCCCTTGATCAAGCGCTGCCTGCAGGGGTAGGAATACCTATACCAAGGGGTAGGTTTCCTATCAAGTGACAAGAAGATTTTCGAGGGCTTGTAACAACTCGCCGCGATCGATGGGCTTGTGAATCAGCGTGATGTGATAGGCCTGTGCGCGTACGTTCAGGTCGGGGCTCATGTCACCCGTGATCATGAGGGCAGGCAGGTCGTCGCCGAACTCATAGCGCAGGGTTTGGATGGCATCAAAGCCATCGCCCATGTCGCCCAGACGGTGATCGCAGAGGATGGCTGATGGCCAGAGTGCCAGGCAGGCTGCATTTTGGATGGCCCCCTGGGCTGTGGTGGCGGCAATGGGGGTGTAGCCGCTGTCTTTCATAACCAGGGACACCGCGTCCAGCACATCGACTTGATCGTCAACGATGAGCACGCCTTGACCTGATGATTGGCCCGATGATGGGGCCGATCTTCCTGGGTTGGATTCGCCTGCGGTGCCAGCGGGGCGTGATGGGGGCTGGGCGAGTGGCAGGCCCATGCTGAAGCATGATCCTTTTGCGGGCCTGGACCTCAGGCTGATCTGCGCTCCGGTCAGCGCCGCCAGGCGGCGAACCACACCCAGGCCCAGGCCCAAGCCGTCTTGGGCGCGGCGTGCCTCGTTCTTGACCTGAAAGTAATCGCGAAAGACTTGAATCTGATGGGTCTGGGAGATGCCTATGCCGGTATCCCAGACCTGCAGGCACATCAAATGGCCTTTCTTGCGGGCGCGCAGATGCACCTGGCCTGCCGGCGTGTAGCGTATGGCGTTTTCGATGAGATTGCGCAGCATGCGCAATGCCAGAACGGGGTCGGTCAGGAGCCAGTCGTCCGTGGGGCTCACCCGCCAGGTCAATTGCTTGTCTTGACACTGTTGGGAGAATTCGCAGTCCAAGGTTTCAAACAGTTCTCGCACCGACACGACTTGGGGCTCCACCGCGACCTTCTGGGCTTCAATGCGGGCCACGTCGAACATGCGCTCAAACACATGGCGCAGAGAGGTCAGCGACACGTCCACCTTGTGGGCCAGTTCCACGTGTGTGGGCAAGGCGAGCTGTTTGCGCAGCAGGTCAAAGAGCAACTGCAAGCTGTACAAGGGTTGTCGAAGATCGTGGCTGGCGGCTGCGAAGAACTCGCTTTTCTCTCGATTGGCCAGTTCAACGTGGGCTTTGGCAATGGTGACTTCGTTGACTTCGCGTGCCAGTGTTTCGGCTAACTCGGCGTGGTGTCGGCGAAGGCGGGCGGCTTCAAACAATCGGCGGGAAATGGCGTGCCCGGCCAGCCAGCCGTTGATGCTAGCAGCGATGAGTAGCACCGCGAGCATGTGGTCGGCCGGGCGGCCGCTGTGCAACAGGGCCAACAGCAAACTCAAGACGACCGGGCCGCTACCGATCATGGCCACGCCCAGATCCTCAATGGCAAAGAAGGTCAGTCCGTAGGTGAAGACCACCACCACGATCAGCAGCGGAATGCGCCATTCAGGGGAGAGTCCGCCGTACAGCAGGCCGCACAAAATGCCGCCAGACAGGCCATGCAGTCCACGCCAGCCCAGCAACAGCCAGCGCCATGGCCGGTAGTTGTGCTCGCCAAGATCAACGCGCCGAAAGTGCAGCGCCACAGGGATCACGGCGGCCCAGATGGTGAACATGCAGACCCAGGGCGGCAGCCACAATGCCGTGGGAAGCGATGAGTAGTGGATCAGGGTGGCGAGCATCAGCAAGCCCACAATCTGCATGGGCAAGGCGCGTGGTTGTACCAGCCAACTGTGTCGAACCATGTCGATCCAGATGGCCGCATCTTGCTCTGATAGCCCCTTGAGGGACAGACTCAGCAATCGCATCTCAGGCGCGCATCAAGCGCTTTGGGTCTGAGCCTGGCAGGCCAGGATCAATTGCACACGGCTGGTGACCTTGTACAGCTTGAGCAAGCCACTGACATGTAGCTTCACAGTTTCCAGGCTGATGCCCAACTCGTCGGAGATGCGCTGATTGCTGTGCCCTTGCATGATCAGCGGTAGCACCTCGCTTTGGCGTCGCGTCAGACGGATTTCGCCGGTACCGGCACCAGCGTGCTGACGGTGCCGACTGACCTTGCTGAGCAAGTCGCGGGGAAAGTAGACCCCGCCATTGGCCAAGGCCGATAGCCCTTGCACCAATTGGTCCACATTGCCATGCTTCGGAATGAAGGCAGAGGCGCCCTGCATCAGGCAATCCATGGCCAGACGTTCATCGTCGGTGCCGGAAATGACGCCGATCAACAGTTCGGGGGCGACGTCTTTGATGCGCTGCAAGGTGGCCAGGCCTTGGCTGTCCGGTAGGTTCAAATCCAGCAAGATGGTGTCGATGCCCATGCTGCTGGGGCTTTGAAGGATGTCGATGGCCCCGAGAAGATCGCGCGCTTCAAACAGGTCTGCCGTAGGCCGAAACTCGCTGAATACGCGGACGATGCCTTCGCGAATGAGGGTGTGGTCATCCACGATCAGGAATCCGTTGCCCCGGATGGGGTACGGCGAGTCAGAGGAGTGGGCGATGTTCATGGTGGCAATCTGGCAATTCGGGCATTGTCTCCCCAGCTTGTCCGCTGATCACAGTGGAACCCGCATTTCGGTGGCGAATGAGGGGGCATTGCAGGAGCGGTGGGTGTCGTTACAAATTCTTTCGTGAATGGGCGAACCATTTGCGTCGGCGCACGCCTCTTAGTGGGCGCAAACCATTTGTTCGCAAACTTCAGGAAAGGAATTCGTCATGTTCTATTTGAAAAACGTGCCCCAAATCGAACGCGTGGTGCGTGGGGTGCTGGGTGCCTTGCTGCTGGCCTACGCAGTCATCAACTGGGATGATGCGAGTGTGGGTTCGGTGTTGGCTGCAACGGGCGGGGCGATGGTGCTGACCGGACTGGTGGGCTTTTGCCCCATTTGCGCCATGGTGGGGCGCAGACTGGACAAGGAGGCATGACATGGTGGCCCAGGCGTCAACCGATTTGATTGTGGCGGCGCAGTCTGGTGACGCTCTCGCGCTGACGCGTTTGTTGGCGGTGTGCCAGGCCGATGCTCGGCGCTATGCACGCCGGCATTGTCATGCCAGCGACGTGGACGATGCGGTGCAGGAGTCGCTGCTGGCAATATCTCGCAAAGTGTCGGGCTTGAAGGCGGCTGCGGCGTTTTCTTCGTGGCTGTTCGTGGTCATCAAGCGCGAGTGCCGGCGCCTCGGTCGGGCGCTGTTGCTGATCGAGCCACTGGATGAAGCGGTCATGGAGCGGCAGTTGGCCGCGCGCAGCGACGAGGCCCTGCGGGTGGATCTGGCCAAGGCCCTGGAATCTTTGCCGCCGCACTATCTGGAGGTGGTTCTGTTGCGCGACTTTGAGGAACTGACAATTGCAGAAATGGCCGAGCGCCTGAATGAGCCTCCGGGCGCGATCAAGAGCCGCCTGCACCGGGCCCGTGAGTTGGTGCGCGAGTATTTGACCGGGCATTAGGGGACTGGGTATGGGCCTCGCCCTGTCGCCACAGGGCTGGGGTCTGTCCCGCATGGGTTTTGAACACCCGCACGAAGAAGCTGACGTTTTCGTAGCCGACCTCGTACGCAATGGCCTTGATGGATTGGTCGGTGGCCAGTAGCAGCTTCTTGGCCTTGTCCACGCGCACTTTCTGCAAATACACATTGGGCGACAGGCCGGTGGCAGCGTGGAAGCGCCGCTTGAGCGTGCGCTCGGCCATGCCCACTTCCTGCCCCATTCGTTCAATGGTGAGGTCGTGCGCATGGTGGGTTTCAATCCACTCCTGCAAAGTCAGGATGGCGTCATCGCAGTGGTTGCGGTGCCCTGGTAAGAGCGGGGTCAGTTTTTCTGGGGCCGACACCAACAGGTGGGTGGCGACTTGCTGCGCGAACGCATCGCCTCGGTCTAGCGCCAGAATTTCCAGCAAGGCGTCAAAGCCGCCCATCAATGAGCCGGTGCTCCAGATGCCCTGGGCCTGCAGGCAAGAGGGGTGGGCCACAAACTGGCTGTGGGGGTAGCGCTGGGTCAAAGGGCGGACAAAGGCCCAGTGGGTGGCCAGCAAGACTTCCTGGTGTGTGCCCATGGCTGCCACAAAGCAGGCCCCGGTGGTCAAGGTCAGAATGCGGGCGCCTTCGGCCTGGCGAGCCATTAGCCATTTGACCAGACGAGGCTCGGGCTCAAACCCCTGGGCGAGCCGAATGCCTTCCACGGCGGGTACCACCACCAGGTCATACGCTTTGGCCCGCGTGATGGCCCGGTTCACAGAAAGCGTGTGGCCGCTGGCCGATTGCACAGGCTTTCCGCTGGCGCTCAACACGTCGACTTGATAGCCCGATGGCTGCAGCCAACGCTGGTCGAGCAGGGCCACCACCCGAAAGAAGTCGGTGACGGAAAACACGCCCAGGCCCCAGCAACCCTCGTAGGCTAGAACCGCAATTTTCTTGGCCATATGTTTCGCTGCAGCCTCACTAGATGCCTTGCCATTGATATGGCCCGATCAGACTATGAATGCGCCCGTTTGGATCTATCCGTTCACGGGCGTTCTGCCTACCATGAACTCATTCTGACGCATGTCGCCATTTTCTGAGTGGCGATTTTCAATAGGAGTGTGGTGATGGAAATGGCAGAAGTCAACGAGATGGATTGGTTCGCAGAGAAGCTGGGTGTAGAGCAGGTAAAAGCCAGCTTTGATCAGGCCATTTGCAAGGTGATTGTGGGGGCAGACCACCGCAATGTGCTGGGTGGGGTTCACGGTGGCTTGATCTTCTCTCTGGCCGACATGGCCTTTGCCGCGGCCTGCAATGCGGGCGAGGGCACGTACATTGGCCTGCAGGCAGACATCCGCTACATGGGTGCCGCGCGTGACGAGGTGCTGACTGCCACGGCGCTTCGCGTGGGCGGCAGCAAGAAGTTCGCCCACTATGAAGTGATGGTGACCGATGGACAAGACAACCGGGTGGCCTTGTTTACTTCTACCGCTTACCGGCTAAGCTGAAGCAGGCTTTGTGCGGTGCCTCTGCATGTGAATCAGCGCCAGGCGCTGACCTCGTTTGGACTGGCGCTCTTCTGTGGCGTAGGGCTGAAAGCCCAATCTGGGGTACAGCAGCAGGCCCGCCACATTGGTGTTGAAGCAGGCAATGGAAACGGCTTGCGCTTGGTACTTGTCAAAGGCCAGCGCGGTCATGTGTTCGATCAAGGCCGAACCGAAGCCTTGGCCGCGCGCTTCGGGGGCCACGATCACGTTGCCAATAGCGCAGCGGCCGCCGTGCTCCCATTGGTAGAAGTTCGCAAAGCCAATGACCGAACCATCCAGTACTGCCACCGTGGCATCTTGGCGCTGTTGAATGGCATGGGCCAGTTCGGTGGGCTGCAACGGAAACTGGGCGCGTGGAAACATGAAGAACAGCTCGTCTTCGCTTTGCGGCAAGCTGCACAGACGGGGCAGGTCTTGTTCCAGTACCTGACGAAAAACCAGGCTGGGCGGTCGTGATGCAGTCGCGTCCGCAAAGCCAGCTGGGGCCTTGGGCGGGGTGAGTTGGGTGGCGGCTACACGCCTTAGGTTCTGCAAAATCTCTGCGGTGTCTTCTCGCAGATAGCGGCCTATCCATTCGACCACGTTGATGGTGGCTTCCAGTTGCGGCTTGCTGAACTGCGCCAGTCGTTCTATGAAGTCTCGGTCGTTTCTGGCCCTGAGCCTGGGGCTGAGCGCAAACAAGATGGCATCGACACCTTGGCTCAGTTCCTCCGGTTCTTCCACGGCCGCGATGAGATAGGCCGGAAGCCAATAGTGAAAGGCCCGTGGTGAGAAGAACGACGAAATGGCTGAGGAGCGGGCCCGCAGCATGGCCACGCTGTGTCCCTGCCAGGTGGTGCCGGCAAAGTACTCGGTGATGCCTTCGTCGTCGTACGAGTAGGGGGTGAAGATGTTGTCGTCGCCCGGATGGGCCACATCGGCCCAGGCAGCCTTCACGGTCGCGATCAGTGCATGTTGGCTCATGGGGTAGGCCTGGCCTTACGAAAAAATGGAATGTCCATGCAATGAATGCGGTGAAGGCGATGCGCGAAAATCGCGTCCATGACTGAAGCGGCTGTTCCCCACCCTGACCCCAAACCCGAACCACCTGAGGCGCCAGACATCAATGCCTGCTGCGCCAGTGGCTGTGATCCGTGCATTTTCGATTTGCATGACATGGCCATGGATGAGTATCGAAAGGCGCTTCGCGCCTGGCAGGCGCGACAAGACGCGGCCAACTTGCCTCAGTAGTGTGGGGCGGGGTCGGCCCCGTTGAGGAAGGTGGAATAGTCGCGAGCTTTATTGGCTTGGGTGTGTAGCAGTTCCTGGGCAACTTGTTCGGCTGTTGGGGTCAACATGAGTTTGTTGCCAATGTGGACTACGGGCAAGGTGTATCTGGGCTCTTTGAATTTGGGGCCCAGCTTGTAGTTGAGTTCGTCGCTAATGGCGCTGATGTTGATGTCGGCAAAGATGTAGGGAATGCCTTGGGCTGCCAGGCCTCGACGGACTGCGAGGGTAAAACCACATGTTTCGCGACCATACACAACGATGGTTTCCCCGGTTGGGAACAGCCGGTCCCGATTGACGTAGCAATACACACTGAACAGCGTGGGAATCAATACCACCAGGGACAGCAGCGTGGCGCGGACAATGATGCGCCAGCGGGGGCGCACGGCGGGTAGGGGGGGAGGAGCGAAGTCGGTCATGCCCGTGCCTCACGATTCAATGATCTGGCTGTGCGCTAACTCCGCAGCCAGGCGGTCGAGGTTTTGCTCGTTGGCGGGTTCGACAATGTGGCGAACCGCCTGTGCCACGGCGGGGTCGTCAAATACCTGTCGCCATTCCAGCCGGGTGCCTTCGGCTTCGGCCTGCAGGGTCATGGTCAGCTCAAAGTGGGGGGCGCAGACATGCTTGATCACCACTCGCCGGTTGGGTTCGATGACG
Source organism: uncultured Aquabacterium sp. (assembly GCA_964453105.1). Classification (GTDB taxonomy): domain Bacteria; phylum Pseudomonadota; class Gammaproteobacteria; order Burkholderiales; family Burkholderiaceae_C; genus Aquabacterium. The sequence goes on along the minus strand of CAYVOP010000025.1, from coordinate 22,470 downwards.
GTGAACATGGATTCGTTTGGGTAGACCGTGCCATCGGGGCCCACCATGTCAAACACCCATCGACCTGAAGGCTGGAATTCAAAAATTGAAAAGCGGTTGGCGAAGCCTTGTGGCCCCCACCAGCGAGCCAGGCGGTCGCCGTTCTGGATGGCGTCAAACAATGCCGAGGGGCTGGCGGAGAAGAGCCTGCTGGTGCTGAAGGTGGTCATGACATCGCGCTCCCATTTTGAATGGGGCTGATTAAAGCACCTCTTGGCGGTCGTGGCTATCATGGCTCGGGTTCACATTCAGCTGGAGCAAGGCATGAGCACATCGGGCTATGACCTGGTCGTATTTGGGGCGACCAGTTTTGTGGGGCAGATCCTGACACGGTATCTGGCTGAGCACTTGGCGCAGCACAGCGAGCCGGTTCGTTGGGCCATTGCCGGGCGGTCTGCGGCGAAGTTGCAAGAGGTCAAGCAGGCCTTGGGGGCGTTGGGACAAGACCTGCCCATTCTTGTTGCCGATGCCGCCAATGAGTCTGATTTGCGTGCCTTGTGTCAGCAAACGCGGGTGGTGGTGTCGACCGTGGGGCCCTACGCGCTGTATGGCGAGCCCTTGGTGAAAGTGTGCGCGGAAACCGGAACCGACTATTGCGACCTGACTGGCGAAGCGCAATGGATCCGCAAGATGATCGAGCGCTACGAAGGCGCGGCCCGTCAATCGGGGGCGCGCATTGTGCATTGCTGTGGGTTTGATTCGGTGCCGTCTGACATGGGTGTGCATTTCCTGCAGCAGCAGGCCATGAAGCAGTGGGGGGCACCGGCATCGCGCGTGAAGATGCGGGTGAAAGTGCTCAAGGGGGGCGCGTCGGGTGGCACGGTGGCCAGCATGATTCAAGTGGTGAAAGAGGCTGCGGCCGACCCCGCCTTGCGCAAGGAGCTGCGCAATCCGTATTCGCTGTGCCCTAACGGGCATGGGCTGACTGCACGCCAGCATGCGGTGCAAGCTGTGGAGCAGGATGAGGATTTGAATGCCTGGGTAGCGCCGTTTGTGATGGCCGCCATCAACGAGCGGGTGGTTCACCGCAGCAATGCCTTGTCAGAGCGGGCCTACGGGGCCGGCTTTACCTACAACGAAGGGGTGTTGACGGGGGCTGGACTGAAAGGCCGTATGAGCGCCACGCTGATGGTGGCAGGTCTGGCCGGCTTCATGCTGGGCGTGGTGATGGCGCCCACGCGGGCGGTGCTAGAGCGTTTCGTGCTGCCCAAGCCGGGGGAGGGGCCCAGCCCGCAGGCCCAGTTAGCGGGCCGGTTTGATTTGCGGTTTGTGGGGCGCAACGAGCAAGGCCAGGTTTTGCAAACCCGTGTTACGGGCGATCGCGATCCAGGTTATGGCTCGACCGCGAAGATGTTGGGGCAGGCTGTATTGAGTCTGGCCCTGGACCATGTGCAAAACGGCGTCAAGGTTGGGCGAGCGGGCGGTTTCTGGACGCCAGCCACGATGTTTGATGATCGCTATGTGAGCCGCTTGTCTCGATATGCAGGCGTGCAATTCGAGGTGGTCTGACCACTGCGATGTCAAGAACCCGGGGGCCGGGTTCAGCAGCGGCCCGAGCGGCGGCTGCGAGGCTGAAGCTTGTCCAGTTCGGTGATTTGCTGCTTGAGCAGAATCAGCAGGGTGCGTGCGTCGTCTACAGGAATCGACAGGCAGCTGGTCACACCGTTGTCGTCACGCGCCGAGCGGGGCATGACCAACACATCCACGCCCAGTTCAATCAGCCCTTTGTCGTGTTTGACGGACTTGATGCGTTGCAGTTCGATGTCGTAAGTTTTCATGGGGCTTGTTCCGCTGTAGGCAAGGCCCCCGCCACGCAGATGGTGGCGGGAGGCCCTCTATTGGATCAGAACTTGCGGTTGTAACTCACGCCGAGCAGTTGCAGGCGAGTTTTGTACAGGCCCTTGGTGGTTTCACCGTTGCCTGTGCAGCCGCTGCCCAGGGGCGAGCAGTCGTTGGTGTAGTTGCCTTCGACCTGATCGAACTGAACATAGCTGTAGGCCACATCCACGCTGGAAGCGGTATCGAGCTTGTAGCTCAGGCCGGCCGACAGCCAGGTGCGGTCGCCATCGGGCAGGGCGGGGTGGGTCAGCTCGCTGCTGCGAACAGGCGATTGGTCCAGTGCCACGCCACCCTTGAGCACGGTGCGCTCGTTGAGGCGATAGTTGGCGCCCACCGACACGCGGAAAGTGTCACGCCAGCGTTGACGGATCACTTCGTCACCCAGTTGGCTGCCGGGGAACTCGATGTGCAGGTCTTGCAGACGCGAGTTGCGGGTCCAGGTCACATCGGCCATGGCGGCCCAGGTGGCGTTCAACTGGCTGAACACGTTGGCCGACACGGTTTCCGGCGTCATCAACTTCACACGACCATCGGAATTGATCTTGTGCGACGAGTTCTGCAGGAACTGGTTGACGATGGGGTCGGAGGTGACGGTGGAGAAGTCCCAGATCGTGTCGCCCTTCAGCGTGTGGCTGATGGGGGAACGATAGGCCAAGCCCAAACGGGTCGATTCGCTCAAGTCGAACAGGTAACCCAGGTTGAAGCCATAGCCCCAGCCGTCGCCCTTGATTTGGGCGTGCGCGTCTTGGGCCGAGGCCAGCAGCGCGGGGTTGCCGCCCTGGGCCTGGATGATCGAAGACACGGTGCCGCCCAAGCCGGCGGCGTTCAGGGCCTCAATCGAGCCGGGCACGTCAACCGCCTGGCTCAGCTTGGCTTTCATGTACTCAGCCGTCAGGCCAAAGCCCACGGATTGGCGCGCGTCGAGCTTCCATGCCAGCGAAGGGTTGATCGCCAGCGATGCCAGTTCAATCGACTTCAGCGCATAACGGCCTTGCCAGGTCGAGCCGTAGTTCAGCTTGGCGGCATAAGGCACGTACACGCCCAGACCCCAGGTGAGGTCGGCATTGAGCGCGCGGCTCAGATAGAAGGTGGGCACCAGAGCGTGGTCGGGCGCAAAGCCGGAGGGCGTGGTGCCTCCGGTGGACGAGCCGGTGAAACGGGTTGAGCCGTGGTCTTGGTAAGACATTTGCGGCACGACCAAGGTGCCGCCCAACTGGTACTGCGAGCCCGAAAGCTTCGACAGCGCAGCGGGGTTGAAGAACTGAGCCGAGGCGTCGGCCGCCTCAGCGGCATTGGCATCGGCGGTGGCCTGCGCAGACACGGTTTGGGAACCAAAACGGTAGCCAGAGGCCCAGACGGGCGTGACCGAGGCTGCGAGCAAGATTGGGAACAGGAACTTTTTGGACATGAATGTGAAGGAAAAAAGCTCCCCAGGCTTTACTTATGGTGATACGTACTTGAACCTGCCTCCTGGGCTGCAGGTTCGCACGCCTGTGATCTTAGACCGTGTGACGCAATATGACGCGCGAAACGTGTGTCGTGCTTGACGAAACAAACGGAATTTGGCACTGAGATATCTCGTAAAGTGTGCCAGTCGAAAAATGACCCTGTTGTGCTCTGGCCCAAGGAGATCTGCCGTGACTTCGATTTTTGACCAACATCTGCCCCGTACCGAAGCCAACTTTGCGGCCTTGACGCCCTTGAGTTTCATCGAGCGCACGGCAGAGGTCTACCCAGACCGTCTGGCCATTGTTCATGGCCCACTGCGACAGACCTGGGCCCAGACCTATCGCCGCTGCCGCCAACTGGCCAGTGCTTTGCAAAAGCGCGGTATTGGCAAGAACGACACCGTGGCCGTGATGCTGCCCAACACGCCGCCCATGGTTGAAGCCCACTTTGGGGTGCCCATGGCGGGGGCGGTGCTCAATGCGCTGAACACCCGATTGGATGCCGAAGCCATTGCCTTCATGCTGGACCACGGCGAGGCCAAGGTGGTGATCGTGGACCCCGAGTTCGCGGCGGTGATGGGGCGCGCTTTGGCGCTGCGCCAGTCGACCCACCCCATGCTGATCATTGAAGTGAAAGACGATTTGTTCGGCCCCACACGCCAGCCCCTGGGCGGCGTGGACTACGACGAATTCGTGGGCGGTGGTGACCCCACCTTTGCCTGGTCATTGCCAGCCGACGAATGGGATGCCATTGCCCTGAACTACACCAGCGGCACGACAGGCAACCCCAAGGGGGTGGTCTATCACCACCGAGGGGCCGCTACCAACGCGATCAGCAATGTGCTTGAGTGGGACATGCCCAAGCACTCGGTCTATCTGTGGACCCTACCCATGTTCCATTGCAATGGCTGGTGCTTCCCATGGACCGTGGCCGTGCGCGCTGGCGTGAACGTGTGCTTGCGCCGGGTCGATGCCCAGGCCATTTTCGATGCCATTCGCGAGCATGGCGTCACGCATTACTGTGGCGCGCCCATCGTGCATGGCATGCTGGTGAATGCGCCTGAGGCCATGAAGGTGGGCTTGCCCACCGGCGTGAAGGCCATGGTGGCCGGGGCGGCGCCACCTGCCGCCATGATCGAAGGCATGGAAAAACTGGGTTTCGATCTGACGCACGTGTATGGCCTGACCGAGGTCTATGGCCCGGCAACGGTTTGCGCGAAGCACGATGAATGGCAAGCCGTAGACATTGGTGAACGCGCTCGCCTCAATGCTCGCCAAGGGGTGCGTTACCACCTGGAGCGCGACGTTCGCGTCATCAATCCCGACACCATGCAGCCCGTGCCGCAAGATGGCGAGACCATGGGTGAAATCATGTTCCGCGGCAACATCGCCATGACGGGGTATTTGAAGTACCCCAAAGCCACGGCCGATGCCTTTGCGGGCGGCTGGTTCCTCAGCGGCGACCTGGCGGTTCAATACCCAGACGGTTACATTAAGATCAAAGACCGTAGCAAGGACATCATCATTTCCGGTGGCGAGAACATCTCGTCCATTGAAGTGGAAGACGTGCTGTACCGGCACCCCGATGTGCTGACCGCCGCCGTGGTGGCCAAGCCAGACCCCAAATGGGGTGAAACCCCTTGCGCCTTTGTGGAATTGAAGGCTGGATCGATGGTCACACCTGAAGACATCGTCGCGCATTGCAAGCAGCACCTGGCTGGCTTCAAGGTGCCTCGCGAGGTGGTGTTTTGCGAGGTGCCCAAAACCAGCACCGGTAAGATTCAGAAGTTTGAACTGCGCAAGCTGGCGGGATCGAAATCGGCCATTGACGTTTGAGCGACAGGTTCCCCCCAAAGAAATGCCCCCTTTGGGGGGCGTTTTGCCTGGCTAAGTATGCGTTAACAGGCGCTATCAAATAAGCGCTTCAGTTGCTTGATGTGATGTCGATACCGTCAGGTAACTCTGACTACATTGCGTCTTTCCGCTTATGTACCGCCGAATTGCCTCTTGGGGACTGACCTTTCTGACGCCGGGCTTGGTCCTGATGCGTCGGATGCGGTTGCGTGCCAAGTTGGCGCTGCTGGCTCTGGTGGTGCTGGTGCCGGCGGTCTTGCTGATGGGCTTGGTGACAACGCAGGCCGTGGCAGAAATCGATGATCTGAACCGCAAGTTGGATGGGTCGGCCGTCGCCGCGAAAGTGGTTGCCCTGGTGAAGGCCTCGCAAAAGCAACGCGGGCTGATCTATCGATTCAAACGGGGAGATCAAACCGTCGCAAGTGACATTCAGGCGCAATCCGAGCGAGTCCGCGAAGCGCTAGAGGCAGCCCGAAAGGCTACTTCTGACGGAGAACGATTTGTTTTAGGGGGGCGTTGGCGAGAGGTGGACGAGGGGGTGAGGCGTCTGATCTCGCCGCCGCCGGATGTCAGTGCAGAAATGGCATACCGCGACGCGATCCGAACGGTCGTGCTGACACGATCCCTGTTGCATCAGGTTGGCGAGAAGTCTGGCTTGTTTTTTGATTCGAGTCCAGTGTCTGCGTTGTTGACCGATTTGCGACTGGAGCGCGGGGTTCCCTTGATGGAAGAGCTGGGCCGTTCTCGTGCGAGAGGATCTGTGTGGTTGTGGGGCGGTGGAAAAGATGAAGGTGATGCTGCGCGTTTGGCGACATCGATTGAGCGTGTGGACGCGCTACTTTTCGACTTGAATGAACGTCTGGAGGCCCTGCAACGGGTGGGCGATCCAAGTATCCAGACATGGACTGGGGCACAGCGGGCGGTCGCTCAATATGTCGCGCATGTGCGGCACTTGATCAGCGAGCCCAGCGCGCGACATCAGGAGCAGGCGGCATCCTTTTTTGGCATGGCGACTGCGGCCATTGAAAGCGTGGAGTCCGCGCAACTGCACAGCGCCAAGTCGCTGGAGCGTGTGTTGCAGGCCAGACGAGATGATGTTCAGGATCGACTCTGGTTGAGTGGTGCGGCGATGATTTCGGGCGTATCTCTGCTCGTTTATCTGATCCTCACTTTTGTCGTCAGTTTTGGTTCTGGCCTGCGAGATATTCAAAAGGCTTTGTCTGACTTTGCCTGCGGCAATCTATCGACCAAAGTCTGTGTAGATGGCAAGGATGAGTTGGCCAGCATCGGGCTGGCGGCTGAGCAGGTTGCCGAGCGTTTGTCCAACATCGTCAGCGAAATCCGCAGCAGCGCGATGCGATTGAGTCAGACGGGCGAGTCGGTGGCGGCGTCGGCCAGCGAGTTGGCTGATCGCACCGATCAACAAGCTCGGCACATCGTGCAAACAGCAGAAGTGGTGAGTGAGCTGAGTGTGGCTGTGGCGGCCAACGCCGATGCTTCGAGTGAGCTCAATGGCTCGACCATGCGCTTGCGAGAAGATGCACAAGCCAGTGGCAAGCTGATGCAGGAAACCGCGCAGGCGATGGCCGATCTGGAAGCCAGCTCAAGGAAAGCGGGTGAAGTGATTGGTGTGATCGATGGCATCGCATTCCAAACCAACATTCTTGCGCTCAACGCGGCTGTCGAGGCGGCGCGTGCGGGCGAGGCGGGTCGAGGGTTTGCTGTGGTGGCCAGCGAGGTTCGCGCTTTGGCACAACGCAGTGCCACCGCTGCAGCCGAGGTCCGGCGTTTGCTGGAAAATTCGAGAACTCAGGTGGACTGTTCGTCCAAGCGATTGCATGTTGCAGTGGATTCCATATCAGGCCTGGTCGATGGCGTGATGTCGGTTTCCGAGTCTCTCAAGGGCTTGGCTGACTCTAGTCATCGCCAGAGTTTGAGTCTGGCTGAGGTGGCTCAAAGCGTTGGCAATCTCGACGCGTTGACCAAAATGAATCAAGACATGGTCAGTCACTCCACGGACGCCGCTCTGGAGTTGATGGACCGCGCTGGGGCGCTGGCCAATGACGTTTCTGCCGTGCAACTGCGACAGGGATCGGCGGACGAGGCTCGCAATCTGGTTGATCGCGCGCTGTCGCTGATCCAGCGGATGGGGCTTGAGCCTGCCATGGCCGAAATTCGCCAGCCAGGCAGTGGCTATGTTGACCGCGATCTGTACGTGTTCATTACAGATCGCCGGGGTGTGTACATCTTGCACGCGGGCGATACCAGGAAAGAAGGGCATCGTGTGCATGAGGTGCCAGGTATCGACGGAGACGCATTTGTGGCCGACGCATGGGTTGCAGCCAATGGCAATCATTGGGTGGATTACGTCATCGTGAACCCCATCTCCGGACTGCCACAGAAAAAGACCAGCTACGTGTTGGCTCTGGACGGCGAGCGTGTTCTAGGGTGCGGTTTCTATCGCCATGAGGTGGCGCATGTGGAAGGCGTAGCTGACCTGAGTTGAAGCGGCGGTCATGACCGGCATACGCCGTGGGTGGTCTACCCAGGAATTTCCGCTTCCACTAGCTGGCTCAACAACTGCAGCGATTCCTGCCAGCCCAAGTAGCAACCTTCCACCGGAATCAGGGCTGGAATGCCTTCTTGCACGATGTGGACATCGGTGCCGCAGGACACGGGGCGGAGCACCACCGTGGTGCGCATGGTGCCCGGCAGATTGGCGTCGTCAAACGCATCGGTATGCACGATGCGCTCGTTGGGGACCAACTCCAGATACTGGCCGCCAAAGGAATGCGTCTGGCCATTCGAGAAATTTGTAAACGACATCTTGTAGCTGCCGCCCACCTTCACGTCGAGGTGATGCACCTTGGCGGTGAAGCCGTGGGGCGGAATCCACTTGCACAGGGCATCGGCATCGAGGAAGGCACGGTAGATGCGATCAGCGGGGGCGCGCAGGACGCGATGCAGTGTCACGGTGCCAGATGTGCTCATGGGATGCTCCTGTCTGAATAAGGTTGGCGACATCATCGTCGGAAATCGGCTTGGCACCAAGACTGGCCTATGCTTGTGGCATGAAGCCAACCCGCACCTTGCTCATCGTTTACCACTCGCTGACTGGGGGCACTCGCCAGATGGCGCAGGCAGTCCAAGCCGGCGCACAGCAAGCCAGCCGCCATGAGGGGAGCGAAGAGTTGCTGCGCGTGCGTTTGCTCACGGCGACCGAGGCGGGGCCCATCGATGTGCTGGAGGCCGATGGCTACGTGTTCGCCACGCCCGAGAACCTCGCGGCCATCAGCGGTTTGATGAAAGATTTCTTTGACCGGTGCTACTACCCAGCGTTGGACCAACTCAATGGACGGCCCTACGCCACGCTGATCTGCGCGGGCAGCGATGGCCACAATGCTGCGCGGCAAATCGATCGCATCGCCACCGGGTGGCGCCTCAAATCGGTGGCCGAGCCGTTGATCGTGTGCACGCATGCGCAAACGCCCGAAGCCATTGCGGCGCCCAAACACATCCATGCCGACGACTTGGCGCCATGCCGGGCCCTGGGGGAGGCGCTGGCCACAGGCCTGCTGTTGGGTGTTTTTTAATTCAGTACACCAGATTGCGCACATGCGTTAGGATGAGAATTAATCCTATGTGGCGACGCTTCCTGCTTCTTCTGCTGTGTGTCTTGATCCCTCTGAAGGCCGTGATGGCCACAGAGTGTGATTGCCCGCATGCCGCAGAAATGATGGGCTGGATGGTGTTGGACGCCTCGCCTCAGCACGAGGTGCATCATCACCATGATCATGGCGCGGCTTCTCATGGAGACGACCAAGATGGGGCCGATCACCTTGACGACCATTGCGTTGGCACCCTGGGCTGGTTGCTGCCTTCTGCATTGAGCCTGACCCATCGTCTCAGCATGCCCCACGCCACACCCGAGTGGCTCGACCGGCCTTTGCCTGCCCCCGTTCTCGAACAGCCTCCGCGCCCGCCGCATCGCCAGGCCTGAAGCGCCTCGGGTGAGGGCCCTTGCGCCCGCTCGAGCGCCAGATTCCGTTTCGGACTTCTGCCTGCCTTCGAGAGGACTTTCCTGTGTTCTGTTTTCATTCTGCCGCCAGGCAGACCTGTGGCCGTTTGGGCTGTGGGTTGCTGGGCGTGGCGCTGGCCGTGATGGCTGCAGCGCCGGGAGGCGCCTTGGCCCAAGTCGAGGACGGGGCGCATGCGCATTTGCCCCTTGTGCAAGACCTGGCCACCCTGGTGGACATGGCTTGGGCCCGTTCGCCCCTGGCGCGTCAACTGGAAGGCGCCGCCCGCGAGGCGCAGGTGCAGGCCGATGCCGCCGGGGCATGGTTTCCCGCTGCGCCGTCTCTTTCTGTGGGGCAGCGGTCGGGCAGTCGTCCGGGGCAGCGTCCCTTGCGCGAGCAGGAAGTGGCGTTGCAGGCCCCGCTGTGGCGGGTGGGACAGCGTGCGGCCAGCCAGCACAGTGCCGAATGGGCGCAAGTGCATGCGCAGGCCGCTGTGGCGGCCTATCGGCTGGAACTGACACGGCAAGTACGCGAGCGCATGGCCGAGCTGGCCTTGGCTGACCTGCGCGTGCGCCAAACGCAGGCAAACCTGACGGATCTGGAAACCTTGGAGGCCGATGTGAAGCGGCGTGTGCGGGCGGGCGACATGGCTGAAACCGATGCCTTGTTGGTTCGCCAGGACGTTTTGGGCGCGCAGACTGAGGCCCAGCAGGCACAGTTGGATCAGATGGAAGCGGCTCATGCTTTCCACGTGCTGGTGGGCGAGGCGCGCCCCTCCAGTGAACGTCTGGAAGCCATGTTGCCGACCATCAGCGAAGCCGACGTGTCTCTGTCACTGGAAGCCATGCGCCAACGATTGGATCAGCACCCGGCCTTCCTGGCTGCGCAGGCGGCGGCAGAGCAACAAACCCGCCGTCGCGAAGCGCTGGCCGGTGCGACGCGCAGCCCTTGGGAGTTGGGGCTACAGCACCGTCGTGATCAAGAGGCCGACGTGAATCGCACCACGTCGTCTTGGGGTGTCAGTCTGACCATTCCCCTGGCCTCGGATCCTGATCGGCGCCAAGCCGCAGTGGTGGCTCAAACCGCCGAGGACGTGGCCCAAGCCGAGGTGCGTCGGCTGCGTGATCAGTTGGAAACCGAATGGCTGGAGGCGCAGCAAGGTGTTCGTCGCCAGCAAGCCATGCTGGCGAACACACAGGCCGTGGCAGACGCGGCCCAGGTGCGCGCCAACTGGATCCGGAAAGCCTATGCCTTGGGTGAAATGAGCCTGACCGAGCGGCTGCGCGCGGAAGTGGCGCAGCAATTGGCCTCGATGCGGGTGATGCAACAACGTGCGTGGTTGGCCAAGGCCAGGGCACGCCTGAGTTATGCGCAAGGAGCGCAGCCATGATGTGGAACAGCAAACCATTCGGGTCGCATCTGACGACCGTTACTCTGGCCCTGGCTTGTGGGTTCAGTTCCGGGGTGAGGGCGCATGGGCCGGAAGGCGACCATGATCATGCTTCGGAAGATGCAGCGGCTGACTCTGCGCAGGCAGGGGCCCACGCCGAACCGCGCATGGAGGCGCGCACCGAGCTGTTTGAACTGGTGGCCACCCTGGATGGCGGCGAACTGTCGGTGATGGTGGATCGGTATGCCACCAATGAACCGGTTCTGGGCGGCGAGGTGGAGGTAGAGGCCGGTGGCATCAAGGCCAAGGGCACTTTCCATGCCGATCATGGCGACTACGCATTCACAGAACCAGCCTTGTTGAAGGCCCTGGCGCAGCCCGGACATCACCCCCTGGTCTTCACCGTGGTCAGTGGAGATGAGAGCGACTTGATTGAAGGCGCCTTGCATGTGGAAGCCGGGCCAGCCGAGGCAGCGCATGAGGCGACCGGGCTCGGTGTGACTGGCTGGAAGCGATATGCCCTGGGCGCCTTGTTGGCGCTTGCGGTGATGGCTGTGGCTTGGACGTTGCTGCAACGACGCATGCGCTTGTCTGCGCCCCTGGGATCAGTCGAAAAGAGTGAGGCATGACATGCGTGGTAATCTGAAATTTTGGCCTTGCTTGGGTGGTTTGGTATGGGCAGGTCTGGCCTGGGCTGGACCTGGCGCACATGGCCCCAATGGCGAACATCTGGACGCGCCTGCCTCAGTGGGGGCGCCCTCTGGCTTGCATCGTTTACCCGATGGCAGTGTGCAGGTGCCCAAGCTGGCGCAGCGTCGCCTGGAGGTGCGCACAGTGGTGGCCCAGCAAGGGGCGCATCCCCTGACGATGTTGCTCAATGCCCGTGTGGTGATGGACCCCGCCTTGGGTGGAGTGGTGCAAGCCCCGGTGGCGGGGCGCCTGGAATCCCCTCAAGGGGGCTTACCCGTGGCCGGGCAAACAGTTCGAAAAGGGCAGGTTCTGGCCTATATCCAGCCCGCCTTGGGCGTGGCTGAACGGGGCGCGCAACGCGCTGCACTGGCCGAAGTGCATGCCAGCCGATTGCAGGCTGAAGCGCGGGTCAGTCGCCTGGGCCAATTGGATGGGGTGGTGCCTCGCAAGGAAAGCGAGTCGGCCAAGCTGGAACTGCAAGGACTGCGCGAACGCGAGGCCGCCTTGGCCCAATCGCTAGACGGGCGGCAAGCTGTGACCGCGAGCAGTGACGGGGTGCTGGCCAGCGCGCGGGCGTTGAATGGGCAGATGGTCGAACCGCAAGCGGTGTTGTTTGAGATCACCGATCCCAAGCGGGCGCTGATTGAGGCCCGTGTCGGCGATCCAGCGCAGGCTGCTCAGATTGTCTCAGCTCAGGTGCAGGGCGTGCCTGGCATGAGCTTGAAACTGGTGGGCGTAGCCCGAGTCATGCAAGACGGTGCCGTGCCGGTGACCTTCCGCGCCAACATGTCGGCTTCCGGCGTGCCATCGACGTCAGCCCTGTTGGCCATTGGGCAGCCACTGACGGTGGTGGCCGAGTTGGGCAATCAACAGCAGGGCGTGGCCTTGCCCTCGGAAGCGGTGGTGCGCAGCCCCGCCAATGAACCCATCGTCTGGGTGAAAGCCAGTGCCGAGCGCTTTGTGCCTCAGCCGGTTCAAACGCAGCCGCTGGACGCGCAACGGGTGTTGGTCACCCGTGGGTTGGCTGACCACAGTCGGGTGGTGGTGCAAGGCGCCTCCCTGATCAACCAGATTCGTTGAGGCGGCCATGTTCAACTGGATTGTCAGACACAGTCTGCAGCAACGCCTGTTCGTGCTGGTAGGGGCTTTCATCCTCATGGCCCTGGGGGCCTTCACCGCATCGCGCACGCCGGTCGATGTATTTCCTGACCTCAACAAGCCCATCGTGACCGTGCTCACCGAGGCCGGCGGCATGGCCCCGGAAGAGGTGGAGCAACTGGTGACCTTCCCCCTGGAAACGGCCCTCAACGGCATGCCGGGTGTGACCCGCGTTCGCTCCACATCGGGCGTGGGCTTGTCGGTGGTGTATGCCGAGTTCGACTGGGGTACCGACATCTACCGCAACCGGCAGTTGGTGGCCGAACGCCTGGCCCTGGTGAAGGAGCAATTGCCGGGTCGCATCACGCCTGTCATGGGGCCGGTGTCGTCCATCATGGGCGAGATCATGATGATTGCCCTGCCGATTGACGGCAGCGGGGCCGCGACCCCCATGCAGGCACGAGACTATGCCGAGTGGGTGATGCGGCCCAGATTGCTGTCGGTGCCGGGCGTGTCCCAGGTGATTCCGATTGGTGGCGAGGTGCGGCAGTTGCGCATCGAACCCGACACGGCACGCATGGCGCAGTTTGGCGTGTCGCTGACTGAGGTGGAGGCGGCTCTGAAAGGCTATGCCAGCAATGCGGGAGGCGGTTTCATTGACCTCAATGGCCGTGAATACCTGATTCGGCACCTGGCGCGCACCACCCGAGTGGATGACCTGCAAGGCCTGGCGGTGCGTTGGTCGCAAGGGCGGGCCGTTCTGCTGGACCAAGTGGCCACCGTGCGCTATGCCTCGGCGCTCAAGCGGGGCGATGCGGGCTACAACGGCAAGCCTGCAGTCATCCTCAGCGTGCAAAAGCAACCTGGTGCCGATACGGTCGAGCTGACCCGTCGCATCGACGTGGCCCTGAGCGAATTGCGCCAGGGGCGCCCAGCTGGCCTGGCGTCGCCTCAGGTGCTGTTCAGGCAGGCAGACTTCATCGAGTCTTCCATTGGCAATGTGGTGGAGGCCCTGCGAGATGGCGCCGTCATGGTGGCCATTGTGCTGTTTGCTTTTTTGCTCAGCGCGCGCACCACGGTCATTTCCCTATTGGCCATTCCCTTGTCGCTGGCGGTCACGGCGCTGGTATTCCAGGTGTTGGGTGAATCGATCAACGTGATGACCTTGGGCGGCCTGGCCATTGCCATTGGTGAGCTGGTTGACGATGCGGTGGTCGATGTGGAGAACATCATGCGGCGCTTGCAGCTCAACCGCCAGGCGGCACAGCCGCTACCCGCCATGGAGGTGATTTGGCGTGCCTCGGTCGAGGTGCGATCGGGCATCGTCTATGCCACTGTGGTGGTGGTGCTGGTGTTCGTGCCTCTCTTTGCCTTGCCGGGCATCGAGGGGCGTCTGTTTGCCCCTTTGGGGGTGGCCTACATCGTGTCCATTCTGGCGTCGATGCTGGTGTCCATGACGGTCACGCCGGTGCTGTCGTCCTGGTTGTTGCCACGTATGAAGCGGCTGGGGCATGGCGACAGTCCCTTGGTGGCCTGGCTCAAGCGGCAAGACACACGGTTGCTCAACTGGTCGTTTCCGCGCATGCGGGGCTTGCTGACCACGGCCGTGCTGGTGGTGTTGCTGGCGGCGGCATCGGTACCCTTCTTCCCGCGTACCTTTTTGCCCGCATTCAACGAAGGCTCCATGGTGCTGTCGGTGCTGTTCACGCCGGGCACTTCTTTGGCCGAAGCCAATCGCATGGGGGCCCTGGCTGAAAGGCTGATTCGAAATGTGCCCGAGGTGGTGCAGGTGGGCCGCCGCACGGGCCGGGCCGAACAAGACGAACATGCCGAAGGCGTGCATACCTCGGAGATCGAAGTGGACCTGAGGCGCAGCCAGCGCGGGCGCGAAGCCATCATGGCCGATTTGCGCCAACGCTTGTCGGTGCTACCAGCCGCGGTGGCTGTGGGGCAACCCATCTCGCACCGATTGGATCATCTCTTGTCGGGCGTGCGCGCGCAGATCGCCGTCAAGATTTATGGCGATGACGTGGATGCCCTTCGTGGCTTGGCCGAGCGACTGCGTGGCCAGTTGGCGCCGATTGCCGGGCTGGTTGACTTGACCGTGGAAAAGCAGGTGCTGATTCCGCAAATCAAAGTCAGTGTGGACCATCGAAAAGCCGCGCAACTGGGTTTGACGCCCGGGCAGGCCGTCGAAGCCTTGCAGACCTTGTCGGAAGGGCAGGGTGTGAGCCAGGTGCTTGATGGGGCGCGTCGATACGACGTGGTCATCCGGCTGGCCGACGCCAGCCGTGGACCGCGCGATCTGGCAGGCCTGCTGCTCGACACCCCCGCAGGGCGCGTGCCCTTGTCGGCCATCGCGTCGGTGGATGAGGGCGATGGCCCCAATCAGATCGGCCGAGAAAACGGCCGTCGTCGCATCGTGGTCTATGCCAATACCGATGGCCGAGACATGGGGCGGGTGGTGCAAGACATTCGCGCCCAAATGAATCGCCTGGCCTTGCCGCAGGGCTACTTCATCAGCCTGGAAGGCCAGTTTCAGGCCCAAGAGCAAGCCACTCGCTTGATCGCAGGCTTGTCGCTGTTGTCTTTGACATTGATGTTCCTGGTGCTGTACTCGCGCTACCAATCCAGCACCTTGGCCCTGGTCATCATGGCCAATATTCCGTTTGCGCTGGTGGGCAGCGTGGTAGCCATGTGGGTCGCCAACTTGCCCTTGTCGGTGGCCACGCTGGTGGGCTTCATCACCCTCACGGGCATTGCCACACGCAACGGCATCCTCAAGATCAGCCACTACATCAACCTGTGCCGGCTGGAGGGGGAAACTTTTGGGCAGACCATGATCGTGCGTGGCTCGCTGGAACGCCTGACCCCCGTGCTGATGACGGCCCTGGTCGCGGCCTTTGCCCTCATGCCCCTGCTGGTGTCGGCCGATGCGCCGGGCAAGGAAATCTTGCACCCTGTCGCGGTGGTCATTTTCGGGGGGCTGATCAGCTCCACCTTGCTGGACACGGTGTTGACGCCCTTGCTATATGCCCGATTTGGGCGGCAGGCTACTGCCCAACTGGTGGCGCAGGAGGCCCATCCGCTGTGAGGCTGCAGACTGAGACGGGATGCGCTATGCTGGCTCCGTCCCTGTCATGTTGTCGGCCTCGTCCGCGTTTGAGATTCTGTGCAGATGTCCTCTTTTCTATCTTTGGACGAAGCGCGCTTGGTACTGAGTGCGATGCCCGATCCCGTCTTCATCTTGACGCGATCCGGGCGCTATGGCGCAGTCTATGGCGGCACCGACGAGCGCTACTATCACGACGGCAGTTCCCTGGTCGGTATGCGCATTTCGGACGTGATCAAGGAAGGCAAGGCCCAGTGGTTTCTGGCGCAGATTGAGGCTGCCCTGGGTGACCGGCGTTTGCACATCAACGAATACACCTTGTCTGGCAGTGATGTGAAGGGGCTGAACGACGCTGGCCCCAGTGAGCTGATCTGGTTTGAAGGACGGGTTCAGGCCTTGACCTTTCTGGTCGAAGGGGAGGAGGCGGTGCTCTGGGTGGCCAGCAACATCACGGCACGCAAAGAGTTGGAATCGCGTTTGCGCGCACTCAGCGAGACCGACCCCTTGACGGGCCTGTTCAACCGGCGACGACTGCTGCATGCGCTCGAAGTGCAGCGACACCACCTCACGCGGTATGGGCGGCCCGCTGTGGTGCTGATCTTTGACATTGACCACTTCAAGCGCATCAACGATGAACTGGGTCACCAAGCAGGTGACGATGCGTTGATCAAGGTGGCCGACGTGTGTCGCTCCACCTTGCGTGTGACCGATGTGGTGGCGCGCATTGGTGGTGACGAATTTGTGGTGCTCATGCCCGAGACCTCCATGGTCCAGGCCGAACCCATTGCCAACCGTTTGCGGCAGACCCTGGTCGAGCAATTGCACAAGATGCTGGGTCCGCGATTGGCGTCGGTGGTGGATGCCACCGTGAGCGGCGGCTTCAGCGAGTTACAGGCCGATGATCTGCGCGCCGAAGATGTGTTTGCGCGAGCCGATGCCGCGCTATATGAAGCCAAACGGGGAGGGCGCAATCGCGTCCTCCCATACGTTTCAAGCCGGGGCTGATCAGGCGCCGAACAGCTTGTTCGCTGTCTCGGCGATCAGCTTGCCTTGGTGACGGGCGCCCTCCAATTCAATGGCGCTGGGCTGCCGTTCGCCCTTGCCGCCAGCAATGGTGCTGGCGCCGTAGGGGCTGCCGCCCACCACTTCGTCAATCGTCATCTGGCCTTGGTGGCTGTAGGGCAGGCCGACAATGGTCATGCCAAAGTGCAGCAGGTTGGTGATGATGGAAAACAGCGTCACTTCCTGGCCACCGTGCTGGGTGGCGGTGGAGGTGAAAGCGCCACCCACTTTGCCGTTGAGCGCACCCCGGGCCCACAGGCCGCCGGCCTGTTCGAAGAAGTTGGCCATTTGCGAGGGCATGCGACCAAAGCGCGTGGGAGCGCCGACAACGATGGCGTCGTACTGTTCCAGTTCGGCCACGGTGGCAATGGGGGCTGCCTGGTCCAGTTTGAAGTGAGCTGCCTTGGCAATGTCAGCGGGCACGGTTTCGGGCACACGCTTGACATCCACCGTGGCGCCAGTCGAGCGAGCACCTTCGGCAACGGCTTGAGCCATGGTTTCAAGGTGACCGTAAGACGAGTAGTACAGAACGAGAACTTTGGACATGATGACTCCTGGCTGCAGGTGGGTGGGAGCGGTTCGTTTTGAATCGCGGTGAAGTCATTATTCGGCGCACCGTGCTGCTTGAGGCTATTCGGATTTGTCGGGATCATTGAAATTGATTGAATGCCGGAAACACACCTTTGCACACCTTCTTACGCACGCTTGTCGTCCGGGCGCTAACATCCGGTCATGCACATTGATCGACTGTTTGCCAGCCTCTCCGTCATCGGGGTGTGCGCCTTGTTGACCTTTCAACCAAGCTGGGCATGGGCCGAGTCGGCGGAGGTCAGGCAGCCCACGCACCAGGAGGCGTCTGACTGCGCTGCGGCCTTTGAGGGACGCATTCTTCAGCGGCGAACCGAAGCCCGCACCGATGCTCGCAACCAGGCCATTTTGCGAGACGCGGAGTTGGGGTTCACTTTCGTCGCGGTGGCCTACAAACAAGGTTTGCGAAACCCTGAAGCCGATCAGATGCTCAAAGCATCCGAGAAGCGCTGGGCGGCCTTGACCGAAGCCGAGCGGCGCAAGCGTTTGGCGCAGTGCGGTACCTGGGCGCAGCAATTGTTCGATGACTTCAATGGCTTCGAAAGCTACCTGGTGCGCAACCGAGCCCAGGCGCGTGTCGATCGATTATTGAAGAAGGAGACCGCAGCCGTATCGGCACGGCCGGGGGGCGTGAAGGGGGCGGCCTCGGCGGTGGCCCCGGCATCGCAGGCGTCATCTGCCGCCTTGCCACCTTCTGCGCCCGTGTTGCCAGTGCCTTCGTCGGCCCCCGCACCGGCCTCGTCATCTGCCTCCGCCTCAGACGGTGCGCCTGGATGGTCGCCGACCTCGGTGGACCATAGCCCTGAGGCGCCAGCGTCCGATGCGCATTGAAAGATTCCCATGAGCATTGTTGTGTACTGGTTGACTGAGGGCCAGCCGTCGGTTGAAATCTTTCAAGACGACCAATTGCTGGCTGCTCTGGCCTTCTCCGAGGCCAAGCGTAAGGAAAAAGACGCCAAGGGTCGCCCTCTGCATCACCATGTGGTGACCAATTCGGAATTGGGCGACTGTGTCAGCAAACCGGGCGTCAGTGACGAACGGCCCGCTGACTACAGCTGGAGCAAGGCCCACCTGGGCGGGCCGCCGAATCCGCAGGGAACTCCCAAGACCTTGGGGTGATCCAACCTTGGAAACAACCGTTGACTGAAGGAGTCAAAAGTCATGTGGCGTAAGAAATGGAGCCTTTCCCTGTGTGTGGCTGTGATGGCTTTGGGCGCGAGCGGTTTGGCTCGCGCACACGACGACGCCTACCTGGACGCGCAAAAAACGCCCCATGGCGGCCAGTTGCGCATGGCTGGTGCACAGCATCTGGAGTTGGTGCTGGTCAAGGACAGCCCATCTGTGCGCGACAACCCCATCGTGGTGTACGTGACCGATCACGCCGGGCAAATCCAATCGACGCAAGGGGCCACGGGCACCATCACCTTGTTGAGCGGCAAGACCAAGGTGACTGCTGCGCTGCAGCCCGACGGTGAAAACCGCCTCAAGGGCGTCGCTCGCTATGGCTCCACCCCCGGCATCAAGGCCGTGGTCAGCGTGCAGTTGAAGGGGCAGGCGGCACAGCAGGCTCGCTTCACGCCTTTTTGATCTTGTCGGGTGGGGTGGACGGTTTCAGTTGTTCAAGCTGAAACTGCTTGCTCAGGATGCGATCCAGCTGCCGATCGGTCAGCCACTTTTTCAGGGCCGGCATGAGGCGGCTTTTTTCTCCAATGCGGACCACTGGAGGGCAATTGGCGCGCGCCAGTTGGTCTACCAATTGCGCGGCAAAGGTGGCAGCCGGTGTGGCGTTTTCCTGGCTGCCATGGGCTCGTGCCATCACCGCGTCACGAATGCGGTGATAAGGTGAGTGCGCTGGCACCAAGACCCCTTGGCCCGCTGCATCACCAAAGCCTGATTCAATGCCGCCCGGCTGCACTGTGGTGACCCGAATACCCAGTGGGGCCAGTTCCATGCGCAAGGCGTCTGATAGGGCGTTGACCGCAGCCTTGCTGGCGCAGTACGCCCCAGCGAAAGGCGTTGGCATGACGCCAGACACGCTGCTGATGTTGACGATGTGGCCATGGCCTTGCGCCACCATGTCGGGCAGCACCGCTTGGATCAAAGCCACCGGGGCGAACACGTTCACATCAAATTGCCGTTGCCATTCGGGCATGGGCAGGTCCATCAAGGGGCCCATGGCCCCGTACCCCGCGTTGTTGACCAGGGTGCCGATTTGCCACCCCTCGCCACGCAGTTCCGTGAGCAGCGCGTTCCGGCTGTGAGCGTCGGTCACGTCCAAGGGCCGGGTCAATATGCCCAACTGGGCCAGTGAAGTGAGGGTGTCGACCCGGCGCGCGGTGGCGCAAACGCGATGCCCGCGTGCATGGAAAGCCTGCGCCAGCGCCTTGCCTATGCCAGAACTACATCCGGTGATCAAAACGAGCTTGGATGCGCCGGACCCGGTTGATGCTGCGTGCGACATGGCCACCCCGCCGATCAACGTGCCGGACGGCCAGGGCCTTGTGTGCCTTCCGCGCGCGCCGACAGGTAGGCGTACAGGTCAGCAATGTGGGCGTTGACCTCGGGTTCGTTTTCCCACGCCGGCATGGTCAAGGCGCCGGTCTGGCGTTTCAAAATGGCTTCGACCAGTTCGTCGAGTGTGGCCGAATCGCCATTGACGCGGGCTGTGGGCAGGCCCCAGTCATACCGCTTCAAAACCACGCTCATGAACTGGCGCGGCCCCATTTCGCGCAAGCGAACCAGAAGGTCTGGCGCCGAACCTTGACCGGTGGCACTGGCGCCATGGCAACTCGCGCATTTGCCTTGGAAAACACGCCAACCCGTGTAAACCGAACCGGCTGGCTTGGCCAATTCAGCCATTTCCTGCGCGGGTTGGCGGTTTTGCCATTCCACGGCGCAACCGGCCAGAGTCAGGGACAAAAGCAAAGTGGCGCTCAACAGGCGCGTGCGGGGCGTAAGCCTGGTCATGGCGTGTCTCCTCAGGGGCTGGCCAGTGGGATCTGACGACAGCTTTTGTTTCAGTATCGCCTTGTTTGTGCGAGGTGGCTGTTGTGCCGGCGCCGAATCTTGGACAATGATGGCCTTTCGCGACTCCTGCCACTTTTCACACCATGAACGACACCACGTCTGCTCCCGCGCTGCCCGATCGCCTCTCGATCGATCCCACCAGTCCGCATCACGTTGCGGCCGTTTTCGAGCGCGACGTGGGCATTTTCTTCAACGGCAAAGAGCGCTTTGACGTGACCGAATACTGCATCAGCGAAGGCTGGATTCGCGTGCCCGTGGGCAACAAGGTCGACCGCAAGGGCCGCCCACTGACGGTCTCGCTCAAAGGCAAAGTCGAAGCCTTTTACAAGTAACCCGCAGCGTTTCGGGTGAGCGGTTTCAGGCCTGGCCCGAAGCGATTTGACGCAGCGCCTGTTCAAACACCTCGACCGGTTGGCCTCCCGAGATGAGGTGCCGGTCGTTGATGATGACCGCCGGCACCGAGCGGATGCCGTGTGAGGCGTAATACGCTTCCTGTTCGCGCACTTGCTTGGCAAACGCATCGCTGTCGAGTACTTGGCGGGCTTTTTCTGTGTCCAGTCCGGCTTGTGCGGCAACGTTGAGCAACACCTCCGTGGACGACATGTCAGCCCGATCACGGTGGCAGGCCACCAACATGGCGCGTTTCAGCGCCATCTGGTGGGATGGGGCCGTTTCGCTCGCCCAATGCAAGAGCCGGTGGGCATTGAAGGTGTTGTAGATGCGGCCCCGCCCGTCGGGGTTGAATTCAAACCCCACTTCCACACCACGCTGGCGAATGCGTTCGCGAATCTGGGCCTGTTCCTGGGGCGTGCTGCCGTATTTGCGGCTCAGGTGCTCGGTAATGTCCTCGCCTTCAGGCCCCATTTGCGGGTTCAGCTCAAAGGGCTGGGTGTGTACGGTGGCTGAAACCTCGTCAGCCAGATTGGCCAGGGCGCGGTCCAGCGCGGCCAGCCCAATGGCGCACCACGGGCAGGAAATGTCCGAAACGAAGTCGATTTTCAGGGGCACCATGCTGTTTTCCGCGCTGTCGAATGGGGGAATCCTAGCCAGAAGGGCATTTCCTGATCTGAATCAGGGCCAAAAGTGCATTGGGGCGCTGGCTGGTAAATCCGGTCGCCGGGTAAAATCCCCTACCTCAAGTCAATGTCACCCTCGTGACGCGCGAGAAAATTCATGATCTTCGGAAAGCTGCTGCCCCGCGAGGGCAATTTTTTTGAGCTGTTCAACCAGCACGCTAACCACATCGTTTCTGCGGCCAAGGCCTTCGCAGACCTGGTGAAGCACTACAACGACCCCGAACAGCGTGAAAAATTCAACAAAGACGTGGACAACGCCGAGGGTGCCGCGGATACGGTGACCCGAGAAGTGAACCGTTTGCTGCATCTGACCTTCATCACCCCGCTTGATCGTGAGCAGATCCACTCCCTGATCAACACCATGGACGATGTGGCCGACTTGCTGCAAGACGCCGCCGAAACCATGGCTTTGTACGACGTGCGTCGCATGACCGACGAAATCGTGCGTCTGACCGACCTGTGCGTGAAGAGCTGTGAGCGCCTGAAGACCGCCGTGTCCATGCTGCACGACATTGGCAATGCCAAAACCGCCCAGGCTGCCCTGAAGACTTGCGAAGAAATCGACCAGTTGGAAACGGATGCCGATCGCGTCATGCGCGCGGCCATGAGCAAGCTGTTCCGCGAAGAACCCGATGTGCGCGAGGTCATCAAGCTCAAGGCGATCTATGAATTGCTGGAAACTGTCACCGACAAGTGCGAGGACGTGGCCAAGCTCATCGAGGGCGTGATCCTCGAGAACTCCTGATCCGGGAGGTTTCAATCATGGAAACCGTGCAGGTGGCCCTTTGGGCCATCATCTTCCTGGTGGTGCTGGCTTTGCTGTTCGACTTCATGAACGGCTTCCACGACGCTGCCAATTCCATCGCCACTGTGGTGTCAACGGGGGTGCTGCGCCCCACGCAAGCCGTGGCATTTGCAGCCTTCTTCAACTTTGTCGCCATCTTCATCTTCCACCTCAGCGTGGCGGCCACGGTCGGCAAGAACATTGCCGACAAGGGCGTGGTCGACGTCTATGTGGTGTTTGGGGCGCTCAGTGGTGCCATCACCTGGAACGTGATCACCTGGCTGTATGGCATTCCCAGTAGCTCGTCGCACGCCTTGATTGGTGGCATCGTGGGCGCCGTGATGGCCAAGGCGGGGGCTGGCGCTTTGATGGCTGCAGGCATCCTCAAGACCGTTGTGTTCATCTTTGTGTCGCCCTTGTTGGGCTTCACGCTGGGGTCGCTGATGA
>CAYVOP010000024.1:0-33064 GCA_964453105.1 uncultured Aquabacterium sp. | reverse complement strand
CCCCTTCACCGCCCCGAAGGATGGTCACGAGGACTACATGGACACCGACCCAGGCAAGTGCATTGCCAAGGCCTACGACATGGTTCTGAACGGCTGGGAACTGGGTGGCGGCTCGATCCGTATCCACCGCGCCGAAGTGCAATCGAAGGTGTTCAGCGCCCTGAACATCACCGAAGAGGACGCCAAGGTCAAGTTCGGCTTCCTGCTGGACGCCCTGCAATACGGCGCGCCTCCTCACGGTGGTCTGGCCTTCGGTCTGGACCGTCTGGTCACCCTGATGACCAAGGCCGAGTCCATCCGCGACGTGATCGCCTTCCCGAAGACGCAACGTGCCCAGTGTCTGCTGACCGGCGCCCCCTCCAACGTCGACGAGAAGCAACTGCGCGAACTGCACATCCGTCTGCGCAACGCGGCGGCAGCCACCCCTGCCGGCAACTGACTGGTGCCTGGGCTGACTCACATGGCGTAACAGTCGGGTGAGTCACGGAAGCCCTCAGCACCACTACACTTCACAGGCCACCCGCAAGGTGGCCTGTTTGCTTTTCTGAATGGGTTGGGAGGCCCGAGCGCATGAAGACACATCACCGTCATTGGCTGGCTCTGGCAAGCTGTTGCGCCCTTCTGGGCTTGGCCGGATGCAAAGACAACGCCACGCCACAGGCCTCTACCGAATTGGGCAAGGGCGGCTCGGTGGTCTCCGGCTCGGCAGGCCCTTTGGGGGCACAGGGAGCCGACTCGGGCCTGGTTACCTGCCCGGCACCGGTTGCCACTTTGGCCTTGGCTGAAAACCCCCAGGGCTACACGATGAGCAGCCACTATCAGTTGCCCGCATCGCCCGTGCCGCTGATCAAATTGATTGCCCAGCAAAGCGGTTGCTTTCGGGTGGTCGACCGCGCAGCCGGTTTGCGCAGCACCATGCAAGAAAACGAGTTGAAGGAGGCGGGCATCATCCGTTCCAACAGCACTGTGCACAAAGGCAAGGGCTACGAGGCCCAGTACACCCTGGTGCCCAGCCTGACCTTCAGCGAACAGGATGCTGGCCGAGGACTGGCCGGCCTCATCGCGGCCATCCCGGTGATTCGCGACATCGCAGGGTTGGTGGGCCTGGTTGAACAAGTCAAGCTCAAAGAGGCCCAAGTGGCGCTGCTGTTGACCGACAACGAAACCACCGAACAATTGGCTGCGGCCACCGGATCAGCTCGAACGACGGACCTGGGTCTGGGTGGCTTGATTGCCAGCAAATTGGGCGGGGCTGGCGGCATGGGCTGGAGCAACACCAACGAAGGCAAGGTGATCGCCGCCGCCTTCTACGACGCGCACAACAAGCTGGTGCAGCAGGTCAACGCCCTACAGGGCAAGGAATTGCCTCCCGCTGTGCCCACGCGAATCAAGCCTTGATCGGATGAATTTGCCCACGCCTTCGGGGCCACCCCGGCCCCACAAGTTGCCGCAGTCGGTTCTGGTGGTGATTCACACGGCCGATTTGGAGGTCCTGCTCATTGAGCGGGCCAAACAAGCCGACTTTTGGCAAAGTGTGACCGGATCCAAAGACAGCTTGGACGAGTCGTGGCGGGACACCGCAATCCGCGAGGTGCAGGAAGAAACCGGCATCGAGGTCGGCTGCAGCACTGTGCCCGAGTCAGCCCTGGTCGACTGGGCCATCGAAAACGTCTACGAAATCTATCCCATCTGGCGGGCGCGCTACGCCCCCGGTGTCACCCACAACACCGAGCGCGTATTCGGCCTGCAGGTTCCGCGTGACATCCCTGTGACTTTGGCGCCTCGCGAACACACTCAATTTGTCTGGTTGCCCTGGCAAGCTGCGGCTGACAAGTGTTTTTCGCCGTCTAATGCAGAGGCGATCCTGCAACTGCCGCGATTCATGGGGAAAGTCCGAGCCTGATCGGGCGTGCTGCGCTTGCGGATCACGCTATCGTTGGTGACATCGTGCTGAATCCGCTTCAATCCTCCCTGCTGCCATCGTCCACCATGGGGTCACCCTATTTGCGTGTGGCGACCTACAACATTCACAAGGGCGTGATGGGCATGGGGCCCACCAAGCGCCTGGAAATTCACAACCTGGGGTTGGCCGTCGAGGCATTTGACGCCGACATCGTGTGCCTGCAGGAGGTTCGCCGCTTTCACCACCGCGAAGCCCGCAAGTTCTCGCGCACCGATTATGGCCATCGCAGTTGGCCGCATCAGGCGCAAGCAGACTATCTGGCGCCAGAAGGCTATGAAGTGGCCTACCGCACCAATGCGGTCACTCGGCATGGCGAACATGGCAACGCTTTGCTGGCCCGTTGGCCCATTGGGGAGATCAGCCACCACGATGTGTCGGACCACCGGTTTGAACAACGCGGCTTGCTGCACACGACGGTGCATTGGAATCAGACCACCATCCACGTGATCGTGGTTCACCTGGGCCTGTTTCACCAAAGCCGGGTTCGCCAGACCGAGCGCGTGGCTGAGTTGGCGCTCAGTCAGATTCCAGCCGATGCCCCTGTGGTGGTCGCGGGCGACTTCAATGACTGGAACGAGAAGCTGGATCACATCCTGACCGACGCGGGCTTGACGCGTGCGGCACGCCCCGATGGCTCGCGGGTACCCACCTTCCCTTCGCTCATTCCGGTGCTGACCCTGGACCGCGTCTACACCCGCAAGCTGGCTTGCCGCAACATGATGGTGCCCAGAGGCGAGGCTTGGGCCCGCATGTCAGACCATCTGCCCCTGGTGGTTGAGTTGGAGCTGGAAGGCTGATGCAGGCACCCCACCGCGCCCCCGACCAGCCCATAGACGACGGCTGGCAAGGGCTGGCCTGGTATGCACAACGCAAGCCGGTGTTCACGGGCGGCAATCAGTTGCGGCTACTCAAGGCCGGACAAACCCTGTTTCCTGCCATGTGCGCACAGATCGAGCGCGCGCGCCACAGCATCTGGCTGGCGCTGTATCTGGTGTCGCCATACGGCCAGAGCAGCGCAGTGCTGCAAGCTTTGCAGCAGGCGGCTCGGCGTGGCGTCAAGGTTCACCTGGTGGCCGATGGCGTGGGTTCGCACGATGCCCCACCGTCCATGTGGACTCAATTGCGGGCCGAAGGCATTGAGGTGGCCATTCACCGCCCCTTCCACCGGATCTGGGGCATTTTCAACACCAGTGAATGGCGCCGCATGCACTTCAAGCTGTGCGTGGTGGACGAGTCCGTCGCATTTGTGGGCGGCATCAACCTGATCGACGACCGGTTTGATCTGCACAACGGCTGGTCAGACGCGATCCGGCTTGACTATGCGGTCGAAGCGCACGGACCCGTGTCAACCCCGGTGCTGCACACCATCAAGGCCATGTGGACCCGGGCGCAAGTTGGCAAAGACTGGCGCGACGAACTGTGGCCCTTGATGCAAGACAGTGGCCGCATGCGACGATTGCAACACTTGTGGCAACAGGCTCGCATGCGCCTGACGCCTTCAGAGCAGGCGCCCTTTGCCAAAGCCGCCAGCAATCCGCACCCCACGCGTTGCGCGTTTGTGCTGCGTGACAACTTGCGGCAACGCCGCACCATTGAACGTGCAGCCATTCAGGCCATCAAGCAAGCGCGGCGCGAAATCGACATTGTCACGCCCTACTTTTATCCGGCCCGCCAATTGCGTCTGGCCTTGCGCCATGCGGCGGCACGGGGTGTGCGCGTGCGCCTGCTGCTGCAGGGCAAGGTCGACCTGCCGATTGCGGGCATCGCGGCGCGGGTACTGTATGACGAACTGATTCGGCACGGCATTGAGATCCATGAATATCAGAAGGCCTTTTTGCATGCCAAGGTGATGCGTGTGGACCAGGACTGGTGCATGGTGGGTTCGTCCAATTTGGACCCGCTTTCACTGGTGCTGAACATGGAGGCGAATGTGGTCGTGCGCGACCGGCACTTCACCTCCAACTTGGCCCGCGAGTTGGAGTCAGATTTTGCAGACAGCCAATTGGTGCCTTTGGCGGCCACCCAACGCCACTGGGCCGACCGCATGGGGCACTGGTTGTTCAGAGTTGCAGCCAAGCTTTACCTGCGACTGGCCGGCATCAGCGGGCATTACTGACAGCGCATGCCAGCGCAATGGGGCAAACACCGCTGATATCAGGCCAGATTCCAACATTGGCCATATGGCGGCGGCGCCGGCCATTCATGGGCCCCTGAGGGCAAGCGTCGCTCGTGCGTCGCCCAGTGCCGGGCAAGCATCCAGCCGGCATGCCCCACGATGAGGAGGGACTGATCGGGTGCCAGCCCCAATCCGGAGGGGGGCTGCCAGTCGCCTGCTCGAACCAACATGGCACGCAGGCTTTCTCCCCCACCTGGGGCGTGGTCAAGAAAATCATCGACCCAGGCATCGACTTCCGAGCGAGTGATCTCAGACCAGAGTTTCCCATCCCAGGCGCCAAAGCTCGCTTCGCACAAGGCGGTGTCCACCACATGCCGCCAGCCCCAACGGCGCAAGTGCCGTCCGACCTGGGCGCTGCGTTGCAAAGGTGAGGTCAGGATGATGCGAGGCAAGCCCAGCTGGCGAGCCACCTGACGAATGCGATGCGCCAGCCGCTTCGCTTTGCGGGCGTCCACCGGGGCATCCCATTGGCCAACACAGCGGCCCGCAACCTGCAACGGCCTGGGGTGACGCCAGACCCGAATCACCAGCGCACCCACGTCACCGGATGCACCACGGCCAGCCAGGCCAGCAAGCAGGCCACTTCGGCCAACTGCTGACTGGCACCCAAGGTGTCACCCGTGAAGCCGCCCAGGCGGCGCATGAACCAGTGGCGGCAATAGACCACCACCACAAGGACCACACCACCCGACCAAGCCAGGCAGCGTAGCAAGGTGGGCATGGGCCAGCCCGCCTGATGCAAGGCCAGCAGCAGGCCCACAGCCACCAGCACCACCCAGGCCGAAGCAGCCAACACGCTCCCCACACTCGCCTGCAGCGCCAGGGGCTTGGCTTTGGCGTGATCAGGGTCGCCCCCATAGGGCAACAAGGCCGTCAGCGCCACCGGGGCCCAACGCGACACGGTGTGAGCCCAGATCAGCCCCATCAAGGTCCAGCCCAACAGGACTTGATGCACATGGCTGGTTTCAGCTTCATTCAGTTCGTTCAGGTGCGGCGTGACCAGCGACACCAGCACGACGGCTTTCAACCCCAGCATCAACACCAGGCCCATGCCCCCATAGGCCCCCAGGCGTGAGTCTTTCATGATGGTCAGGGCACGATCTCGGCTCACAGCGCCACCCAGCCCGTCGCAGGTATCGGCCCAGCCGTCTTCATGAAAACCGCCGGTCAACCAGATGGTGGCCGCCATGCTCAAGACGACTGCCACCGCAGGGGGCCACCACAGGCTGGCTGTGGCCAGCACGCATGCCCCCCACAAACCAACCAACGCCCCCACCAAGGGAAAGTAACGCACGCACTGCTGCAGCCATTCGGATTGAAACCCCACCCAGGCAGGCACCGGCACCCGAGTGAAGAACTGCAGCGCCGTGAAGAACAGGCGCACCTCCTGTGCCAGCCACTTCATGTGTCGGCCTGGCTCACGCCTGCGCTTTCAAAACTGGCCATGTCTCGCAAAATGGCGCAGGCCGATTCCAGTAAAGGCCATGCCAATGCGGCCCCGGAGCCCTCACCCAATCGCAAGCCCAGATGCAGCAAGGGCTGAACGCCCATGTGCGCCAGCATGCGGGCGTGTCCACTTTCGTCAGACTGGTGCGCAAACACGCAACGTGCCAGCACGTCCGGCTGCAAGGCCGCTGCAACCAAGGCTGCGCTGCTGGCAATGAATCCATCCACCACGATGACACGGTCATCGGCGGCGGCCTGCAGCATGGCACCGCACATCATGGCGATCTCGAAACCACCCAAGGCCGCCAAGACCTCGATGGGGGATTGCGCACGGGCGTTGGCTTGCAGGGCCTGTTCCAGCACGGTCAGCTTGCGTTGCAAGCCGGCATCGTCCACACCGGTGCCTCGCCCCACACACTGCACCAAAGGCAGACCAGTGAGGCGAGCCATCAACAGGGCCGCGCTGGAGGTGTTGCCAATGCCCATCTCGCCCAACAAGATGACGTTGCCGGGCAAGCCACGCACCAGGTCGGCGCCGTGGTCCAAGGCTTGCTGACACTGCGCGACGCTCATGGCGGGGCCCACGGAAGCGTCGGCCGTGCTGGGAGCGATCTTCCTGATCTGAAGACCTGCACGCGGCGCAATGTCTTTGGCCACGCCTGCGTCAACCACCGTCAGGGCCAGGCCATGCTGACGTGCCAGCACGCTCACAGCCGCCCCACCAGCCAGAAAGTTTTCAACCATCTGCCAGGTGACGTCGCTGGGATAGGCCGACACGCCACGCGCCGCCAAGCCGTGGTCGGCGGCCAGCACCACCATTTGAGGCGACTGCAGCGCCGGGCGCTCGGTATTCAGAATCAGGCCCAGCTGCTTGGCCAACGATTCGAGGCGCCCCAACGATCCCAGAGGCTTGGTCTTGTGATCCAGCACGTGCTGCAGTCGGGCCGCCAGCGCGGGGCGCTCCAGCGGGGTCACCTTGATGCCGTTCCAGAAACTCATGTCTGCTTTGTCCATTCAGAAAGAATACCGGCTTCAAAGTGCCGGTCAATGTAATCAGCCAAGCCATCCAGCACTTGCTCCCAGGTGAGCGTGCCAGGGCCGAACTGGGCACGCAACAGAGTGGCTGACTCGAACGCGCCGTGGGCATACACACCCAACACCGAACCGCGCGCCCAGCCCAAGGGTTGCGCTTGATCCGATCCTTCGCCTGCCAGCCCGCTTTCCTGCTGACCGGCCCACAGTGCCACCTGAACTTGATCCTCGCACCCTTCCAGCACCGTGGTGCGGCCTTGGTGAATTTCATAACCCGGCCAGCACAAGCCATCCCATGCGGCCCAAGCTGACGACAAACCTGGGGAGAAATGCAACTCGGCTGGCCGCACCAGTTTATGAGCCTCGAACCGCGTCACCAGCGGCAATAGGCCCAAGCCCGCTTGCTGAACCAAACCCCCATCGACCCCATCCGGGTCACACAACCATTCGCCCAACATTTGCAAACCACCGCAAATGCCCAGCACCGGCTGACCGGCTCGGGCATGCGCCACGATGGCATCCGCCAAGCCCTGCAACTTCAGCCACACCAAATCAGTCTGCGTGCGCTTAGAGCCCGGCAAAATGATCCAATCCACCCCATCCAGGTCTTGCGGTGTTCGCGCCCAGGTCAAGCGCACATCGGGCAAATGGCGCAGGGACTGAAACTCGTCGAGGTTGCTGATGGCGGGATAGGCCACCACCGCGACCCGCTTGAGCGCACGGGCAGGGGCGACCTCACCCCCACGCCAGGCACCGCCATCCAAGCCATCTTCCTCAGGCAGGCCGTGGCCTCGCCACTCGGGCAGCACCGCCACGGTGGGCACCCCGGTCAGATCCTGCAATTGCTGGGGCCCTGGCGCCAGCAAACTGGCATCGCCCCGAAAGCGATTGAGCACAAAGCCCCGAATGAGCGCACGCTCCGACTCGGGCAACAGCTGGTGGGTGCCGTACAAATGGGCAAAAGCCCCACCCCGATCAATGTCGGTCACCAACAGGCAACGCGCTTGCGCCTCCATGGCGGTGCGCATGTTCACATAGTCGCTGGCGTGCAGATTGATTTCAGCGGGCGAACCGGCGCCTTCAATGACGACCAGATCGTACGAGGCCATCAATTCGTGCAAGGCCTGGCGGGCATGCGGCCACAGCACCTCGCTGCGCTCGCGCCAGGGCATGCGGCTGTAGTCGTCGCGCACCTGGCCCCACACCACCACCTGGCTACCGGTGTCGCTTTCCGGCTTGAGCAAGATGGGGTTCATCCTCACATCAGGAAGGCACCGCGCGGCCAAGGCCTGAAAGTATTGCGCCGAACCAATTTCACCCCAGGCACCATTGGGGCCAGATACAACTCGAGCGTTGTTGCTCATGTTCTGCGCCTTGAAGGGCGCCACCTTCAAACCTTGGCGCGCAGCCCAACGGCACAAGGCCGTGGTCAACCAACTCTTGCCGGCGCCACTGGTGGTGCCCAGCACCATGATGGCCCGAGCTTGCGCACCTTTGCTTGACATGAGGTTCAGACTCAGTCTTCGATGCCGCGCTGCGCAGGAATGCCAGCCTCATAGGCGTGCTTGACCTTGCGCATTTCAGTCACGGTGTCGGCAATGTCGACCAGCTCTGCCGGGCAGTCGCGCCCTGTCAACACCACGTGCACTTCACGGGGGCGATTGCGCAGCACATCGACCACCTCTTGCAGCGGCACCCAGCCATAGATCAGTGGGTACGTCATCTCGTCGAGCACCACCAAAAAGTGTTCACCACTGTTGATCGCTTGCGCGGCACGGGCCCAGCCCTGGCGGGCCAGTTCGGCTGAATGCTCCAGATCTTTGCTCTTCCAGCTGAACCCATCACCCAGCCCTTCAATGGGCACACCCAGCTTTTCAAAGGTGCGGTGCTCGCCAAAACGCGCGCTCGGTACCTTCATGAACTGGTAGATCTTGACCGCCTTGCCACGACCATGGGCACGCAGGGCCAGGCCAAACGCCGCCGTGCTTTTGCCCTTGCCGTCGCCGGTGTTGATGATCAGCAACCCGCGGCGCTCGGCCTTTTCCTGTTGTTGCGGGGCTTCGGTAGGTGGGTTTTGAATGTCCATCAGCGTTGTTCCGTTTGTGGGTGGTCACCAGGACCGAATTCAAATTGAGGCAGCACCGTCCATTGATACTGGCCGCGCATCTCCACCTGAGCAATACGAATGGCCTGCTCAAACACGGCTTCCATGCTTCGGTGCACGGCCTCGTCATGCGCAGCGCCATGGGCCTTGATATGCCCCGCTTGCATCACGGCAATCTGGTCAGCATGCAAAGCCAGCGGCAACTCGTGCAACACACTGACCACGCAACGCCCCTGGGCTGCTTCTCGCTTCAACACCTGAGCCACCAGGCGTTGGTGCGGTGCATCGAGGTGGGCGACAGGTTCGTCCAGCAACAGCACCTGCGCTTGCACAGCCAGGGCCCGCGCCAGGTTCACACGTTGCCGCTCGCCCCCCGACAAGGCACCCAGGGTCCGCTGGGCCTTGTCCTGCAAATCGGTATCGAGCAGGGCCTGTTCAATGGCCAGGCGATCGGCTTCAGTCAAGCCGCCCAAGCCCAACCAGCCTTGATAGGGCATGCGCGCCAAAGCCACGGTGTCATGCACCGTCATGGCTTCGTCGCCCTCTGATTGCTGCCCTAACCACGCCAGCGCGCGGGCTCGCTCACGCAGGGGCCAATGCGAAAAGACCCGGCCTTGCAGCCGCACCTCGCCTTGCACCACGGGCAGCAAGCCTGCCAGACTGCGCAACAGGGTGGACTTGCCTGCCCCATTGGGTCCGACAATGGCCAGCCACTGCCCCGCATGGGCCTGTAGCGACACACCATGCAATACGAGGCGCCCGCCCCTGCGGGCATGCACTTGATGCGCGGTCAATGCGGCCACGTCACATCCTCCTGCGCTGAATCAGGGCCAACAAGTACACGCCCCCCATGACTGCGGTGAGCACCCCCACGGGCAACTCCTGAGGGGCCAACACCCAACGCGACAACACATCGGCCGCGAGCAGCAAGACCCCGCCCATCAAGCTGGCATGCCACAACAGGGTGCGATGTTGCGCACCACACCAGGGGCGCACCAGGTGGGGCGCAACCAGGCCGACAAAGGCGACCAGCCCGGCCTGCGCCACGGCACCTGCACACGCCAAGGCCAGCACACCAACCAAGGCGGCGCGCGCCAGGCCCAGCGGCACGCCCAAGGTACGCGCGGCATCTTCGCCCAGTGACAGGGCATCCAGCACGCGCGACAGAAACAGCGCCACCGGCAAGCTGAATGCCAGCACTGCAGCCATTGCCGCGCAGGAAGGCCATCCCAACAAGGCGGTGTTGCCCAGCATGAAGGCCTGCATGGTGCGCCAGGTTTCGGCGGACCACACCATCAACAATTGGGTCAAAGCGCCCAGCACCACCCCCACCACCACGCCGCACAACAGCAGGCGCATGGTGTGAACCGCCCCCCGGGCCAAGATCAAAGTCAGCCACACGCCGGCCACCGCGCCCACAAAGGCCACACCCGTCAGGCCCACCTGCGTCCACCAAGTCGAAGACACCACCCAGCTGGAACCCACGGTCAAAGCCAAGGCCATCAACAACGCCGCCCCGGCAGAGCTACCCAGCAGATATGGCTCAGCCAAGGGGTTTCGAAACAGGCCCTGAGCAACCGCCCCCGCCAAACCCAACAAGCACCCCACCAGGAATGACCCCAGCGTGCGCGGCGCACGGATGTCCCACACCAGGCTGAGCCAGACGGGGTCTAAGCCCAATGACGAATCCAAGCCCTGCGTCTTGCCCAGTACGGGCCACTGCCAACCCGAGCTGCCAACAAGCAAGCCCAGCACAGCCCAAAACATTGCCAGGAACACCAGGGCTCCGCCCGCCAAGGCTGCCGACCGCCTCATTGCGCCCGCCTTTGCAAACCCACGCCCATGTTCATACATCGGGCCAACACCGCGGCAGCCTGCCCCACTCGAGGCCCGGGTCGAGCCAACAGGTCATAGTCAGGCCCAGCCAGACCGCACACCCGCCCCTCGCGCACCGCACGCAACCCCGCCCAGCCGGGTCGCTTGGCCAGACTGGCCGCATCGTGTGCAGGCAACACGATCAGGTCGGGATCGGCCCTGACCACATATTCGGGATTGATCTTGGGGAATGGTCCCAACTCAGGAGGCACCACATTACGCCCCCCCAGAAGCGACCACAAACGGCCAATGAAAGAGGCTTCGCCAGCCGCATAAGGCGTGGTCGCCACCTCCACATAGACCCGCACCCCCTGCGCACCCACCGGCACGGCCAGTTGGGCCTGTTTCAGTTCACTTTGAATCCGCAGCCAAACCCCATCTGCCTGCTCAGGCTGCCCCAGCAAGGTGGCCACCGCCTTCATCACACGGGGCACATCTTCTAGGGTTTGCGCTTCGAATTCAGCCACCGGCACGCGCATGCTTCGCAACCGCGCGGCCAACCGCGAAGAGGGAGAAGCCAGGACCAGATCGGGTCGGAGCGCCACAATGGCCTCCAAATTGGCATCGTCCAGGCCGCCCACACGGGGCAAGGCACGAACCGATTCCGGCCAATTCGACCATCGGTCCACCCCCACCAAACGCGCACACCCGCCCAGCACACACACCGACTCAGTCAAGGACGGCAACAAGCTCACGACACGTTGGGGCGGCTTGGCCAGGATCACCTTGGCCCCACGATCATCTTGCACCGATAACGCAGCAGCCTGCGTCAGGGCTTGACTCAAGGCCAGGCCCATCACCAAAGCAATCCGGAGCCACCTCACCACGCCTGCACCTCCTGGGTCCAGGGTTGGCCTGCGGCCATCAAAGTCACCAGCTTGCAGCGCTGCGCGACATCCTGATTCAAGCGCCCCAGTTCATCGACGAACCGGCGCACCCCTGCGCCAGAGGGAATCACCCCCCAGCCAATTTCGTTGGTCACCAACACCACCGGCCCACGCGCACGCTCCAGCGAGCGCAGCAGATCGGCGCGAGCCACTGGCCAGTCTTGCGCCAGCGACGCATCCTCTTCCAGTGGCATCAACCAGTTGGTCAGCCACAAGGGCAAACAATCCACCACCACCATGCGATCGGGCTGCGACCAGGCCTGAATACACGAGCCCAGTTGATAAGGGGCTTCCAACACCTCGAACCCTGCGGGCCGATCTTGCCGATGGCGATCGATGCGATCACGCATTTCTTCATCGCCCGCCAGCGCAGTGGCCACGACCGACACCCGGTGCGAGGCCGCCTGCGCCAGCCACCTCACGCCCAGGTGTTCCGCGAAGCGCGACTTGCCGCTGCGTTGACCACCGAGAATGAGATGTGACTGCATAAAGGCCCGATCAGAACTGCTTGCTCAGACTGGCCTTGATGACCTGCCCAGGATCAGGATACACGTAGCCGTACTGGCACATATAGGCATTGGCATAGTTCAAGCGGTCACCCAAATTGGACACCACCAAGCCCATGCGCCAGCCATCGCGCTCGACACTGTAGCCAGCATCGAAACTGACTTGCGCAGGAATGCGGGTGGGGCAGGTGTTGTCGAAGTCGTCGCTGAAGCGAGACGACGACAGATACTGCGCCCCCAGGTGAACCGATTGCGAATCGCTCAATGCCACCCACACACGAGCCGTGGCCGAACGCGGCGACACCAGCACGCGCTGCTTGCCGGCGTAAGGCCCTTCATGGAAACGAGCCGACAAGGACTGCGCCGACCCCGTCACCGTGACCTTGTCGGTCACAGGCCACTTGCCATCCACTTCCACGCCCTGGCGACGCACTGGATCAATGTTGCGGTTGCAGCAATAGTCCTGGTCCAAGGGGGTCAGGTCCAGGTACAGGATTTCGTGGGTGGTGTCCTGACGGAACACGCGTGCGTTGAAGGCCGCGCCTTGCGACGCCCAACGCAGGCCCAGCTCGCGATCCTGACTGGTTTGAGGCAACAAGGGCTGCCCATTCGGCGTAGACGCGTTCTCGTCGAAATTGGCCAGTCGGAACGAACGGGCTGCGCGACCATAGACCTGCCACTGCGCATTCAGCGCCTGACTCAAGCCCAACTCCGCCGAGGTCACCGCATCACTGCGTTCGTATCCGCTCGAAGACGTGGTTTCGCGCTTCTTGACGAACTCGCGGCGCACGCCAGCATTCACGCGGGTGCCACCCTGAATCGACACATCCGAGTACGCATACACCGCACGGTTGATTTGCAGGCCCGACTGAGGGCTGGAGCCTTCAGGTGTGCCGCGCTTCCAATGCTGGAAATCGACCCCCACGGTTTGCAGCCACTGGCCCCAGCTCAGATCCCAGTCATAAGACAGCTTGGGCGACAGTTGCTGATTGCTCACCGCGCTGGCAGATTCCCTGCCGTAGTACGCCTGATTGGTACTGCGATATCGGGCAGACGCATCCAACTGCGCCAACCAGGCGCCTTCTTGCCACTGCGTGTTGCTGATCAAGCGGGTTTGAACAGCGCGCCCCCAGCTGGCGTCATCGGTCGACTGCCGGCGGTCTTGGCGCAATTCATCAAACGTCAAAGGGCCAGGCCATTGGCTGAACTGCTCATCGCGCATCAGGCGCAATTGTTGCGACCAGGCCCCTTCGGCCAAGGCTGCGCCAACCGAATACACATCGTTGTCTGACTGAGCGTTGCTGCGATAACCCGGGCTGGTCTGGCGACGCACTGTGGCGTCCAAAGTCCAGGCCCCCACCTTCGCGGCAGTCGAACCGTTCATCACATAGCCGCCCAGGCTATCGATCGACACGCCCACGTTGGAACGAGGACCGCTGGTCAAAGCAGCCCCATCTTTCAGCACCACATGAATCACACCCGAGGTGGCGCCTTCGCCCCACAGCACACTGGACCCACCACGCTGCACCTCGATACGCTCGATCTGATCAATGGGCACGCCCGACAAACGCGCGCCCGACAGATCGGTTTCGCTAACGCGGATGCCATTGATCAGCACCACCGTGTTGGAATGGGTGGCGTCGCCAAACCCGCGCAGGTCAATGGTGTCGTTGCCACCATTGGACAAATCTTGCTTGCCCACGAAGCCACCCAGCTTGCGGATGGCCTCAAAGACCGTTTCCA
This sequence comes from uncultured Aquabacterium sp., assembly GCA_964453105.1. Lineage (GTDB taxonomy): Bacteria > Pseudomonadota > Gammaproteobacteria > Burkholderiales > Burkholderiaceae_C > Aquabacterium. The sequence continues at coordinate 19,332 of CAYVOP010000024.1, read as the reverse complement.
CACCTGACTTGCGAATTTCGGCCGCCGAGATCACGGTCAAAGCCGAGGGTGCCGTACGAGCGCTGGCCAATGACCGCGTGGCCGTCACCACCACGGTTTCCAGCGACTCCGTCTGAGTCGAATCCGCCGCGAAAACCGCGAACGAAGCCAATGCAGCAGCCACCCCCAGCGCCACGGCAGAGGGGGACACAGGTGCCTTGCGCACCAAGAACGAGAACAACATGATGAAGGGAAAAAACGAAAGCCCCCGCCAGCGTCCCCGCAGGCATGGAGCGACATGGCCTACCCCCGCCTTGGTGCGGACGCAAACCCCCTGTTGGCCGGTATCCGGGCTAGACGATGACGCTCATGGCACCTTCCCAGGCAAAAAACCCAGTGGTTGAGGACATGAGCGAAGCCCATCAGAAATCCTGATCAGCTTGACCGTCGACCGTTGCGGGGGCAGCGCAGTTCGAAACCTGCTTCCCGTTTAACTGCAGCGAGGAACCTCGTTGCATGCACCAACGGCAGGCATTGTAAAGGCGCAGCCTGCGGTGAGGAATACAATCCCCTTTGAGATGCCAGAGTACCCAGCCTTTGCTAAGGGTGAGCGCCCATGTCCCGAATTGATGAAATGACCGAACGCGTCGAGCGGCTACTGCTTCGCCACGAAGAGTTGCGCCGCACGAACGCGCTGTTACAGCAACAGCTGACCGCAACCATGCAAGAGCGTGACTCGCTCAAGACCCGGTTGTCGGCGGCGCGCGCCCGCATCGATGCCTTGATTGACAAACTGCCACTGGTCACAGGGGCCACCCCGGCAGACGCAGAAGATTCCGATGAAGCAAATTGAAGTCTCGATCATGGGCCAAAGCTACCTGCTGGGATGCCCAGAAGGTGGCGAGGCCCGCCTGCGCGAGTCCGTGGCCCAGGTAGACCGTGAAATGTGCGCCATTCGCGACTCCGGTAAACTCAAGGCCCGCGAACGCATTGCGGTCCTGGCTGCGCTGAACCTGGCCTATGCCTTGACCGACCCGGCCCACAAGCAAGCCGCGCCGCAGCCAGCTGTGGACGTGGATCTGCCCGCCCCGGAATACCTCGACAACCTGATCAACCGACTCGACCACGCACTGGATCAAGACGGTCACCTGATCTGATCTGTCAATAAAGCCCCTGACAACAGTCATCTGATCTGCGCAGCCGCTTGAGTTGGCCGTAGAATCAAATCGTTCGTCGCGTTCGTGGTTGCTTTTATTTCCTTGAACCGATGCTCTTTGAGCCAGGGCTTGGAACATCGCTGCGCTGGTGTGATCGTCTCGCGTCAGATGAACCCGAAGTGCTGCTGACCTCGCCCACCTGAATCCCCTGGGTTCAGGAATGCGGCAACCAGTCTGCGACGAACCCTTATGCAAAACGGGCAGGCCCTCAATGAGGATCCTGCCCGTTGTCTTTTAAGGTTCAAGCCTCTTGCGGTGCAAACTGGATGCTGGCCAACACCACCCTGTTACCGCCCTTCTCACGGGCCCCAGCCAAAGCACGGTCGGCACTGCGCATCAGCTCTTCAACCACCCCGGCTGTGTGCGGGAAGCTGGCCACCCCCATGCATACCGTGAAGGGAATTTGCTGGCCATTGAATGGCACGATGTGCTGAGAACACTGGCGGCGCAATTGCTCCATCCTTGAGTGCGCAATGGCCAAGCCTACCCCCGACAGCAAGACCACAAAGCGGTCACCGCCCAGGCGGCAGGGGGAATCCATCGCACGCGTGTTGGCACGCAGCAAGCGCCCCAACGCCTCGACGACTCGCTCACACCCTTCCACGCCGTAGCGCTGACGGATGTCTTCCATGTTGTCGATGGCCACTGCCACCAAAGCGAACTCACGCTGCTCGCGGCTCGACAAGTCGGCCTCGCGGCGCAGTTGCTCTTCAAAGTGCGCCCGGTGATACAGGCCTGACACAGGCTCACGCACCTGGTTGTCTTGCACTTCACGGCGCAAGGCATCGTTGGCCTTTTGCTGCTGCTCCAACTGGGCCATGGCGTGCTGCAATTGGGTTTCCTTGCGACGCGACTCGGTCACCTCCTGCCAGATCAACAGCAGTTTGGCCGGCGCATCCTCGCGCTCGCGCATCACCTGTCGCCAAGCCACAAATTCATGGCGCTCACCGGCAATTTCCAGTTTGTGCTCAGCACGCACGCCACGACCGGGCACGGCCAAGGTTTGCTGGTCGGCCGCACGCAAGGCCATGGCTTGACTGGCCTCGAACAAATCGGCATCGACCGAACCGACCACGGGCTTTTGCGTCAGCCCCAACAAGCGAGATGCCGTGTCGTTGGCATGCTCGTAGCGGCCCGAGGTGGCGTCTTTGACCAGAACAGCCAAGCCGAACTGATCCAACGCCTTCAGAAAGGCATCCGTCAACACCTGCTCGCCGAGAGCGGTCTGGGCAATTGCATCGAGCATAACCATGCGCTTTTGATTGTTTGAGTTCAACCCATGGAGGGAAATATTCGCTGAAATTACCTGATCTGACTGCCCTTCAAACAAGGGATCAAGGCCAGCTTTCTGCGTCAAGTGCACGCTTTGCAACGAAAGCTGACTCGGGTGTACGCGCAGCAGATCCAGGGATACCCGAAAGCCATCCCAAACAAGGGGTCCCGACATCCACGACAATCCTGCCCTGGATGTTCGATCAAGACACATAAACCACCATGACAACGATCTGCTTGTTGGGATGCGGCCTGATGGGCACACCCATGGCACGGCGCCTACTAAACCACGGGTTTACCCTCATCGCATGGAATAGAACCCGCAGCAAAGCGGAGGCCCTCGCCGCCCACGGTGCCCTGGTTGCCAATACACCCGCCGAAGCCGCACAACAGGCTGACATCGTGATCACCATGCTTGAACATGGTGGCGTGGTGGAAGACGTGCTGTTCAACTCAGCCTTGGCCGGCGCAGCATTCGGCCTGCGTTCGGGCAGCCTCGTCATCGACATGAGCTCGATCCTCCCCGAGCAAGCGCAGACGCACGGCCCCAGACTCGCTGCCCAGGGCGTGGCCTACCTGGATGCGCCGGTCTCTGGCGGCACACTGGGCGCAGAGTCCGGCACGCTGGCCATCATGGCTGGCGGCCAGGAGACTGATTTCGAACGCGCCCGGCCGGTGCTTGAGGCGCTTGGCCGCCCGGTGCATGTGGGCCCAACCGGATCAGGCCAATTGACCAAACTCGCCAACCAGATGATTGTGGGCATCACCATCGGGGCGGTGGCCGAGGCCCTGCTGTTGGCACAAAAAGGCGGCGCTGACCCCGCGAAAGTTCGCCAGGCCCTGCGTGGCGGCTTCGCCGAAAGCCGCATTCTGGAGGTCCACGGGCAACGCATGGTCGACGAAGATTTCACCAAGCGCGGGTCATTGGCCATTCAACTCAAGGACCTGCGCAACGCCCTGTACACCGCTGGCGAGATGGGTTTTCAGGCACCGATTACCGAGGCCCTGACCGAGCTGTACGCCCAGGCCGCCGATCATGGCTTCGCTGACCTGGATCAGTCAGGTTTGTACCGAGAGTTGCAGCGCCGTCAGCGCCCCCCGCACTGAGCCCTCAAGCCGCCGCCAGAAGTGAGCGGTTACGCCCCTGGCGCTTGGCCTCGTACAGCGCCACATCGGCGCGGTCGATCGTGGCCTCGACTGTCTCATTGGGCATGCACCGAGCAAGACCGGCGGAAAAACCCATCCGCAGATCAGGAATGGTGGCGCTGATCTGATAGTCGGACAGGCTCATGCGCAAGCGCTCAATGCCAGTGATCGGGCTGGTTCCAGGCTCTTCCAGCATGATGATCAAGAACTCTTCCCCGCCCCAGCGGCTGACCACATCGGCCGTGCGCATGACCTTCTCAGCCTGCCGTGCAAACCCCTTGAGGACTTCATCGCCCACACTGTGACCCCAGGTGTCATTCACTCGCTTGAAGTGGTCCAAATCGATCAACGCAACCCAGAGCCCCAGGTTATTGCGCTTGAGCAGGGTCTTGTATTCCTGCAAAACCAGCAGCCCTTGCCGACGATTGATCAATCCCGTCAAAGCATCGCGGGTGGCCATTTCATGGATACGCTCCAAGGCCGCGGTCAGGTCCCGTTTTTGCTCTTTGAGGCGATTTCTCATCGCCGCAATCTGAGTGGCCAAATACGCCATCACCGGCACGGTCACCACCACAAAAATGAAGTGAACCAGTTCGATGTGCGGCGGGTAATGGAGCGGATCGGTCTGGGCCTTGTAGTACATCGTGCCACTGGCCAGCACCACCACGTACGCCCCCGAAATCATGGCGCTGCGGGGGTTCATGTTGAACACGCCGAAAAACATCACCAGTGCGTAAAGAATCAGGGTCGCGCCATGCGCTTCGCCTGTGATCGAATACGCCCCAGCAATCATGGTTTGCGCGGTCAAGACCTGCACCAGAGTCATCGCGGGCTCATCGAAACGCTCGCTCCAACCACTGCGTATCGCCAGATAGAACGCGGCACACGACGTCAGCATCATGACCGACAGGATCTGTGCGCTCAGGGAATCGACCCAGCCATTCTTGACGCCAAACCACATCAACAAGGTGCACAAGACGAACACCAGGATCGACGCCAGCGTTCGAATGACCCGAATGCGCCGGGTGAGGGGCGCGCTATCATCCTGCCCATGAATCTGCCCAGCTTGACTGACAAGGAATCCGCGAAATTGATGTTTCGGATTTTGATCGAGGCAGCCACGGCCAAGGGAATTGAGCTTCGTGCTGCGCCAGATGAGCCCACGACCTGCTGCAGCAAAGGCTGCAACGGCTGTGTGTGGGAAGGTTACTACGACGCCGTGGTGTACTGGCGCGACGAAGCCTTGTTGCGCCTCGAAGACTGAGTGAATTCGCAAAGTAGAAAGGAGGCTCAAAGGCCTCCTTCTTGTTAACCTGCGGTCGATGGTCACCCACTTCAGCTGATCTTGAACTTGAATTGGCCTGCCTTGCTGGCGCCCACCTTGATCTTGCTCAGCGCCTTGCCTTCGGCCATGCGAGCCAACACGGCATCGGCCACCTCCGGCAGCAAGGAACCGTTCAACACGTGATCGACCGCGCGCGCACCGGTATCGACCTCAGTGCAACGGCTCAACACCAACTCCAGCAAAGCATCGTCGTATTCCAAGGCCGCCTGATGGTTGGCTTGAACACGTTGCGCAATGCGATCCAGCTTGAGCTTGATCACATCGATCAGAACATCATCGCTCAAGGGGTAGTAAGGCACCACCTTCGTGCGGCCAATGAAGGCAGGCTTGAAGGTTTTGTACAGCGCAGGGCGCAGCATTTCGGCCAGTTGGTCGGCCGAAGGCAGCTCTTCAAACGCCTTCATGACCGTGCCACCGGCTTCTTCGTCATGCTTGAAGCAAGCCTGCATGATGCCTTGTGAGCCGGCATTCGAGGTCAGGATGATGACCGTATTGCGGAAGTCGATCTCACGCCCCTCGGCATCGTCCATCAAACCCTTGTCAAACACCTGGAAGAACATTTCCAGCACATCGGGGTGAGCCTTCTCGACTTCGTCGAGCAACACCACGCTGTAAGGCTTACGGCGCACGGCTTCGGTCAGCACTCCACCTTCACCATAGCCCACATACCCAGGAGGCGAGCCCTTCAGGCCGCTCACGCTGTGCGCTTCCTGATACTCGCTCATGTTGATGGTGATGAGATTGCGTTCGCCACCGTAGAGGATGTCAGCCAATGCCAAAGCCGTTTCGGTCTTGCCCACGCCCGATGGCCCCACAAACAGGAACACCCCCTTGGGCTTGTTCGGGTCTTCCAGACCAGCACGCGCCGTGCGCACGCGCTGCGCAATGGCAGCCAGGGCGTGATCCTGACCAATCACACGTTGCTGCAAGCTGTCTTGCAGATTGCGCACGGTCTTGATCTCGTCCTTGACCATCTTGCCAAGAGGAATGCCGGTCCATGAAGCCACGATTTCGGCAACCACATGGCCGTCCACCTGCAAAGGCACCAGCGGGCGCTCGCCTTGCAACGCACTCAACTCGGTTTGCTTGCCTGCCAACAGCTCGCGATCGGCATCGCTGCCCACCCCGGCGGCTTCAATCTGTTCACGCAACGCTCGAATGTCGGTCACGAGTTGCTGTTCAAACGTCCAACGTTCTTCGTCGGCCTTCAGGCTGGCTTCGATTGCTTGGCGCTCTTGCGCCAACTCATCCAGGCGAGCGCCGTGCTTGGCGCCTGTACTCAACTCGCGGCGCAACACTTGCTCTTCCGCAGTCAATCGATCCAGACGCTTGCGCGCATCTTCAATGCGTGCCGGCGTGGCACTCTGTCCCAACGCCACCTTGGCACACGCGGTATCGAGCACGCTGATGGCCTTGTCAGGCAGTTGGCGACCACTGATGTAACGGGCCGACAAACGCACCGCTTCAGAAATGGCCTCGTCAAACAGGCGCACGCCAAAGTGCTTTTCCATCAAGGGCGCCATACCGCGCAACATGGCGCAGGCCAGCTCCTCGCTGGGTTCTTCCACCTTGATGACCTGAAAGCGACGGGCCAAGGCGGGGTCCTTTTCGAAGTACTTCTTGTACTCGCCCCAAGTGGTGGCAGCAATGGTGCGCAGCTCGCCGCGAGCCAAGGCCGGCTTGAGCAAGTTCGCGGCATCATTCTGTCCTGCCTGGCCACCCGCGCCAATCATGGTGTGGGCTTCATCAATGAACAAGATGATGGGATGCGGGCTGCGCTTGACCTCGTCAATCACGTTCTTCAGGCGGTTCTCAAACTCGCCCTTGACCGATGCCCCCGCCTGCAGCAAGCCCATGTCCAGCACATGCACCGCAACGCCTTGCAGTGCCTGAGGCACATCATTCAGCGCAATGCGCAAGGCCAACCCTTCCACCACTGCCGTCTTCCCCACGCCAGCCTCACCGGTCAGGATGGGGTTGTTCTGGCGGCGACGCATCAGGATGTCAATGGCCTGGCGAATTTCGGCATCACGCCCAATGACCGGGTCCACCTTACCATCGCGAGCGCGCTGCGTCAGATTCGTTGTGAACTGATCCAGCGCAGGGGTTTTGCCCGCAGCCGCTTGCGACAGGTCTTCCGCTGCAGCCCCCTCGTCGGCCAAGTCCGACGAAGCTCCGGCCGCCTTGACATGCTCCGGAGAGCCTGTGGTCAAAGCATCCAGCTTGTGCTTGAGCTCGTCCACCTGGAAGCGGGCAAACAACTTCGAAGCACGGTAAGCCATCTGGCTCAGGCTGGGCTCGGTCAACAAGGCCAACAGTAAGTGGCCACTGCGAATGCGGGCCGGCGGCGACTCCAGTGAAGCGATCAACCAACCATGCTCCAGCAACACAGGCAAGTGCGACGAAAACACGGGCGTGCGTGTATTGCCAGTTTTGAAATTGGACAGCTCACGCTCCAGATCACGCTGCAACTCGGTCGTTGACACATCGTAGCGACGGCACAGCAGCGACAGATCAGACACGGGCTCTTCCAGCAAAGCCAGCAGGAAATGCTCCAGATCGACTTCGTAATGCCCACGCCCCATGCAAAGGCTGGCGGCACGCTCAGCAGCGCGGCGCGTGACATCGTTGAGCTTGGAGATCAGCGTTTTGAGGTTTTGACTCATGGTGATGACAGCTTCCTGAAATATTTTTTGAATGGATGAAATCGAATGCCTCAGGCCACGGCCTGAATGTCGTAGCAAACATCGGCCCGGTCTTCATTGGCCGGCGCCGTTTGCAAAAAGGTGTCCCACCCCAAACGGCTGCGGTTGAGTGCCCGATTGGAGTCCAGCACCAAAGGCTGCACATGCTCACGTTGAAGCACCAGCTTCACTTCGAACGACAAACTGGAACCAAAGCAGAGCAGCAACCACTCTTGCAAGGCACGCGCCCCTCGGCTGCCCGGCAAAAACTGCTGCATGCGCTCATGTGGAATGGGCCCCAACTCAACCTGCATGCACAGATCGCGCTGCCAAACCCGGTCGCCCAACATGGCCGATGTGCCCAGCACACCCTGGCTCGGGTTGTGTGGGTTGATCACACCCAAGTAGGCTCGCCCGGCCTCGGGCAACTGGTACCAGCGCCCCACAAACTGCTCAATGCGCACGGGCACCCGGAAGTAGTCTTGAAGCACGGCCTGCACTTGTGCCACCGACCACGTTCCTTGCTGAATGGCTCCAGCGTAGTAAGCCAAAGCCTCCGCAGGAATGGCGCCACCGGTACGCTTGGCCGACGCTTTGCGGCCTGCATGGGCCATGCCGGCCAACGACAAGGTCATTGGCAGGAAAGAATCGGTGCGGCTTGCCTCGTACTGGAAAGGCAAGCGGTGCTTGCGCCAAGCGTCGTAGAACATCGCCACCGCCCGATGGCTGAAGATGTCCATGAACGCGCGTGCGCCAAAGTCCTTCTGATACAGCTCACGCTGGGCCAGTGCCTCGGTATAGAACAAGGGCAAAGTGCCCGTCACACCCAGCAAGCCCATGAAGGCCGGCGTCATGTCCACCCGGGCAATGTCAGACGGGCGAACCTGATTGAGGCTGGGTTGCATCGGCGCACCGACCGAGGCCGATACTAACGACGAGCCGCCAGAATCGTCTTGCCGCCAGTGAACCTTCAGCGATTCGATCTCGCTAGCCGGGAACGACAACGACAGAGAATTTCTGAAATTGATGCGATTCAGCCCACGCCCGCCCGGCGTGCCCTTATCCAGCCAACGGTCTAGCAACCGAACGGCTTGAAAGAAATCGAACTGCTGCGGTTCTTGCAGCAGCCGATGAATCACACCAGTTGCTTCGCGCCGTTGCGTGGGGGGCATGACATCACCACCTCTTGCGTGCGAGCAGACACCACCGTCAACTGGGTGAAGCTGTTGGCATGCACATACAAGCCAAAGAACCGGTCGAGCACGGCCACAAACAAGCCCAGACCCGACCCCACAAAACTGTCTTCGTCCACCGTCACGCGCACCTGCGTGCCGCGTACAAAGTTGGCAAACGGCTTACCCGGCAGCCAGGCCGTGGTGGCAGCAAAAGCCACATCCACCAAGCCATCGATCTGACGCCGATTGCTCGCCGAACGCGACAGGTCATACAAGCGGAACATCTCCTTCAAACCATCCACGCCGGCGTCCGACAAAGACAGATGGTTCAAAGACAGATGAGAAATCAAACGCCACAAGGCACCATTGCCCCGATCGAACCGCTGCGTGGGCGTCGGCTTGCGCAACAAGCGAATCTCTTTCGCCATGCCGCCCCCCTCCATGAACAGATCGCCGCCCTGCACACCAAAAGGCAGCATGGATGGCAAGTCACGGTTGGTGGCTGACACCGTCAGCGACAAGGTCTCGGTTTGCGGCAAAGCCGGGTTGAAATCGAGATCGACAATCGAAATCTCGGTTTCGTAGCCTGGGCTCTGCTCGGCCAAATCATCGTCTCGCCGCGCATGCCAATAGCGAGCCGACATTTCGTTGGCCGACGAATCTTCTTCGGCCAACCAGTCATCGTGCCGCAAAGAGAAGAACGGGCGGAACTCTTCCACCTCTTCCCCCGTGGCCGACTTTTTCACGCGAAACACCTTCTGAATGCCATGCACTTCGTACCCGAAGGCACGACGGGCGTCCACCACCACAGGGTAAGACGTGGCTTGCTGGGTGATGCGAATGGGGTCAGCCGGCTGCTCAAACAAATTGATGACCGGCGTGCAGCCCAGCACCAAGTTGCGAGCCTCGGTCATCTCCAGAAGGCGAGACTCGTCGGAGTCTGAGCGAACCCCGGACATGACCAGATGCAGCGTGATCGAACGCTCGACCAATGCGCCGCCCTCACCAGCGTCAGCTGACTGCATCAAAGCAGTGTTACGAGGCACGGGCACATCCACAAAGTTGAACTTGTCAGGAAAGGCAAAGTACTCGGTCAGCAGCCGATAGGCTTGGTGCGAACGGGCATCCCAGTTCAGCAAAGACTGGTCTTCATCAAATCCGATCAACTCTGGCTTCAGTGCCTGCGGCAAACCCAGTGTTTCGGTGGTCTGCCAAGGGCGGTGCTCATGTGTTTGCACCAGCACATCCAGCACACGACGGCACAGCGCCTCGCGCAGCACGCTAACCTGCGACGCTTCGCCATCAAGATAAAAGCGCAAAGGCTGTTGCGACACAGACGCCCAAGAAGCTTGGGGGGACTGCAACGACAACTTGATCGACAGAACCGAGGTAGCGCCCTGCGGCAAACGCGTGCCTTGCGGTGCGGCAATGGCATTGCGATACTGCGCCTGCGTCACCTGCAAAGGCAACAGCGTCACTGCCTGAGTGGTTTTGAACTTGCAGGTCACGCCCTTGATGGGGCGCGCTGAGACCGTGGTGCCACGGTCAACTGTTGCGGGCTTGGTCAGTTGGCCAGCAGCGCTACCCAAGTCGAGTTGAGCGATGGAACAAGCCGGGAAAGGCCGGAGATAGTGCGGATAGAGCACCTCCAGCATGGATTCGGTGAAGAGCGGGAAGTCGTCGTCGAGTCGTTTGTGAACGCGAGCAGAAAGAAACGCGAATGACTCGATCATCCGCTCCACATGCGGATCTTGCGCAGATTCAGCAGACAGGCCGAGCCCACCTGCAATGCGAGGAAACTGTCGAGCGAAGTCATTCGATCGGGCTCGAATGAACCCCAACTCTCGCTCATAGAAGGGCAACAATGACTTCATAACTACTCTGTCACGCCGCAGCGACCGCGTACTTCTTGTTCACGATGTCAAGAAACGCGCTGAACTGGACCCCCTCACTGACACCTGGCGCAATCAATACAGCGGAAATGGTCATACCTAGACCGCCTACGCTTCGAACAGCGCCAGAGGCGACGTCAACCGTGACTTCCTTCAATCGAGGCTCATGGAGAATGATGGCCGTCTTGACTCGATGACACACCTCATTCAAATCAAGAACGCTACCGAAATAGAACCCCGAAAAATCACAGACCCCAAACGACCAAATCGAACCGGGCAGATACTTCCAAGAGTCCTCACCGTCAACATGTGGACCTCTTTTTGTATTGAGAAGATTCTCAAGATCCTGCGCGACGATTCGGCGATAGTCGTTCAAAGACACTCCAGCAACACCATGCTTGGTGACATAGTCCGCTTGCAGTTTGGTGAACAGTCCCGGATCGACCAGCATAAAAAAAGGGCGGTCTCCCGCCCTCCTCTCTGATATGAAAAATCAGAACTTGGGCACGTTCAGTGCCAGATCCCATTGACCAGTGCGATCCACGGAATTGTTCGCTACGCCGTCGATCTTCGACTCGCGGTATTCCCACTTCACAGCGGAATACTTCAAACCGAACTCTTCACCGGGAATGCCTTCGCTGGTCACGGCCGAGTTCACATGCGAAATCAGCACGTTACGCAGGGTGATGGTCAGATACTCTTGACGATCGTTCTTTTGAACGCCTGTGGTATTGGAGCCACCCACAGCGCGGAAAAAGGAGATCTTGACCAGGGTATAGATCGTACCGGCCGAGGCAGCCATCCACAGCTGTGGGCTGGCCTTGTCGATTTCCTTGGTGAAAATCATTTCACCGTGTTCGCAGCGCTCGGAGGAGTGGCCACCCGAGGTCGATGCGGTAGCCGACTTGGGTTGCACAATCTTGTGCACCCAAGAATGAACCTCGATCGCCTTCTTCTGTTTGAAGATTTCATCGCGAACTTCGCCCTGGATCTCGCCCGTACCGAAGTCGATATAGATATCCTTCATTTAAGCCTCTCTTGAATGATTATTGAAAAATTAACCTGCGCCACCGGGCAGGTCCGCAACCAGACGAAGCGAAACGCTCAATTCGTCCAGTTGATAGTGCGGCCGAACAAAGGCCACCGCTCGGAAAGCACCTGGCTTGCCTGGCACTTCCTGAACTTCGACAGAGGCCTCCCGCAAGGGGTAGGCCGCTTTGACATCCTGGGTTGCGGTATCGTCAGTGGTCACGTACTGGCTGATCCAACTGCTCAAGAACGATTGGACTTCGCCCTGAGAAGCGAAGCTGCCGATCTTGTCGCGCAAGATGGCCTTCAGGTAGTGCGCAATGCGGCACACCGAGAAGATGTACTGCATCTGCGCCGACAGCAATGCATTGGCATTGGCTGCGTCTGAATCGTACTTCTTAGGCTTTTGAACCGACTGCGCGCCGAAAAACGCAGCGTAGTCTGTGTCCTTGCAGTGGACCAAAGGCACAAAGCCCAAATCGCTCAGCTCTTTTTCACGACGGTCGGTAATAGAGATTTCGGTTGGACACTTGAGCGCCACTTCACCCTCGTCGGTTTTAAAGGTATGCGCGGGCAACCCTTCAACCAAGCCCCCACCTTCCACCCCACGGATCGCTGCACACCAGCCGTAGTTTTCGAAAGCCTGGGTCAAGCGCGTGCCAAATGCGTAAGCGGTGTTCACCCACAGATATTTGGAGTGATCTTGGCCGTCAACCGACTCGACAAAGTTAAAGGTTTCAGCGGTCACGCCTTCCTTCGGGTCGTAAGGCATGCGCCCCAGGAAGCGAGGCATGGTCAAGCCGACATAACGAGAGTCTTCCGAATCACGGAAGGACTTCCACTTGGCATACTCCACCGTATCAAACACTTTGGACAGATCACGAGGTTTGCCCAGATCGGTAAACGATTCCAGACCAAACATTTCGGATGAGGCCGCCGAAATGAATGGCGCATGAGCAGCCGCAGACACGTGCGACATTTGCTCCAGGAAGTACAGATCTTCCGCGCCACGACCAATTTCAAAGTCACCAATCAGAGCACCAAATGGGGCGCCACCGAATGTGCCGAACTCTTCTTCGTAGATCTTCTTGAACAGCGCCGATTGGTCGAAGTCAATGGCGGTTTTGAAGTCCTTGACGATGTCCTTCTTGGTCGCGCTCATGACCTTGATCTTCAGGCGCTCACCGGTCGAGGTTTGCTTGCACATGTAGTGCAGCCCCGTCCAAGACGATTCCAGTTTCTGGAACTCTGGTGCATGCATCACTTCGCTCAACTGTGTAGAGATCAGTTGGTCGATTTCAGCAATACGAGCGTCGATGGTGGCAGACAGGTTGTCAGACACAGTGACTGTGCCTTGCATGACCTCTTTCACCAACTCGGTGATCAAATCTTTGGCCCGAGCGTGTTCTGTATCTGTCTTGGCGACCTTGCTTTGAGAAACGATGTCGTCCAGCAGGCTGACAGATTCGACGACCGCGCCAGTTTGAGGTTGCAGTTGTGCGCTCATGCTGATCACTCCTGAGCTTGTTGGGTTTCTTCACCCAGTTGCTTCAATTTTTCAGTGTTGTTCAACACTTCGCCCAACGCGTCTTCCAGCTTGTCGTTCCCGGCCAGCTTGTTACGCAGGTCAGACAGCTTGGTACGTGCCTCCAAAAGCTTGCGCAGTGGCTCAACCTGCTTCACGACTTCATCGGGTGTGAAGTCTTCCATCTTGTTGAACTGCAGATTCACGGCAAACTCACCGCCCTCTTCACCCAGCTTGTTCTTGACACGGAACGATGCACGGGGTGCCATGCCTGTCATCACTTCAGCAAAGTTGTCCATGTCGATGTTGACGAACTTGCGGTCCTTCAACTTGGGCAAAGGCTTATCTGGGTCTTGTTGACCTGTGAAGTCACCCATCACACCCATCACAAAAGGCAGCTCCTTTTGTTCAACGGCATCACCGACTTCGACGTCGTAAGTCAGCTGAACACGCGGCGGGCGCACGCGCTCCAGACGTTTTTGCACGCTGTCTTTCTTGGCCATGGAAGGCTCCTCTCTGTTGAACTTGGATTACTGCAATGCGCCGAATGGGTTGCTGCGGCCACCTGCAGCAGCAGGTTGGGCAGCGGGCTTGGCGCTGGGGGTGGAAACGGGGACTGCGGCAGCTGCTGACTTGGTTGCAGGCGCAGCTGCTGGTGCAGCAGCATTGCTGCTGGAACGGTTGCGAGAAGACTTCTTGGGTTCGGCCTTTTCAGCGGCAGGCTGAGGCAACAAAATGGGCTCGCCGAGCGCTTCGCGAATGATCTTGGCAACGGCTTCGGCCTCGCTGCGGGTGGAGCCCTTGACTTCGTCAACCTTGCGCAACTGGTCCAGCGCGTCAGCGCTCACGCGCAGGCCGCTAACAGCCAGAATGCTTTTGGCTGTCAGGTCAGCGTTGTCGCGCTGCAGAACTTCTTGTGCCTCGGTGATGGCTTGGCCATACAAGCGAGCATCAAAGTGAATTTGGGCCTTGCGCAGCCAAGGCATCTTGCTGGCTGGATCCATATCAGATGCAGCTTCCAGCTCTGTAAAGGCTTCGTCTGTCTTGCCTTGGGCATGAGCCTTGTCAGCAGCGGCAATGCGCTCAGCCACCTTGTCTGCCAAGGTGGGGGCCTTTTCGGCGCCGTTGGAATTCAATGTAGAACAGGCCGCCAGATTCAAGGCGAAGGCCGACACAACCGCATAGCAAATGCCGCGGCTCAAGAGCTGCATACTCACACTCATACTCCCTGACTTCTTTGGTATGGACCCCGCAGTGCCACTTGGGCTGGGCTGCGGCAGGCGCGATTAAAGCCCAAAACAGTCTGGGAGGGCTCGTTGCACTGAGAGCGTTACACACTCTTTCTTCTGGTTGCAAAACAGTGCCCCCTCTTGTGGGGGGAACGACGATTTTCAGGGGTTGAGGGCCCCTACACTCCGCGCACCATTGGGCTTCGTCCGCCCACATCAAGAAGAAGTATGCAATCAGGGAAGATGTTGTTTGTGGCCATGGCGGCGATGGTGTGCCTGGGCGGTTGCGCCAGCGCGCCCAAGCCCCCCGCCGAGATGCCAGCCGGAGCAGACAAGGCCTCGTCGTTTACCGACAAGGCCCTTGAGTTCTTCGGCATCAAAAAGCCAGAAGCACCGCAGTCTATGGACAAGCCTGATGTGGCCATGCCCGACCGCCGCATCAACTGGAAACTGGCCGCCAGCGACGCCCTGAACCTGAATACACAGGGTCAGCCTGTGGCCCTGTTGACTCGCATTTACAAGCTGAAAAGTGCTGATGCGTTCCTGAAGGCGCCCTACGAAGCATTTGGCGATACAGCTAAAGAGAAGGGCTTGATGGGCGACGACTTGCTGGAAAGCCGTGATCTGCAACTGATTCCCGGGCAGCACTACGAGTCCACCGACAAGGTCAAGCGCGAAGCCAATTTCGTGGGCATTGTGGCGCTGTATCGCGCCCCGGTTTCATCGCATTGGCGCTATGCCTTCAAGGCAGACAAGGCGGAATGGACGGGCATCAGCATTGGACTACACGCTTGCGCCATGACCGTTCAAAAGGGCA
Organism: uncultured Aquabacterium sp.; assembly: GCA_964453105.1. Classification (GTDB taxonomy): domain Bacteria; phylum Pseudomonadota; class Gammaproteobacteria; order Burkholderiales; family Burkholderiaceae_C; genus Aquabacterium. The sequence goes on along the minus strand of CAYVOP010000024.1, from coordinate 4,022 downwards.
CCCCGGAAGGCAAAGCCGTACAGGTTGCACGCTCAGCCGCCATGCCCTGCCCTTCGACCCCACAGCCTGCAGCCCCTGCTGCACATGAGGCTCAACCGTGATTCAAACTTCCAAAGTTCTCTGGGGCGAAGGCCTCTTTCTGCGCCCTCAGCATTTTCAGCATCAAGACGCCTATCACGAATGGCGCCTGGCGCAGGTTACACGCCTGCTGCACCCTTATGCATGGGGCCTGCGCTCTATCCAGATTGATGCGGATGCACTTCAAACCGGCATGCTGCGGGTGCTGGAGTTGCAGGCTGTGCTGCCTGATGGCGAGTTGTACAACGCCCCAACGGAGGACGACCTCCCTCCCCCCGTGGCGCTGAGCGAGTTCACCGATGGAGCCCAAGGCAATGACTTGGTCTTCCACCTGGCCTTGGCCCCTTTGCGGCACAACGGCACCAATATGGCAGCCAGTCGTGAAGCGGCTGATGTAGCGGTTCGCTATTTCCAGCATCCTGTGCAAGCGCCTGATGTGTTCACACAGGCTGCGCAATCGGAGGTGGTCGTGCTGCGCAAGTCGGCGCGCCTGCTGCCTGATGCGGAACCGCGGGGCCATTTGGTCTCGCTGCCAGTGATCAAGCTGAAGCGCACGTCCACAGGCGGCTTCGAGCAAGACACGCGCTTCATGCCGCCCGCGATCAATCTACAAGCATCTGCGGCCATGTCGCTGCAACTGCGACGTCTGCTCGATGTGTTGCAGGCCAAGGTGGACGCGCTTTATGGCATGCACCGCGAGCCCAGCAAGAACATCATCGAGTTCCGCTCGGGTGACGTGGCGTCGTTCTGGCTGCTTCACACGGCGAGTACGGCGTTTGCTGGCTTGTCTCACCTGGCCCGCAACCCGGGCTTGCATCCAGAGCGACTGTTCGAGAAGTTGCTGGAAGTGGCCGGGTCGCTGATGACCTTTTCGAAGAATTTCACGCTGGCTGACTTGCCAACGTATGACCACTTGAACCCAGGCCCCGGACTGAACCGACTGGATCAGATCGTGCGCGACTTGCTGGAAACCGTCATTTCGACCCGCTACTTCGCCATTGCGTTGAACGAGGTCATGCCCAGTTTCCACCAAGGCCGACTGGAATCGGAGGCCGTGGCGCAGGGCACGCAACTGTACCTGGGGGTGTCAGCTGCCATGCCGCCAGCCGAACTGGTGGACATGGTGCCTTCGCGCTTCAAGGTGGGCGCGCCTGACGATGTGGACAAGCTGGTGCTGTCTGCCATGCCAGGGGTGCGTTTGGTGCATGCCCCTCAGGTGCCCGCAGCTGTGCCGGTTCGCCCTGGCAGTTACTACTTCACCCTGGAGCCTCGCGGGGCGTTGTACGAACGCATGATTCAGGCTCAGGCCATCACGATCTACGCGCCTGCTGGCATGACCGATCTGCGACTGGAACTGATCGCAGCCAACGCCTGAACCCACGAAATCGATCACCATGGTTGCCACCACTGTCAACGCCCACCCCATTCAGACGCAAGCGGCTGCCGCACCCGTTTTGCTGGATCTGATGTACGACGGCTTTTATTTGCTGTTTTTGCTCAAAGCGAAGCACCCTCCGACCGACGCCGAGGTGTTCCGCGATCGCATCAAGCAATTCCTGAGCAATTTTGAGCGGCAAGCCAGCAAACAAGGCGCCAATGCCGACGACATCTATGCCTGCAAGTACGCGTTTTGCGCCACCATCGACGAAGCGATTCTGATGTCGCAGTTCAAGGCCAAAGAAGCCTGGCAGCGCATGCCTTTGCAGGTGCAGTATTTTGGCGAGCAATTGGCGGGAGAACAGTTCTTCACCAAACTGGAAGAGTTGCGCCGCCACGGCAGCACTCAGATTCAGGTGCTGGAGGTGTTTCACATGTGCCTGCTGCTGGGCTTCCAGGGCAAGTACCTGCTGGAAGGCTCGGAGAAGTTGAGCTACCTGACTGCCCGCCTGGGTGATGAGATAGCCAACTTGAAGGGCAAGCGTGCTGCGTTCGCCCCGCATTGGCAGGCTCCGGATCGCGTCATTCACCAACTGAAGAACGAGGTGCCCTTGTGGGTGGTGGCTTCGGTGTTGGGGGCACTGTCTTTGCTGGGCTACTTGGGCTTGCGTTTGCAACTGAGCCATCACACCGATGGCTCACTGAGCGCACCACAGCACATTGTTCAATTGGCGCCGCAAGCGGCTCGGGTCACCATCACCCTGCCCTGAGGAAAATCGCTCTCGCTCTATTTGCCCGCATCTGGATCGGTGGTGCGACCATCACCCAGCAAGCTGCGCAGATGGGCGACGCGTTCGCCAATCTTGATTTCCAGGCCACGTGCCACTGGCTGATAAAAACCCTGCGGCGCCATGCCATCGGGAAAGTATTGCTCGCCGCGAGCAACCGCATCCGGCTCGTCATGGGCATAGCGATAGCCTTCGCCATGCCCCAGGTTTTTCATGAGCTTGGTAGGCGCATTGCGCAGATGCATGGGCACGGGGCGAGTCACATCTTGCTTGACCCAGGCTTTGGCGGCCTTGAAGGCCGCGTACACCGCATTGCTCTTGGGGGCGACTGCCAGATAGACCACGCACTGAGCCAAGGTCAACTCGCCCTCAGGCGAACCCAATCGCTCATAGGTTTCGGCAGCATCAAGGGCCATGCGCAAGGCACGGGGATCGGCCAGGCCAATGTCTTCACTGGCCATGCGGATCAGGCGCCGCACGATGTAGCGCGGGTCCACACCACCATCAACCATGCGAACGAACCAGTACAAGGCCGCATCGGGGTCTGAGCCCCGAACCGATTTGTGAAGAGCCGAGATGGTGTCGTAGAACTGATCGCCGCCTTTGTCATAACGACGCAGCTGCTCACCCAAGGAGCGCTCCAGCAGGGCTTCATCGATCTGATCGCGTCCCTTCAGCAAACCGGCCAGCGTCTCATAGGTATTGAGCAGTCGGCGGGCGTCGCCATCGGCATACGCAATGAGGCGCGTTTGTGCTGAAGGTGTGAGTATGGGCCCCTGTAGTGACAGACGACCTTTTTCGAGCAAGGCTCCCATGGCCGCGTCATCAACGGCACGCAACACATGCACCGTGGCACGGGACAACAAAGCAGCGTTGACCTCGAATGAGGGGTTTTCGGTGGTGGCCCCGATGAAAGTGAAGAGGCCAGATTCGACGTGCGGAAGGAAGGCGTCTTGCTGGGCTTTGTTGAAGCGATGCACCTCATCGACAAACACGATGGTGCGGCGCCCATTTTTCTGCGCCAGCAGTGCCTGCTCTACCGCCTCGCGAATGTCTTTGACTCCACCCAACACCGCGGAGATGCTGAGGAATTGAGCGTCGAACGCCAGAGCCATGAGGCGTGCCAGCGTGGTTTTACCCACGCCGGGCGGGCCCCAAAGAATCATGGAATGCGGCTGTCCCGACTCGAATGCAACCCGCAGGGGCTGACCTTCACCCAGCAGATGATCTTGCCCCACAACATCATCCAAGGTGCGTGGGCGCAGGCGCTCAGCCAAGGGCGCAGACGTCGAAGCAAAAGCAGGCGGCGCGGCGGAGGCAGGCAATTCAGGTTCAGGCAACAGGCTCTCTTGCATGACTGAATTGTCGCAGCCCTCGTGCTCGCAAGACTGATTGCCGCAATATGACAATTTGATGAAGGTTTCTCCTGATTTGGAACCAGAGAAACAAGCGCATGCTGAATTCCTAACTATTCATCAATCAGAGGTGCCCCATGTTGACCATCAGCCTGCTGTTTTTGATTGCCACGCCCATCGTCATTGATCTGGCCTTGCGCGGTCGGTACCGCACCATTGAACTGTCCATGATCCGTCCGGACTAAGCTTCACCCCTAAGTGGAGGGGGGATGTAGACAAAATCAAACAACTATGGGACAATCCCTAGCTTATTCGTTCATCCCCTCTAACCCTTTCAAGCCGGGTTGTGCCGTCGGGCACTAACCAGAAGCGTGTCTTGAGTTTAGGTTGGCGGCGATGCCGTCGCTTACAACCGACTCACCGT
>CAYVOP010000023.1:0-33070 GCA_964453105.1 uncultured Aquabacterium sp. | reverse complement strand
CCGATTTAGATTTCTGCGCCGATGCCCTATATGACGGCCAGCCGCGCTACACCCTGCGCGCACGCAACAACGAGTTCAGGCTAGAGCAGCTGCAGCAGGGCATCACCGAGGCCCGCGCACGCGGCAAAAAATTGTTCGTCACCAGCAATCTGCTGCCGCATAACGACAAAGTGCGCACCTATTTGCGCGATATCGAACCCATCATCGCCATGCACCCCGACGGCCTGATCATGGCCGACCCCGGCTTGATCATGATGGTGCGCGAAAAGTGGCCCGAGGTGCCCATCCACCTTTCGGTGCAAGCCAACACGGTGAACTACGCCGCCGTGAAGTTTTGGCAAAAGGTGGGCGTGGCACGCATCATTTTGTCGCGCGAGTTGAGCCTCGATGAGATCGAGAAGATCCGGCAAGAGTGCCCCGATATCGAGCTCGAAGTGTTTGTGCACGGCGCGCTGTGCATTGCCTATTCGGGCCGCTGCCTGCTGTCGGGTTATTTCAACCGGCGCGATCCCAACCAGGGCACTTGCACCAACGCCTGCCGCTGGCAATACACCACCCACGCGGGCACTGAGCACCCCGACACGGGCGAGGTGATCCCGATCAAGCTCGAGGGGGATTTCAACTTTGCGCACGAGCAAGAAGAAGCGAGCCGCGCCTTCTCGGCCTGCGGCGATGGCCAACGCCATCCGGCGGCGGATCGTGTCTATCTGCTCGAAGAATCTGAGCGCCCAGGCGAGCTCATGCCGATCATGGAAGACGAGCACGGCACCTACATCATGAACTCGAAGGATCTGCGCGCCATCGAGCATGTTGAGCGCCTCTCGAAAATCGGGGTGGATTCGCTCAAGGTCGAAGGCCGCACCAAATCGCTGTATTACGTGGCCCGCACCGCACAAACCTACCGCCGCGCCATCGACGACGCCATGGCCGGGCGGCCCTTTAACCCCGAGTTGCTGCTCGAGCTCGAAGGCCTGGCCCACCGCGGCTACACCGGCGGCTTTTTAGAGCGCCGCCCCGCCAACGATTATCAAAACTACATCACCGGCCACTCTGAGGGACACCGCAGCCAGTTTGTGGCTGAGGTGATATCCACCGACAGCGGCTGGGCTGAGGTTGAAGTAAAAAACCGCTTCGCCGTGGGCGACATGCTCGAAGTGATTCACCCCAGCGGCAATACGCTGGTGCCGCTCACCGAGATGCGCACGCTCGACGGCGAGGCGATCAGCGTCGCCCCGGGCAACCCGCTGCATGTGCGTATTCCGCTCGATGAGCGCTTTGCCGGCGCGTTGATTGCGCGGCGGCTGGCAGGGTGAAACAACGCCCGCCGGCGGGCCGCACTCAGCTCCCCCGGTAATCCGATGGCCGCCCGCCCGTCCATTTTTTAAAGGCGCGATGAAAAGCGCTGGGCTCGGCAAACCCCAAGGCGGCAGCGATGTCAGGCAGGCTGCGGCGGGTGGTTTGCAGCCACGCAATGGCCTGATCGCGGCGCAGATCGTCTTTGATCGATTGGTAGGTGTGGCCCTCATCGCGCAAACGGCGGCGCAGCGTGGCTTCGGTGAAATGCCACTGCGCGCACAGCTGCTCGAAGGCCGGCCAATCGGCGGGCGGCTGCTCGCGCAAGCGGCGGCGGATGCGTGCGGCCAGGCTGTTGGGGTTGCGGTACTTAACCAAAAAATTGGCCGGGGCGCCGCTCAAAAAATTGCGCAAGCTCTCAGGGGTTTGTATCAGCGGCAAATCGAGCGCCGAGGCAGCAAAGCTCAAGCTGCTCAGCGGTTGATCAAAGTGCAGCGCTTCGCAAAACAACACGCGGTATTCGTTTTCGACGCTGCCTGAGCCCCCCACCAGCGGAGGCGCCGGGGCAGCGAATTGCACGGCCTGCAGCGTCAGGCGCCGCCCCACCAGCCAACAGGCCAGCCCCCACACCATGATGAACCATGTGGCGTGGGCAAACAGCGGCTGCGCAGTGGCTCGTGCGCTGGCGCCGCGCGGGGCCATCAACCGAATCTCGGCCTGCCCCCCCTGCTCGATGAGCTCGCCGCGCAAATCATCAAGCACCAACCCCATAAAGTGCACGATGCGCTTGAGCGCATGGCGCAAGTTGGCGCAAGGCAAGGCAGCAGCACACATCAGCGCGTAGCTTCCCACGCGCATCGGGTGCGCATCGAGGCCAAAGAACTCATCGTCGAGCGTGCGGGCGATATCGCGCCACAACAAGCCAAACTGCTCGGGCGACACCCGCGCCAAGGGCTCGCGCACGAAAGCGGCGGGGATACCCGCTCGCAGCAACAACGGCTCGGCATCCACCCCCCGCAGCGCCAGACAGCGCAAGGCTTGGTGCACGAAATAGATGGCGATGGTGCCGCGTTCGGGTTTCATGGCAAGAGGCGGGGTAGGCATGGCGAAATCGGGCAGGCAGTTTGATCGTTTTGGCCATCGCCCACAAGCCGGCCTGTGCCTAGGATGGGGCGATGAAAATCTCTGACAGCGTTTTCTTGATCACCGGCGGCGCCTCGGGCCTGGGCGCGGCCACAGCCCGCATGGCGCTTGAGGCCGGCGCCCGCGTGGTGGTGGCCGATCTGGCCGAGCCTCGCCCTGGCACGTTTGATTCGGCCCACGCCGAGCGTTTAGCCCGTGTGCACACCGATGTGGCCGACGAAGCCAGCGCGCAAGCCGCCGTGGCCACCGCGCTGCAACGGTTTGGCCGGCTCGATGTGCTCATCAACGCCGCCGGCATCGGCCCAGCCGAAAAAATCCATGGCCAAGCCGGCCCGCACCGGCTCGACACCTTTACCCGCACCATCACCATCAACCTGATCGGCACCTTCAACATGATGCGGCTGGCGGTGCCGGCAATGACAGCCTCTGGCGCACCGGGGCCGGCGAGCGACGACTCCAGCGCCTCACAGGGCGTGATCATCAACACGGCCTCGGTGGCCGCTTTTGATGGGCAGATCGGGCAGGCAGCCTATGCGGCATCCAAAGGCGGCGTGGTGGCCATGACGCTACCTGCCGCACGCGAGTTGGCGCGTGATCGCATCCGCGTCGTCACCATTGCCCCGGGCATTTTTGAAACCCCGATGCTGCTGGGCCTGCCGCAAGGTGTGCAGGATGCGCTGGGCCGCAGCGTGCCGCACCCCGCACGCCTGGGCCGCCCCGCCGAATACGCCGCGCTGGTGCGCAGCATCGTCGACAACGAATACCTCAACGGCGAAACCATCCGCATCGACGGCGGGATTCGCATGGCAGCGAAATAAGCACCCCCCACATGAGCACCGACACCATCGTGATTCTTGCGGCCCAACGCACAGCCATTGGCAGCTTTCAGGGCCAGTTTGGTGCTGTGCCAGCGCCCCGCCTTGGTGGCGCGGCCATTGCTGGCGCGATCCGGGCAGCAGGCGTGCCCGGCACCGAGATCGACGAAGTATTGATGGGCTGCTGCCTGATGGCGGGCCTTGGGCAGGCCCCCGCACGCCAAGCCCTGTTTGCCGCCGGCCTGCCCCACGAGGTGGCAGAGGGCGTGCCCGCCACCACCCTCACCAAAATGTGCGGCTCAGGCATGAAAACCGTGATGCTGGGCCACGACATGCTGCGCGCCGGATCGGCCAACCTGATCGTGGCCGGCGGCATGGAATCGATGAGCAACGCGCCCTATCTGCTGCCCAACGCACGCAGCGGCCAGCGCCTGGGCCACGGCCAGATGATCGACCACATGTTTTTCGATGGCCTGCAAGATGCCTACGACGGCCAGTTGATGGGCGTGTATGCAGATCAAACCGCCGCCGAGATGGGCGTTACGCGCGTTGAGCAAGATGCCTACGCGCTGGCTTCGGTGATCCGCGCGCAAAACGCCGTCAGCGGCGGGCGCTTTGCCGGCGAGATCGTGCCAACCGCCGTGTCCACCAAATCCGGCCCGGTATCGATCACGCAAGACGAAACCCCCGGCCAATGCCGCCCCGACAAAATCGCGCAACTCAAACCCGCTTTTGGTGCGGGCGGCACCGTGACCGCCGCCAGCTCGGCCTCGATCTCTGATGGTGCTGCCGCCCTGGTGCTGGCACGCGAACGCACCGCCCGCGAACGCGGCTGGGCGCCCATTGCACGCATCGTCGGCCACAGCACGCACGCGGCTGCGCCGGCTCGATTCACCACCGCGCCCGTGGGCGCCATCCGCAAGCTGTGGGCCCAAACCGGCTGGACGGATGCCGACATCGATCTCTACGAAATCAACGAAGCCTTCGCCATCGTCACACTGATCGCCATGCGCGAGCTGGGCCTGAGCCACGAAAAAGTCAACGTGCAAGGTGGCGCCTGCGCGCTGGGCCACCCGATTGGCGCCACGGGCGCACGCATTCTCGTTACCCTGATCCACGCCTTGCGTCAACGCGGCGGGCGGCGCGGTGTGGCGTCGCTGTGCATCGGCGGCGGCGAGGCCACAGCAATGGCGGTAGAGCTGCTGTGAGCGCGGCGCAAGATGCACTGCTGAGCGAAGAGCAGCGCCTGGTGCGCGATGCGGCCCGTGCTTTTGCGCAAGCGCAGCTTGCCCCGCACGCCGGCGCGTGGGATCGGGCTGGCGCACTGCCCGCAACGATCGTTCGGCAAATGGGCGAGCTGGGCCTGCTCGGCATGCTTGTGCCGGCAGAGTGGGGCGGCACGCGCACCGATGATCTGGCCTACGCGCTGGCCATCGAAGAGGTGGCCGCCGGCTGCGCCTCGTGCTCGGTGCTCATGAGCGTGCACAACTCGGTGGGCTGCGTGCCCATTCTCAAATTTGGCACCGAAGCGCAAAAGCAAGCCTGGTTGCCGCGCCTGGCCAGCGGCGAGGTGATCGGCGCCTTTTGTCTCACTGAGCCGCAAGCCGGCTCTGAGGCCGATGCGCTCAAAACCCGCGCAGCATTTGATGGCGAGGCCTGGGTGCTCAACGGCGCCAAGCAGTTCATCACCAACGGCGCGCGCGCCGGCATGGCCATCGTGTTTGCCATCACCGATCCAGATCTCGGCAAAAAGGGCCTGTCGGCTTTTATCGTGGATACGGCCACGCCGGGCTTCAGCGTGGATCGCACCGAGCACAAGATGGGCATCCGCGCATCAGACACCTGTGCCATCACGCTCACCGATTGCCGCGTGAGCGCGGCCAACCTCTTGGGCCAGCGTGGCCAGGGGCTCAAGATCGCGCTGTCGAACCTAGAAGGCGGGCGCATTGGCATCGCCGCACAAGCCGTGGGCATTGCTCGCGCTGCGCTCGATGCCGCCACGGCCTATGCCGCCGAGCGCGTGCAATTCGGCAAACCCATCGATCAACATCAGGCCATTGCCCACACGTTGGCCGATATGCACACGCGGCTCAATGCCGCGCGCCTGCTGGTGCACCACGCCGCACGCTTGCGCAGCGCCGGCCAGCCCTGCATCAGCGAGGCTTCGCAAGCCAAGTTGTTTGCCTCTGAAACGGCCGAGTGGGTGTGCTCCAAAGCCCTCCAGATCCATGGGGGATACGGCTACCTCGAAGATTTCGCCGTCGAGCGCCACTACCGCGATGCGCGCATCACGCAGATCTACGAAGGCACCAGCGAGATCCAAAAGATCGTGATCGCGCGCCACCTGTAGCGGCGTGCGGCTCTGGCATCATCGTTCGCTCTGCGTTCATCCACCCACTCACGCATCCTCATCACCATGATCGAACTGCACATCGATGGCAGCGTTGCCACCCTCACCCTCAACCGCCCGCCCGCCAATGCCTTCAGCCGCGAAGGCCTGCTCAAGCTGCGCGACACCGTGCGCGAGCTCGATGCCAACCCTGCCGTGCGAGCGCTCGTGATCACCGGCCATGGCCCCAAATTTTTTAGCGCCGGGGCCGATCTCAACACCTTTGCCAGCGGCGACAAAGCCGTGGCGCTCGACATGATCGGCGCCTTCGGGCAAGCCTTTGAAGCGCTGGCCGAATCGCGCCTGGTAACCCTGGCCGCGATCAACGGCTATGCCATGGGCGGCGGCCTCGAATGCGCGCTGGCCACCGACATCCGCATCGCCGAAGAGCACGCGCAAATGGCGCTGCCCGAAGCCAGCGTGGGCCTGCTGCCCGGCGGCACCGGCACGCAAACACTGCCCTGGCTGGTGGGCGAAGGCTGGGCCAAGCGCATGATCCTCACCGGCGAGCGCGTGGATGCCGCCACGGCGCTGCGCATCGGCTTGGTTGAAGAAGTGGTGCCCAGCGGCAACGCACGGGCCAAGGCCACTGAGATTGCGCAACGCGTGAGCAAACAAAGCCCCGACAGCGTGCGCGCATGCAAGCAGCTCATCCACGCTGCGCGCAACGGCGTGCCGCGCAGCGCCGCGCTGGCGCAAGAGCGCGAGCACTTCGTCGAGCTCTTCAACGGTGCCAATCAGCGCGAAGGCGTCAACGCCTTTCTCGAAAAACGCACAGCGGCCTGGAAGTGAACCCCGCCCAGCAGGCCCCGGCGGCTGACGCTGCAGCCAGCGCCGAGGTGCAGTTTGAGGTGATCCACCATGTGGGCGTGATCACGCTCAACCGCCCGCGCGCGCTCAACGCGCTGTCGCACGGCATGGTGCGCGCGCTGGGGCCGCTGCTCGATCGCTGCGAACACGACGCAGCCATCCACGCCGTGCTGATCCGCGGCACCGGGCCCAAGGCCTTCTGCGCCGGCGGCGACGTGGTGGCCGTGGCGCACAGCGCGCGCGAAGGCAGCGCGCTGCAGCGTGAGTTCTTTATCGACGAATACCGCATCGATCACCGCCTGCACCACTTCGCCAAACCCGTGGTGGCGTTGATGCACGGCATCGTGATGGGCGGCGGCATGGGCCTGAGCCAAGGCGCCGCACTGCGGCTCGTTACCGACACCACGCGCATCGCCATGCCCGAAACCCGCATTGGGCTGCTGCCCGACGTGGGCGCCACGCATTTCTTCGGCCACATGCCCGCGCCGCTGGCGCTCTACCTCGGGCTCACCGGCGTCACCATCGGCCCCGACGATGCGCTTTTCGTTGGCTTTGCCGACGCCCGCGCCGCCGTGGCCGAGCCCGAAGCGATCGATGCTGCGCTGGCACGCATCGTTTGGCACGGCAGCACCTTTGACGCGCGTTTGAGCGCCCTGCGCCAAGCCCTCGCGGCCCCCGAGCCGCTGCGCATCGATGCGGCCACGCTGCCCGCACACTGCCCAGCCATCTACCGGCACTTCGACCCCGCGCTCAGCGTGGCCGAAATCCTGCACGCGCTGCAAGCCAGCGCAAACGCCGCTCTCCACGAGGCCGAATGGGCGCGCACCACGCTCGATCTGTTGCGCAGCCGCTCGCCGCTGATGCTCGCCGTGTGCCGCGAGGCGCTGCTGCGCGGGCGCCGCATGACGCTGGGCGCGTGCTTCAGGCAAGAGTTCAATGCCGTGAGCCAGGCCATCGCCTGTGGCGAGCTGATCGAAGGCGTGCGCGCCCACTTGATCGACAAAGATCAAACCCCACGCTGGCAGCCCGCCACGCTCGAGGCCATCACCCCCGAACACATCGCCCGCTTCTTCGAGCCCGCCGCATGCGATGCCGCAGCGCACCCGCTGCGCGATCTGCAGCCCTGAACACACACCCCGCACGCCCGGGCGTGCAGCTTTTGGCACGAAAGCCTCGGGCGAGGGCCGCCATCAATACATCGGCGGTGCAGGATGCCGACAATGCAGAGATCGACCCTGCCGATCACCGATCCACCGCTGTTTCATGAACGCCCAAACCGCCCCGACCATCGACGCCCGCGACGTTGAAACCATCCAGCGCGAGCTCGATCAATTGCGGCGCAACGGCCCGCTGCAGCACATCGTGATCCCACCCTGCCCCGAATTGCTGGCGCGGCTGCAGCACACCATGCGCCAGCCCGAACCCGATCTCAACGAAGTAGCGCGCATCGCTGCCAGCGATGTGGCCATGTCGGCCTCGCTGCTACGCAGTGCCAACAGCCCCGCTTACGCCTCGGGCCAACCGGCGCACACCATCGGCCAGGCCATGAACCGCCTGGGCCTCAAACAAACCGCTGCCGTGCTCACCGGCTATCTGGCGCAGCGCGCCATTCGCATCACCAGCCCGCGCCTCAACAACTACTGGGAGCGCGCAACCAAACGCGCGCTGGCGCTCGAATTCATTGCCAACAAGCTACCGGGCCTGTCGCCCGATGTGGCGCACACCTACGGCCTGTTTTGCCACGTCGGTCTGCCCGTGATGCTGCAAAGCCTCAAGGGATATGCGGGCACCATCGTCGAAGCTGCCGCGCGTGTCGACCGCTCTTACGTTGCCACCGAAAACGCCAACCACCGCACCGACCACGCCGTGGTGGGCGCCCTGGTGGCTCGCGCCTGGAACCTCGACCCCACCGTGATGGCCGCCATTCGCATGCATCACGATCTCGATGCGCTGGGCGAAGCCCGCACGCAAGCCGAGGTGCAAACACTGGTGGCCGCTGGGCTGGTGGCCGATTACCTCGTGCACCGCCACGAAGGCGCAAACCCCGATGTCGATTGGGCACACCACGCCAGCGCCGCGCTGCGCTGGCTGGCCATCACCGACACCGAGCTGGCGCTATGGGAAGACGAAGCCCTCGCCGCACTCGACGCCGCCTGATCGCCCTACAGCGCCCTACAGCGCCCTCTGGCGTCAGCGGTTGGCGCTTGCGCCGCGTTAAAGTCTGTGCCGCGTCACCTCAATGCCGTGCCGACAGGAGCCCCCGCCCCATGCCTCACCCCACCGATCCTCACCCGAACACCTCTAGCGCTAGCGCCCTCTCGCTGTGGCGCCGCAGCCTGCTGGCGCTGGCGTGTGCCGTGCCCCTGCTGGGCGCCGCCTGGGCCGCCGATGCCAACACGGGCGAAACACTGGGCGAAGTGCGCAAGGTCGACGCGCCCGGCGCCAAGATCACCCTCAAGCACGGCGAAATCAAAAGCATCGACATGCCGCCGATGACGATGATGTTTCGCGTTAAAGACAAAGCCCTGCTCGATGGCGTGAACCCTGGCGACAAAGTGCGCTTCACCGTCGAGAAGATCGGCGGCCAGTACATCATCACGACGCTGACCCCCGTGGGCAAATAAGGCGCCCGCGCGCTCAGGCCACGCTGGCCGCGCGCGTTGCGCCCACGTTAAAGATCGACACCACCTGATTGAGCCGCGCGGCCTGCTCGCTCAGCGAAGTAGCCGCCGCTGCCGATTGCTCAACCAGCGCCGCGTTTTGCTGCGTCATCTGATCGAGGTGCGACACCGCCGAGTTCACCTGGCCGATGCCGTCGCGCTGCTCGCTTGTGGCTGCCGAGATCTCGGCCATCAGATCGGTCACCCGCTGCACGCTCTGCAAAATCTCTTGCATCGCCTGCCCGGCATCCCCCGCCAAACGCGAGCCCGACTCCACCGTCTCGACCGATGCGCCAATCAGCGTCTTGATTTCTTTGGCTGCGTTGGCGCTGCGCTGCGCCAGATTGCGCACCTCAGAAGCCACCACCGCAAAGCCTCGCCCCTGCTCGCCCGCACGTGCCGCTTCAACGGCAGCATTGAGCGCAAGAATGTTGGTCTGGAAGGCAATGCCATCGATCACCGAAATGATGTCGGCGATCTTGCGGCTGGCCGAGGTGATCTGATCCATATTGCTCACCACCTGCGTCACCACATCACTGCCATGCTGCGCAGCGCGGCTGGCGCTGCCGGCGAGCTGGTTGGCCTGCTGCGCAGTGTCTGCCGCCTGGCCCACGTTGTGCGTGAGGTGCTCCATCGACGAGGCCGTTTCTTGCAGGCTGGACGCGGCCTGCTCGGTGCGCGCCGACAGATCGTGGTTGCCGGTGGCGATCTCTGAGGATGCCGTCGACACCGACTCCACCCCCTGCCGCACCTCGCCCACGAGATCACGCAGCCGATTCACCATACCGCCCAGGGCATGCGTGAGCTGCGCCATTTCGTCGCTGCCGCGAGCATCCACCGATTTCGTCAGATCACCCTCAGCCACGGCCTGCGCGAGCGCCAACGCACGGTGCAGCGGCGGCACGATCGAGCTGCGAATCGCCCAGCCCAGCCATGCAGCCACCGCCAGCGCCAGCGCAATGCACCCCACGATCCAGGCCAGCGCCTGCTCGTAGTGCTGGCGTGCGGCGGCGTCGGCTGATTGCGCGGCCTTGTCGTTGTGCTCGCTCATCGCCTGCGCAGCCTTCATGGCCACATCAAACTTTTTGAGGCTGTCGCCCATCACCAGCCCCGAGGCCCCCGCCACATCACCGGCGGCGGCCAGATCCTGCAGTTTTTTGCTGGTTGCAAGATAGTCGTCCCACGCGATTGAAAACGCTTGATACAACGCACGCTCTTCATCGCTGGCGATCAAATCAACGTAAGACTTGCGGTGCTTGTCGAGCGCGGCCAAGCCGTCGGCCAGACGCCCCACCGTCACCTTCACGTCGTCGGCATTCTTGGCCAGCAGCAGGCGGTATTCGCGCACACGGTAGCGCGTAGCCGCGCCGCTGATGAGCAACGCATCGCGCACGCCCGCCACGTTGTACACCGCAATATCGTGGCCCTTGTTGTAAACGCGGCTCAACTGCACGGTGGCAAACACCCCCACCAGCACCAGCGCCAACAGCACCACCCCAAAGCCGGCGGCAAGCTTGCCCCCAACCTGCAAACGAGAAAACACGGCGTTCATGCGCACCCCTTTGTATGGCCAAACCATGGCGAGCCGCTGCATTCATTCGCCTGCCCGCATCGAATGCGTATTTATCGGCCCGAATGACGGTTGTCAAAAGAGTGAAAAAGCACGCCTTTGCGGTGCTTTGCATCGGCAACCGTGTGCCACATCACAGGTGCACCGCCCCCGGAAACGCCCACAGCAGCGCCAGCGTCATCACCACATAGCGGGCCAGCTTGCCCACGGCCATATAACCCAGGCAGGGCCAGAACGGCAGCTTGAGCCACCCAGCCACAGCACACAGCGGATCACCCACCACCGGCAGCCACGCCAGCAAACACGCACGCGGCCCAAAACGCTGCAACCACAGCAGAGCCCGCGCCTGAGCCGGGCGATGCGTGATGCGCTCGTAGGCGCGCTCGGCCCCCCGACCCATCCACCAACTCACGGCGCCACCCAAAGTGTTGCCGGCTGTGGCCACCAGCACTGCCGGCCACAGCAACTCGGGCTGCAACTTCACCAAGGCAAACACCGCCGGCTCAGAGCCCAGCGGCAACAACGTGGCCGACACAAACGCCACGACAAACACAGCACCCAACCCCACCTGAGGCAGTGCAAACCAGCCCAGCAGGGCAGCGATATGCGCGCTCAACCACTCGTCCATGGCGAGGGATTGTCGCCGCCCGGCGCGAGGTGGTGCGGCTATACTTTGCCTCCTTTTTAAGCAGACCGAACCGCACGCCTTGCTCTTCTCGCCCTTGCCCGTTCGCTGCTTGCCTCCCCCTCGCTGCCTCGCCTTCGTTCGTTAGCCTCATGCACATTGGCCCGTTCGAGTTGCCCAACCGCCTGTTCGTGGCCCCCATGGCCGGCGTCACAGATCGGCCCTTTCGCCAGCTCTGCCGGCGGCTGGGCGCGGGCTACGCGGTGAGCGAAATGATCACATCGCGCAAGGCGTTATGGAACAGCCTCAAAACCGCACGGCGCGCCAACCATGAAGGCGAGCGCGCGCCTATCGCCGTGCAAATCGCCGGCACCGACGCGCACATGATGGCTGAAGCCGCCGCCCACAACATCGACTGCGGCGCACAGATCATCGACATCAATATGGGCTGCCCGGCCAAAAAAGTGTGCAACAAGTGGGCAGGCTCAGCGCTGATGCAAGACGAGGCGCTGGCGCTGTCCATCATCGACGCCGTGGTGGCCGCCTGTGCGCCGCGTGGCGTGCCCGTTACCCTCAAGATGCGCACGGGGTGGTGCCAACAACATAAAAATGCCGTGAGCATTGCCCGTGCTGCCGAAGCCGCCGGCGTGAGCCTGCTCACCGTGCATGGCCGCACCCGCGAGCAAGGCTACAAGGGGCAGGCCGAATACGACACCATTGCCGCCGTTAAAGCTGCCGTGCGCGTGCCGGTAGTGGCCAACGGCGATATCACCTCGCCGCGCAAAGCGGCTGCGGTGCTGGCCGCCACTGGGGCCGACGCCATCATGATTGGCCGCGCCGCCCAGGGCCGCCCATGGATTTTTGGCGACGTGGCTCATTTTTTGGCCACCGGCAACGAACGCCCCGCGCCACGCACCGAAGACGTCAAACAGTGGTTCATTGAGCACCTGCACGATCACTACAGCCTGTATGACGAATTCATCGGCGTGCGCACCGCGCGCAAGCACATCGGCTGGGCCGTGCGCGGCCTGCCTGGCGGCGAAGCCTTTCGTGCCCGCATGAACGCAATAGAAAGCAGCCGCGCACAACTTGACGCGCTGACCGATTTTTTTGACCACCTCAGCCTGCACCACGCACACCTGCCGCAAAGCGGCGATGCCGTGCAGCCCCCCAAAGAAACACAAGCCGCATGAGCAAAAAACTGATCGAAGACAGCGTGCGCACCACGCTGCAAACCTACTTCCGCGACCTGCGCGGCGCCGACCCGCATTCGATGTACGACATGATCGTCAACACCGTCGAGCGCCCGCTGCTCGAAGAGGTGCTGCGCCAGGCCGACGGCAACCAGTCGCGCGCCGCCGAGTGGCTGGGCATCAACCGCAACACACTGCGCCGCAAGCTCGTCGAGCACAAGCTCGCCAAATGATTTTTTCTGGCTCTTTAAAACGACCCCACACCATGACCGCACTCACCGCTCTGCTCTCGGTATCCGACAAAACCGGCATCAAAGAATTCGCCCAGGCGCTGCATGCCCAAGGCGTGCGCCTGCTCTCGACCGGCGGCACCGCCAAGCTGCTGGCTGAGGCGGGCCTGCCCGTCACCGAGGTGGCCGAGATCACGGGCTTTCCTGAGATGCTCGATGGCCGCGTTAAAACGCTGCACCCGCGCGTGCACGGCGGCATCCTCGCCCGGCGTGATCTGCCTGAGCACATGGCTGCGCTCAAAGAGCACGGCATCGACACCATCGACCTGCTGGTGGTCAACCTCTACCCGTTTGCCCAAGCCACCGCCAAGGCCGATTGCACGCTGGAAAACGCCATCGAGAACATCGACATCGGCGGCCCCACCATGCTGCGCGCTGCCGCCAAGAACTGGCAAGACGTGGCCGTGATCATTGACCCAGTCGACTACGAGCAAGTGCTGTCTGAAATGAAGGCCGACGGCATCACCCGTTCGACCAAGTTCATGCTGGCCAAGAAGGTGTTTGCTCACACCGCCGCTTACGACGGCATGATCACCAACTACCTGACCTCGCTGGAAGCCGGTTCGGAACTCAAGACCGAAGCCGTGCCTGCCAAGGCCGAGTACCCCGCCGTCTACAACCTGCAACTGCACAAGGTGCAAGGCATGCGTTACGGCGAGAACCCCCACCAGTCGGCTGCGTTTTACCGTGAAGCCGCCCCTGTGGTGTCCACCCTGGCCAACTGGACCCAGATCCAAGGCAAGGAACTGTCCTTCAACAACATTGCTGACGCCGATGCGGCTTGGGAATGTGTGAAGGCTTTTGAAGCCCCTGCTTGCGTGATCATCAAGCACGCCAACCCCTGCGGCGTGGCCGTGGGCGCCGGCCCGCTCGAGGCCTACACCAAGGCCCTGAAGACCGACCCCACCAGCGCGTTTGGCGGCATCATGGCCTTCAACCGCGTGGTCGATGCCGACGTGATCGACGCCATCAACACCAACAAGCAGTTTGTGGAAGTGGTGATCGCACCGAAGTTCACCGACGCGGCTCGCGCTGCGTATGCCTCCAAGCAGAACGTGCGCTTGCTGGAAGTGCCTTTGGACGACGCCACCCGCAAGCTGGGCAACGCCCTGGACTTCAAGCGCGTGGGCGGCGGCATGCTGCTGCAATCGGCTGACAACATCGACATCGTGGGCGACATCAAGGTCGTGACCAAGCTGCAGCCCACCGAGCAGCAAATGAAGGACATGCTGTTTGCCTGGACCGTGGCCCGCTTCGTCAAGAGCAATGCCATCGTGTTCTGCAAGGACGGCATGACCATGGGCGTGGGTGCCGGCCAGATGAGCCGCCTGGACTCGGCTCGCATTGCCTCGATCAAGGCCCAGCACGCTGGCCTGACCCTGCAAGGTACCGCCGTGGCGTCGGATGCCTTCTTCCCCTTCCGTGACGGCTTGGACGTGGTGGTCGACGCTGGCGCAACCTGCGTGATCCATCCCGGTGGTTCGATGCGCGACGACGAAGTCATCGCTGCGGCCGACGAGCGTGGCATTGCCATGGTCTTCACCGGCACGCGTCACTTCCGTCACTGACCACAGCCGCTGATCTCCGTCTTTGATCGCATGGCCTGCGATCAGACAAGCCGGCCAACCCATCCGGGTTGCGCCGGCTTTTTGTTTCGCATATATTTCGCATGCGAAATAAATTCCAATCATGTCAACCCGTCCACCCAAGCTCATCTTTCTGCTCAACACCGCGCAGCGTCGTCTGCAGCAATGGATGGCCGAGCAGCAAGCCAACATCACAGCAGCCAACCACACCCCCATCACCCCCGTCCAAAGCGGCGTCTTGTTTGTGCTGGAAAAGGCCGATGGGGCCACGATGGGGCAACTGGCACAGGCACTCGACCTGGCGCCCTCTGCTGTGTCAGGCCTCATTCAGCGCATGGAAGCGCTCGACTGGGTGCAACGCCGCCCTTGTGAGCAAGACGCCCGCACCCAACGCGTGTGGCTACAACCCACCGGTCAAGCACAACTGCCAGCCTTACACCAGGCTCTGGTTCGGATCAACCGCGAACTGACACAAGGCTTCTCTCCTGAAGAACTGATGACCGTGGCCCGCTGGCTGCGTCATGTTCAACAACTCGACACCCCGGAACAACCATGAACACCGCCGTCCACCCAGCCCAAGAAGCCGTCGAAATCACCTGCGCAGATGGCGTTCGCCTGCACGGTCATTTCGTGCGTGCGCATGGCCAAGCCCCCAAAGGCCTGCCTGTGTTGCTGTGTCCGGCCACCGGGGTCAAACAGCATTACTACCTGAAGTTTGTGTCCTGGCTGGCCGGGCAAGGCCACGACATCCTGGTGTTTGACTACCGCGGCATTGGCCTGTCGCTCAAGGGCCCCCTGAAGCACTGCCGCGCCACCCTGGCTGAGTGGGGCCAGCAAGATCAAGTCGCCGCTCTGGACTGGCTGCTGTCACGAACCGGGGCGGAGCAAGTTCTGCTGCTGGGGCACAGTGCAGGGGGGCAGATGATTGGCTTGCTGCCCAACCACCACCGCGTGGCCCGTCTGGTCGGCGTATCGGCCTCGACCGGCTGGCTGCGCGGCATGCGCCCCGGCTTCCGCATGAAAGCTTGGTTTGGCTTGCGCGGGGTGATTCCTGTGGGCTCCTTGATCAAAGGCTATGCCCCTACCGCCGCCATTGGCCTGGGCGAGAACCTCCCAACCGGGGTGGGCCTCCAGTGGGGCCAGTGGTGTGCCGCCGGTGGTTACGCAACCAACGCCGTCCGCCACCACCCAGACCGCGACTTTCACGCCCAGGTTCGTACCCCCATCACGGTGCTGCACGCGGAAGACGACGACATCGCCACCCCCACCACCGTGGCCGATTTGTTGCGCACCTTCCCGGCCGCGCCCAAGCAAGCCCACCGCATCAAACCCAGCCAACATGGGCTGAAAAGCCTGGGACACATCGACTGGTTCCGCTCATCACATCAAGCGGTGTGGCCCACGATCGCCGCCGCGCTCCACGAACAAGCTTGAACCCCTCGGGTGCAGATGGGCTTAAGCTCCCGCCTGTGAAAAGCAGTTTGAGGGAAATAGAGATGCAGGCGGGCAACGCTGCCACACGGTGGCTCAAGGCGGGGGCTACCGCGATCGGGCTGACGGGCCTTGCAGGCTTGGCTGCCTGCGCCGGACCATCACCAACGCCCAACGTGGCGCCCGTTATGGAACCGCTCAGGGAAGCTTCTCCGCGCCTGGTCACCAACTCGGTCGGCATGAAACTGGTCTGGATTCCTGCCGGCACTTTTCTGATGGGCAGCGATGAGTCCCCCGACGCGCTAGCAAAAGACTTTCCCGGTCTGGAGCAAACCCGCTTTTCGCAGTTGCAAGACGAAGGCCCGGCCCACGAGGTGGCCATCACCCGAGCGTTCTATCTGGGCCAGCATGAAGTCACTGTGGGGCAATTTCGCCGTTTTGTAGAAGCGAGCGGCTATGTGCCCCAGTCAGTTGCCGATGGAACCGGCGGGTATGGCTACAACCCCGATTACGTGAGCCGGCGCCTGCCTCATCAAGACGCATTCGAGGGGCGGGACACCCGTTACTCGTGGCGCAACCCCGGCTTTGCGCAAACGGACAACGACCCCGTGGTCAACGTGAGCTGGAACGATGCACAAGCCATGGCGCGCTGGCTGAGCCGAACCGAAGGCCGCACCTACCGACTGCCAACTGAAGCCGAGTGGGAATACGCCTGCCGCGCAGGCACGCAGACCCGCTATCACAGCGGCAATCGCCCTGAGTCGCTGACCGGGGTGGCCAACGTCTTCGATGCAAGCGCCCGCCCGCACTGGCCGGCTTGGGAGAACCATGCGCTGAACAGCACCGACGGCTTTGCCTTCACCGCGCCTGTGGGGCAATTCGCCCCCAACGCCTTTGGCCTGCATGACATGCATGGCAATGTATGGGAGTGGACATCCGACTGGCACGACGAAGGGTACTACGCGCAATCACCCAGACAGAACCCAACCGGCCCACAGGACGGCAGCGTGCATGTGAGACGCGGCGGCTCCTGGCACACCTGGCCGTTTTATGCCCGCTGCAGCTATCGCAACTGGAATTCGGCCTCAACCCGCTACACGCTGGTCGGATTTCGGTTGGTCATGGAGACCCCACAGGCTATCGCGCCCCCCATCCGGTAAGCTTGGGCCCAACATGAGAATTCTTGGCATCGACCCCGGATTGCAGACCACTGGCTTCGGCATCATCGAATCCGATGGCCCGCGCCTGCACTACATCGCCAGCGGCACCATCAAGACCAAAGAAGCGGCACAAGGCGACTTGCCAAACCGGCTGAAATTGATCTTCGAAGGGGTACGCGAGGTGGTGGCGCGCTATGAGCCGGCCGAGGCCTCGGTAGAAATCGTGTTCGTGAACGTGAACCCGCAGTCCACCCTGCTGCTGGGCCAAGCACGCGGCGCGGCCATTGCCGGCCTGCTGTCAGGCCCCTCCTCCCCATTGGTGTCGGAATACACCGCGCTGCAAATGAAGAAAGCCGTGGTGGGCCACGGCCACGCAGCCAAGGCCCAGATTCGTCACATGGTCATGCGCCTGCTGAATCTGCCACGCGAACCGAACAACGACGCCAGCGATGCGCTGGGCTTGGCCATTTGCCATGCCCACGCCGGGCACGCCATGTCGCAGATGGCCCGCGCCACCGAACTGACGCGCCGTACCCATGCCCAGATCAAGGGCGGACGGGTTTACTGACCGTCTTTGATCATGCGCCCCTGAGCCGACTGCACCGGCCGGGCATTCATGGGGTACATGCGCGCAAAGATGTTGATCTGGTCTCGCGACATCTGGGCGGGTTGCTTCATCACCATCCACAGCACGCCTTCGGTGCAAGGCGGCGTGGTCAGCGACCCCATGTAGGTGAAGTAGGTCTTGCGCTCCGGCAAGATCGAATTCAAATCAATGGGCACCGACGAAATTTGCTCAGTGCCTTTTTCCAGCGGCAAGGCGTTCCATACCAGCTGCAAGGCCGGATGCGCATTGCCCTGCTCAATCAGCACCGCAATCACCGCCAGCTTGCCTTCGGCATCCTTGTGAACCAGATGGGCCACCATGTCGAATTGCTTGCCATTGACCCGCTCCTCACTGGGCCGGTGAAAGTGGAACTGCACCAACTCATAGCGCCGGCCTTGCAGCGTGATGCTGTTGCCCGGGTCCACGTTGGCTTGAATCGTGTGACCGTTGTCGACAACCCGAAAGCCGGAGGGACGGTAGTCGAAGGCGATGGGATCGAGTTGAACTGGCAGTCCATCTCGAATGTCGATCGGGCTTTGGCGCTTGCCCAGCATGCACTGCTGGAACTCGGGCTTGAGCATGCCCCAGCTTTCCGGGCCGGTGTCGCCACTGTAGGCCCAATGCACATCATGCCCATTCGGGTTCAAGCGCTCCTGCACGGCACGCCCACCAGCCGATGTCACCCTCGGAGCGCCATGGGGCGTGGGGATGCTGCCTTCGCGCCCTGGCGCGAACATGGCAGGCTGAACAGGCGACTTCGGCTTGGAAGGCTTCGCCCGGATCTGCACCACCGGTGCAGCGGCCTGTCGAGCGCGCACCTCGGCCACCTTCTGATCGATCAGGTCCCGCAAATCTGACATGGACACGCCCGACTTGGGATCGGTCGGATCGACCGTGGTGCCCTTACCAGGCGCCTTCGCCGCGCTCTTGCTAGGCGCCTTACCGGGTTCTTTGGCTGAATCTGATGTGGGTTCTTTGCTGGCCTCGCGAGTCGGCGGCTCTGGCGACTCCGCCCGACGCTCGTTCTTTTTGGCCAAGGCCTTCAGGTTCGGACGGATATCGGGCTCGCCGGCACTGCGTGATGCCCCCGGCTCTGCCTTCGCTGGCTCGCCATGGTCATGCCCTTCTGCCGCATAGGCACCGACCACCAGGGCCATGCCACAAGTCAAGGCCAGCGACTGAAACAAACGAAGGGAAAGCGGGGCAAACATGGACACTCCAGTCAGGAATACCCGATGTTTTTCGGCAGAAGAAACGGCCAGCTTGAATCTGGCGCGTGAAATAGTTGTGAAGTCAGCCGATAGGCCGGATTCTGTGCGGCTCCGTGTCTCGCGACGCTGAACCGTGACCGTCATTCCTCTGGGCCGCCTGTCGCCAGAACGGCTCAATGCCACCTACCCGCACACTCCCCGGGCCAGGTCATCGTGTGCCTATTTGGTGTTGCTGCGCGTAGAGATTGCCCGTTTCACCCAAACTGAATTGGCTCGTCTCTGTTGCTCTGATCCTCACCTTACGGTGGAGAGGTGTTACCTCCTACGCTGCCCTGTGCAGTCCGGACCTTCCTCCAGTACGCCCTTTCGAGCCTTGTACCAGCGACGATCTGGCTGACTTCACGGGCGCGATTATCCTCCGGCAGACGGGGGTTCACAAGCCGGCGCGCTGCAGGCTGGCCAGAAAATCTGCCGGCGCCTGGTAACCAATGACGCGCTGTGCCTCCTGCTCACGCCCCTGTCGGTCGTAAAAAATGATGCCCGGCGGGCCAAACAGCTGAAAGCGTTGCAGCAAAGCCCGGTCGGCTTCGGTGTTGGCCGTCACGTCGGCTTGCAACAGCCGAACCGGCTTGAGCCGTGCCTGCACCGCTGGATCGGCAAAGGTCTGGTGCTCCATTTCCAGGCACGAGGTGCACCAGTCGGCATAGAAATCGAGCATCACCGGCTGCCCGGCTTCGCGAGCCTGCGCCAAGGCCGACTCCAACTCGGCCACCGTGCGCACGCGCTCAAACGGCAATACGCTGCGGTGCGTGGACACCACCGCATCAGCCCCCTTGACCTGCGCGACCAGAAACGGCCAGGCCGGGCGGCTCACCCACACGGCCATGGCCAGCATGATCAGCCCAAACAAGGCCTTGACGGCTTTCATCCATGGCCCCGTGCGCGGCAAGAGGCTGCCCGCCGACAAGCCCACCAGCAGCAAGGGCAAGCTCATGCCCCAGGCCATGGCGTACAGGGCCGAGCCGCCCAGCACCACGTCATGCGTCTGGCTGATGTAGAGCAGCGCCCCCGCCAGCGGCGCCGAGACGCAGGGGCTGACCACCAGCGCCGACACCGCACCCATGGCAAACACGCTCACAAAACGCCCGCCAGGCAGGTGGCTACTGCCCGCGCCCAGCCAACTCTGCACCGCCGCCGGCAGTTGCAGTTCGTAGAGGCCAAACATCGACAGAGACAACAGCACCGTCAGTGCGGCAAAAACCAGCACCACGGTGGGGTGTTGCAAGTAAGCCGCCAAGCCCTGCCCCAGCAAGCCCGCAGCCACGCCCAGACCGGTGTAGACCAGCGCCATGCCTTGCGAGTAACTCAGGGCCAGAAGGAAACCGCGCCCACGGCTGACCTGTGTGCCATGGCCCACGATGATGGAGGACAGGATGGGCACCATGGGCAACACGCAAGGCGTCAAGGACAGCAGCACACCAGCAAGCAGGAACACCGGCACGATGACCAGCAAGCGCCCCGACGCCAAGGCCGACGCGATGCGGTCATCTGCCCCCCCCGACACAGTTGGCGCGCCCCCCAAAGCCCCTGCAGCCGCCCCGGATCGGTTTGCACCAGGCGCCGCCACGGGGGTCACGTCGAGCACCTCGCCCTGAGGGCTGAGCTTCAGCTCGAAGTAGCGATGCTGTGGGGGGTAGCAAATACCGGCATCCGCACACCCTTGATACGTCACTTTCAGCTGCCGAGTCCCCGAGGCCTCGGCAGGCAAAGCCAAACGCGCAGCCAGGTCATGGTGGTAGACCTCGACCTCTTTATCGAAATTCGGGTCATGCTTGACCTCACCGGGGGGCAAAGACCACTCCAGCGCCACGCCTTCGCCCGCACCGTTGAGCAACTGTGCGGCCATGCGCTCGCGGTACAGGTAGGTGCCCTTGGCCACCGTCAGCCGGGCTTCCAGCTGCCTGGGGCCTGCGCCCGCCACGTCCAGACCAAAAGCCTGGTCGGCAGGTAAAAATTGCTGCGCATGAGCAACAGCGCCAATAGACAGCAGCACAATCAGAAAGATACTGAAAAGCGATGCTGCGCCGCGGCGCGGCAAAAACCTGATCAAAGCATTCATGGTCAACGATTCTGCCTGTAGCAGAGAAATCTCCTTATGCGTTGACCACATAACCACACCGGAGTTCAGCATGAAAGCCCAAAACGTACTGGAAACCATTGGTCGCACCCCTCACATCCGCATGAATCGCCTGTTCGGCCCACAGGCTCAGGTGTGGATCAAAGCCGAACGCGTCAACCCCGGCGGGTCGATCAAAGACCGCATTGCCCTGTCGATGGTGGAAGAAGCCGAACGCCAAGGCATTCTGAAACCGGGCGGCACCATCATTGAGCCCACCTCGGGCAACACTGGCGTGGGCCTGGCCATGGTGGCCGCAGTGAAGGGATACAAGCTGATTCTGGTCATGCCCGACAGCATGTCCATCGAGCGCCGCCGCCTCATGCTGGCCTACGGCGCCACCTTTGACCTGACCCCGCGCGAAAAAGGCATGAAGGGCGCGATTGCCCGCGCGCAAGAACTGGCTGCTGGCATTCCCGGCGCCTGGATTCCGCAGCAGTTTGAAAACCCCGCCAACATCTCTGTGCACGAACAAACCACCGCACAGGAAATCCTGGCCGACTTCCCCGAAGGGCTGGATGTGCTGATCACCGGCGTGGGCACGGGCGGCCACATCACCGGCTGTGCCCGCGTGCTGAAAAAGGCCTGGCCGAACTTGAAGGTGTTTGCGGTGGAACCCACCGCGTCGCCGGTGATCTCGGGCGGCTCGCCCGCGCCTCACCCCATTCAAGGCATTGGCGCGGGCTTCATTCCCGCCAACCTGGAAACCGGCCTGCTCGATGGCGTGATTCAGGTTGAGGCCGAAGCCGCTCGCGAGTTCGGCCGCCGCTCGGCCCGCGAAGAAGGCATGCTGGTGGGCATTTCCTCGGGCGCCACCCTGGCGGCGATTGCTCAAAAGTTGCCCGAACTACCAGCCAACGCCAAAGTGCTGGGCTTCTGCTACGACACCGGCGAACGCTACCTGTCGGTTGAAGGTTACCTGCCCGCCTGACCCTGCGCAAAGCCCACATGAAACACCGTCAATGGGAGGGTGATACCTCCCCGTGGCCGATGCTGATCGCGCTGATTGCCAGCGTGCCGGCCTTCTACGATTCCATGATGCCCACGCCAGCCACCTGGGCCACGTGGATGTATCTGGTCAGCGGCGTGGTGGTGCTGGCGTCGGCCTGGCATGTTCAGCGCAGCCTGTCGCGGGTCTCGCCACTGCCCAGCCGAGGGCGGTGGGGCGATCGACCAGGGCAACTGAAGCTTGATGTGTTTCTGGGCCTGGCACTGATGGCCAACGCGGTGCTGCCACAGAGCAACGAGTCAGAGCCCGCTCTGATCTGGCGGCTGGCCATTGCGGTGGTCATGCTGTACCGACTGCTGAAAATCAGCCAACCCCTGTTTACCGAAACCGGTCTAGCGCGGCTGCTGGTCATGGGGGCCAGCGTGCTGGTCCTTTGCGGCATCGGGTTCTACTGGCTAGACCCCGAAGTCAAAACCGTGCACGAAGGGTTGTGGCTGGCCTTCTCCACCGCCGCCACCGTGGGCTACGGCGACATGGTGCCCAGCTCTACCGCCTCGCGCATTTTCTCGGTGTTCGTGGTGCTGCTGGGCTACGGCATCTTGTCGCTGGTCACTGCGTCGATTGCGGCCATGTTCGTGGGCACGCAAGAACGTAAGGTCGAGCAAGACATCTTGCGCGACATGCACCGGGAAATGCGTGAGTTACGCCAGGAACTGGATCGCTTGCGGCAGGAGATTCGCCAGGAACGTCGCGCCCCAGCAGAACAGGCTGGCGCCCACGAGGCCGCCACGAGCCCGGACCAGCCTTCCCAAACTTGACCCTTAGACGAATTTCCAGTTCAAGGTCTCGCCACCGCGCAGGGGCTTGATCTCAGCCTCGCCAAACGGCAAGGTTTCGGGCACCACCCAACTTTCGCGCACCAGGGTGACCTGATCGGTGTTGCGCGGCAGGTTGTAGAAATCAGGGCCGTAGAAGCTGGCGAAGGCTTCGAGCTTGTCGAGCGCGCCCGCGGCCTCGAATGCCTCGGCATACAACTCCAGCGCCAAGGGGGCGGTATAGCAACCCGCGCAACCCGAGGCATGCTCTTTCAGGTGCGAAGCGTGCGGGGCGCTGTCGGTGCCCAGGAAGAACTTGCTCAGGCCGCTGGTGGCCGCCTGAACCAGGGCCACCCGGTGTTCCTCGCGCTTGAGGATGGGCAAGCAGTAGTAGTGCGGGCGAATGCCACCGGTAAAGATGGCATTGCGGTTGTACAGCAAATGCTGCGGCGTGATGGTCGCGCCCACAAAGCGATCGGCCTCGGTCACATACTGGGCGGCTTCCTTGGTGGTGATGTGCTCGAACACAATCTTCAACTCAGGAAAGTCGCGGCGCAGCGGGATCAGCTTGTCATCAATGAACGCCTTTTCACGGTCGAACACGTCGACATCGCTGTCGGTGACCTCGCCGTGCACGCAAAACACCAAACCTTCCTTCTGCATGGCCTCCAGCACCGGGTAGGTGGCGCGCAAATCGGTCACGCCCGCATCGCTGTTGGTGGTAGCCCCGGCTGGGTACAGCTTGAACGCCACCACACCCGCCGCCTTGGCTCGGGCCACCTCTTCTGCTGGGGTGGCATTGGTGAGGTACAGCACCATCAACGGGTCAAACTTCAGTCCGGCAGGTACTGCCGCACGGATGCGATCTCGGTAGGCCACCGCCTGTTCGGCCGTGGTCACCGGCGGACGCAGGTTGGGCATGATGATGGCGCGACCAAATTGACGGGCCGTAGCCGGCACCACCGAGGCCATGGCCGCCCCATCGCGCACATGCAGGTGCCAGTCGTCAGGACGGGTCAAAACCAGTTTGTTCACAGCAGAGGGGGTGGCAGCAGTCATAAGAGAGAGGCGCAGGTCAATTCAATCGAAGAATGTGATTGTGGCATCCCGGCAAGCTCCGCCTTTTCGCCATGCAGTTTTCTCGGCAGAATGAGCCGAGAACTCACACTGCAGAAAGGGAACCATGCCGATCATCGAAGCCGCCCCCGCCGCTGGCAAGAAACTGTTCAAAGCCTTGGTGATCGGGGCTGCCGGCCTCATGGCGCTGAGCATGCTCAGCCCGATCGTCATCATTTCCGCCGGCGAACGCGGCGTGATGACCACCTTCGGCAAGCCCGACGAGGTGGTTCATGAACCCGGCATCCATTTCCGCATTCCACTGGCGCAGACCATGCACCTGATGGACGTGCGCATTCAAAAGGGTGAAGGCGAAGGCGACGCGGCCTCAAAAGACCTGCAGTCGGTGCACACCCGCATTGCCATCAACTACCACCTCGACCCGAAGCAGGTGGTCAATGTGTTCAAGAACATTGGCCCCAGCACCGACATTGCGGCTGACCGCATCATCATCCCTGCAGCACAGGAAGCCGTCAAAGCCATCACGGCCCGCTTCACAGCGGAAGAGTTGATTTCCCGCCGCACGGAAGTACGCGACGCCATCGGCGCGCTGCTGCGAGAAAAGATGCAGCGCCACGGCCTGCTGCTGGACGAATTCGCCATTGTGAACTTCGCGTTCTCGCGCTCGTTCTCGGAAGCGATTGAAGCCAAGGTCAAGGCTGAGCAGGAGAAACTCAAGGCCGAACGCGACCTGCAGCGCATTGAAGTCGAAGCCAAGCAGAAGGTGGCCAGCGCCAAAGCCGAAGCCGACGCCCTGGCATTGCAGCGTCAACAAATCACTTCGGACCTGCTGCACCTGCGCAAGATCGAAAACGAACGCGAGGCCATTCGCAAATGGGATGGCAAGCTGCCCCAGGTCACCGGGGGCACCGTGCCATTCATTCAGGTTGGTGGCAAAGACTGAGCGCCAGCGGCATCAGCCGCAGCATGCCCCACCGGAGCAACAAGAGTCAGCGCCGGTGATGGGCACCAGCTTGGTGATCTGGATGCGCCACTCCTGAGGCCCCTGCTCCAGATACGCCCACTGGAATTGGCCCGGCGAGCGCAGCTCGAACTGCTGATGCAAGGGCGCCGGGTCATGGTCGTTGACCAGTTGCAGAGATCCGCCCTTTGGCAAGGCATCGAAGCGATTGAAGATCAGCGCGTGGCGTTCACGTGGCGCGATGGCACGAACGTCAATGGTGTCGGATACGCGAGCAGACATGGGACTTCCTTTCGTGAATAAAAGGGAATGAGCGGCCTCAACCGTCTTTGCCATCGAGCCGGGTGGTGACCAGCCACGGCGCATAGACAAAGAGGTAGAGGGCAAAAGCAAGAGACCAGGCCACAGCGGCGGCCACCAGGCACAGCACCAGGCCTTGCGGCCACAAAATGGGCAAACACACGCGCAGCAGAGCTGCTCCCATGACCAGCGCATACGCGGTCACTTCGAGAGGAGAAGCCTTCATCTCACGTCCGGTATGACCTCGAGCGGTGCGCGTGATCATGCCGATGATCAAGCCACCCGTGACGCCCACGGTCAGGGCATGCACGCCCAGCGACACCGAGACCCCACCGAACTGCGCCGCCCCCAACAGGGCAAAACCCAGAGGCATCCACAGATACGCGGCATGCAGGATCCACAAAATCGGGCGGCGGCGTGTCACCCATGATTGCCAGCGCACCAAACGTGCGGCATGCAAGGCCGCGGCGGCCATCAGCAGCAGGCCACAGAGCCATGGCGCAATGTCTGCCACCCATGTCAGGAGTGCCGCCGCCGTGATCGCCATGGTGACTTGCTCAAGCCGAGGTCGGGCCTTGATGCTCAAGCCAGGGATGGCATTGGCTGTGAAGACCGGCACCACACGCCCTGCGATCACGCATTCGATGAGCACGATCAAGGCCAAAGCCATATGCAGCACTTGCAAAGGCGACACAGATAACCACCCCGCGGCCGACAGATGAAATGCCAGATTGCTGAACGACAGCAAGACCAGGATGCCCCCGATGGGCAAATTGCGATGGTTCCCGGCGCGAATCAACAGACGCAGGAACACGATGGCCACGATCGGCAGCAACGCCAGATCCAGCAGGGCATACAACACATGCGACGAGCCAAAGGCAGCCAGCCGTGCGGCCAGCCACAGCGAGACCAGCGCCCCCAGTGCGGCACCGCGAGGAGTCGGCAACCCCGTCCATGCCTTGCCCGCCGTCATCAGGAACCCGATGATCACGGCCACGGCAAAACCGAAGAGCATTTCGTGCGCGTGCCACAGCATGGGCGACACCGGCAGGCCGACCTGCAGCTGTCCCAGATACAAGGCCACCCACATCGGCACCGACACAATCGCCAGTGCGGCCGCCCCCAAGTAGAAGGGTCGAAACCCCAAGCGCAACACAGGCCAGCCAGACACAGCCTGCGCGGGGGCGCCCCCAACCGGGGCAATGGGTAAGACAGGGCGGCTCATGCGGCTGACTTTATTGATGCATTTTTCATGCATGTTATAGCAATACCCACGCTAAAGCAATACCATATATGCATCTTTGGAGTTCGCCATGCGCCTTGCCGAATACACCGACTACACCCTGCGTGTCCTGATGTTTTGCGCCTCAAACCCCGATCGCCTGGTCACCATCGCCGAACTGGCTGATCACCATGGCGTGTCGAAGAATCATTTGATGAAGATCGTCAATGACCTCGGCCATCAGGGCATTCTGGAAACCACCCGTGGCCGAGGCGGCGGGGTACGCTTGCTGAAAAAGCCCAAAGACATCCGCATCGGCGATGTGATCCGACAATCAGAAACCGACTTCCGGCTGGTCGAATGCTTCGACAGCGGCACCAACTTGTGCACGCTCACGCCCTCGTGCCGCCTCAAGCGCTTGTTGGACCAGGCCTTGAAAGCCTATTTCAAGGAGCTCGACGGCGCCACCCTGGCCGACATTGCCGGCCCAGGGGGACGCGCCGGCACGCCCCCTCGCGCCACCACCGCGCCTCGCCCACGCAGCATTGCCTTGAAGGTCGAACCATGAGCATTCACCCTCTGGCGCCCTCGCCCAATCCGTTTGACTCGGCCCCCACGCTGAAGTTGTTCGACCCCCTAGCCGAACTGCTGGGCGCCGCCGCACAGGGGGTGATCGAGTACCGCTTTGCCGACGCAGTCAAGCTGGCCGGGCACTCTTGCCCGACCGTGGCTTCGGCTTACCTGATGGCTTGTCATGGTCTGACCGCCTTGTATGACCCCGAATTGCCGACGCGCGGCGGCATCCGCGTCGAATTGGCTGGACTCGCCACCGAAGGCGTCGTCGGGGTCATCGCCAGCGTGTTGACACTGCTCACCGGCGCCACTGGCCAGACCGGCTTCAAGGGCTTGGGCGGGCATTTTGATCGTCGTCACCTGCTGGACTTTGGCGTGCCCCTGCGCGGACAAGTTCGCTTCACGCGCATAGACACAGGCGCCCGGGTCGAAGTGAGGGCTCACCTGGATCGCGTTCCCGCCGATACGCGAATCGGCACACTGATGCCCCGCTGCATAGCGGGAACCGCATCGACAGACGAACGCACCCTGTTCCAGTCCCTATGGCAGGAGCGCGTGCGGGCCTTGCTGGTGGAGCACGCCGAATCGGCCATCGAGATCATTCACGCCTGATGCCGCTCGTGCGGCTTCGCTTAGAACAGGCCGGCCATCAAGCCTGTGAAAGCGCCGGCTTCGCGCCAGGCGCTGACCGCCAGCACCGTGGGGGCCACCAAGGCAAACCAGCGCACCACTCGGTCAAACACCGGGCCAGCCAGCCGAGACTCCAGATAGTGGCGCACCAGCAAGCGACTCTTGTACCAGGCAATGAAGGCCACCAACCAGGTCATGAGCAGGCGACTGGCGCCGTGATGCGACTGCCCCGCTGCGGCGACGCTCAACAACGTCAAAGCCACCAGGGTGACCCAGGCCAACATGGCCCCGGGGACCGTCATGCCGAATAGACGATACGTTTTCATGCGAAGGCGTAGAACAAGGCAAACAACATCAACCAGGCCAGATCAGTCGCATGCCAATAGGTGGCGACCGACTCCAGCCCCCGGAAGTCTTCCGTGGAGTACCCCCCCAGGGCCAGGCAACCGGCGCCCCACCCCATGGACATCAAACCCCAGCAAGCATGGATGCTGTGGGCAATGGTGACGTAGTAGTAAACCGCCACAAAGATGCCCGCTGCCGCATCCACCCCGTGCGCATGGTTCCACTGCCACTCCTGCCACTTGAGAACGGGATACATCGCCCCCAGCAACATCGCAGCAACAAACCAGCCGAGCGCTTTGCGCCGTTGCCCCAGCCGCATGCAAGCCAATCCGCGCGTCAGCATGTAGCCGCTCGTGACCATGACCAAGGTGATCAAGACGCCACCCAAGGTCCACAGCTTGGCTGCGCCCTGCTGAAATTCCTGCGGATAAAACCAGCGCGCCACGAAGTAAACGACAAAGAACATCGTGAACTCGATGTACTCCAGGCACACCCCCATCCACATCGCCTTGTAGCCAGGCATGGTGTCCGGCACGACACGAGGCTCGTCCACAGCGACTGCTTCAGCCTGGGTCAGGGGCAAAGTGCCAATGTTCATATTGAGCCCGTCTTTGAAATAAGGTCACGGCACCGAGGCCGCGCATCAAAGATACATCACATATGCATCTTTAGCAAGGCCATTTGCATCATCCAAGGCTGGCATCAGGGGCATGACGCCATGCCGCCAGCTCTGTCAGAGAATGTGTCCTATGCCGTCCTTCCTGACTACTTCCTTGGACGGATAGACACACGGTCACCCTCACAGCAAGATGAACCATCTGATTGCTTACCCGTGAAAAGGCTCACCATGTCTCACGCACACCTGCACCTCTCCCCCTCTGGGCTGTATCCGTTTGATGCCCGCGGCATTGCCAAGCGCTTCCGCCATGCCGCCATCTTCGGCGCCCTCGACGCCCTGCAGTCTGGCGAAACCATGCGCTTCGTGAACGACCACGACCCACTTCCCCTGCTCGATCAACTTCGCAACCGCTATGGCGACCGCGTGACCATCGAATACAAGCAGCGCGAGCCCGGCTCCATCGTCATCGACTTCAACGTGGTCTGATGAACAACACAAGCAGCCTCGGCTATCAGGACACTGACGTCCCGCCTGCCCCACGGCTGTCGGGCGATCTGGTCATCTGGCTGCTGATCCTGGCCGAGTTGCTTACTTTCGGCATCTTTTTCCTGACCTACGCCTTCATGCGTGTAGGCCAGGTTCAGCTGTTCAACGCCTCGCAGGCCACGCTGGACCTGCACACCGGCTGCGTCAACACCTTGCTGCTCATCACCAGCAGTTGGGCTGTGGCCCGCGCGGTGCAATCGGTGCGCCGCGACCGCAACCACACCGGCGCCAATTGGCTGGCCATGGCTCTGCTGTGCGGCGGAGCGTTTCTCGTTCTCAAGACCCTGGAATACGCCGGCAAGCTGCAAGCCGGCATCGACGTTTCCACCAACGACTTCTACCTGTTTTACTTCATGCTCACCGGCTTCCACTACCTGCACGTGATGGTGGGCATGGTGATGCTGAGCTTGCTGTGGTTCTTCACCCGACGCGGTCAGTACGGACGCGACAACTGTCACGCGCTGGAAACCGGCGCAGCGTTCTGGCACCTGGTTGACCTGCTGTGGATCATTCTGTTCCCGCTGGTCTACGTGATGCGCTGAAAGGACTCGCGATGGGCATTCGTCACCTCAACCGCATCTGGGTTTTCATGGTCGTCGCCACCCTGATCACCTTCACCCTGGGCGAAAGTGGTTTGACCCGCATGGGAAGCGCCTGGACTGTCGGCCTGATGTTCCTGCTGGCCTATGCCAAAGGCATGATGGTGATCCTGGACTTCATGGAACTCAGGCATGCGCCCATGCTGTGGCGCGTGGTGCTGGTGGGCTGGGCCAGCGTGACGGTGGCGGGGATCTTGTTGGCTTGGTGGATGGGGGTGAGGGCGTAATCAGGGGCCGCTCAATTGAGCCAGCTCGCGTTGGAGATTGGATCGGGCTGGCTGCCCCCACTGATTGGCCAAACTCGGTGTGAAGTAGATGCTGGAACGCAAAAGAAAGCTTTCCAGCAGCCGAGCCCGCCCTACTCGATACAGGTCGTCTGGCACCCACGCATACTCCAACCTGATCTGACTTGTGTAACGATCGTAGACGACACCATCTGCTGCCAAGATGCCTAGGTCCAAGTCCAGAAGCAGTGCGGTATCTGGTTGGCCATCTAACCACTCGTGTTTCGCCGTTGCACGAACCATCGCAGCAACACACTCCGCCAAAGCCGCTGGGGCGCCCCAATCCAACAAACTGCGCACTGCCAATTGAGCGCTCTGCTCTTCGTTGTCTTGCCGGGTGGGGTCGTAGATCGCGTCGTGAAACCATACAGCCAAGCGAATGACATCTGGGTCACGTGCAAGATGAAGATGCGCGTTCAATCCTTCTAGCAAGGCTTCGACGTGCTGGAGGGTATGGTAGTGGCGATGGGGCTGCAGGTAGAGCGGCGTTAACGCCTGCTCGGCACGCAAAAGCTGTGCTTGCATCGAATCGCCCTTTCACAGAGAAATGTCACGCGCGTTATCCAATTGAAAACAATTGACAGCCGGACGCCTATTCACCCCAGCTTTCAGTCCGGGAGCGACTCCACACGAATCACTGAAACACCATTTTTGTGATTCAGACGATACTCCTCTAGCCCCTTCCTGGGGCTCTTGAATACCAAGCTGACATCACCCCAATCTGACCAACTAAAAGTGTTTTTATCAAGGTGCTTGAGAGAAGATTTTCCTAGCAATGCAGGCGCCGAGTAATAAGTCTCTCCACTGCCTTTGGAGATCCTTCGCATCGCAGGGCTCATCTCTTTTTCTGGAACGAACTTGGTTTGATATGCGTACCGAACACCCTGCAAAGATTTCAGGCGTCTGGCAAACGCCAAGCTGTCCGGATACCGGGCCCTCAACTCATCCAGCGTGAATCTCTTGCTCTCGGCAACCTCAACGCAACACAGCACAGTGAACCCAGGATCCATAGGGATCAAAGGCACCACCCAATCGCCAGCCTTCAGTTCGTCATTGGTATAAACGAACTGAATCGAATCTGATTTAGATGGGTCGTATTTGTTATCTACGATTGCGTTATCCCAGAGCATGAGGAAAGGCTGGACTGTGTTAGCCAGCACATTTCCCGCACCCAGCAACAGACAAAATAACCAAGCGAGACTTAATCGCCTCGCATTCAGCCGCCAGCTTGTTGGTCGTGGGTCTCTGTGATGCCGAAGAATTCGAAATAGCCATGACTCTGCCATCATTTGCAACGCAAGCAGCGAATTCAAAAAACACACCTTCATCACGAAGTACATTGCGTTGGCAAAGAGAAAACTCCCGACACATACTGCCACCACAGACTGACGCAGCATCGGCCCTGCTTGCCTGTGCGCTCAACAGACAAATACATCCATCATTTTTCACCCTCCCCCGACGACGACCACGATGGGCGGCTCTCTGGAGGCACTATTGCCTGA
This sequence comes from uncultured Aquabacterium sp., assembly GCA_964453105.1. Lineage (GTDB taxonomy): Bacteria > Pseudomonadota > Gammaproteobacteria > Burkholderiales > Burkholderiaceae_C > Aquabacterium. The sequence continues at coordinate 1,689 of CAYVOP010000023.1, read as the reverse complement.
TCAAATTCATCTATTTTTTTAAAACTCGCAGTTGTCAGCAATATCTCTTTTCCCGCGAAATGCAAGCCACCGCAATCAAGCCCGATTAGAGCCCCAGAACCAACAAACCAATAATCTCTTACCCGGGGATAACACTGCACTTCTCTAGTTCGCTTCCCCTGGAGCACGAAGACCCTCGATACCGCCCCGTTCGGCTCACGTTCAGCCCACATGGCCGCGGAGTGATTGGTCGCAATCAACACGTCCTCCGGCCTCACAGCCCGACCAAGTGAAACGATTCGAGAATCGCTCATGACAAGCTGAGGCCCTTTCATAACAGAAGTTCGCATCTCTCGGACTACCTGAGCATGTGCCCATGCGGGCAAAAGGATAAGGCACCCCAAAAGACACCAACGCATTTTATGAACCAAGGTACTTGACCTTGCGATGAGTTCCATTTACGCCCCCCTTGAGCCAATTCTCAACCACTTTTGCCCCCGCCCCCAAGAAGTTATCTATGTGGAACCCTTTGATGGCGCTCCCACGATCATCAGCCGAACGTTTGCCAACGCCTTCGATTTCAACGCTTGCTCGCTTCGGGATGACTCGCTTATCAACTGCTATGGACTGATTCTCCAAAACCGGCGCGAATGCACCCATAACACTACCTGCATAGGCGAACGTAATTTTCGAAGCGTCTTCAACGTAATCTGGCCTACCCTTCGCGTTTCGGTGCCATCCACACTTCATTGAGGCTAGGCGAATGTATTTTCCATCTGCAGTTTTGCCGGTGCCCTGCATCGGCACGCCCGATGCAGAGTAGAGAAAGTCCTTTTTGTGTTTCTCATTTAGACCTACCCCGTCAACCAACTCGCCATTGAAATCATCTTCAGCACAAACGTTATATCCAGTGATCAGAAATAACGATTCGTACCACGCATCGCGAATGAGAACTCGAACCGACTCCAACTGCAAATCGTTATCTTGCGCCTCAATTTTTAGCTCACCAGACTCCCTCGTCTCCAGAGTGACAATCACCACTCCATTTGGGTCAGTCAGACCCGAAGCCTTCAAAACATCAGACAGACGACTCGTCTTAAGGCGTATGCCCACCCCTGTGACAGGCAGCCCTGTCGCCCGATTCGTTACCGTGACTCGAAATGCAAGGCGAAACAAAACTCGACCTTGATCATCAACGGTTGACTCTTTCGGAATGATGGGCAATTTATCACCGTAAACATTATTGACCAGCTCTACCCTTCCAACCAATCCGGCAACGACCACCTGTTTAACTGACTGATTGATGGGGTTGGATTCGGCGCTTATTAGAAGTTGCTCACCCATATCAATCTACCAAGTAAACATGCAACTGCTGATACCCGTTCGTACTGTGCCGGTGTGTCATACCATTTTTATCCGTAGTACCAAAAATCACTTTCCCTGCGGCATCGACGACTTTGTATTTAACTCCCGCCAAAGGCTTACCGAATTTATCAACCAGTTTAAATTGCTCGTCGAATTCCGTTAGTGGCGTATCAATAGCAAGGGTTCGATCCGGCAACGCCATCAACGACGCCCCACCGCCACCACCGCTCACCCAATCATGCGTAGCCCCCTTCACCGTCCAGTTGCCCGGACACGTGAAGGTGATGTCGCCGCCCTTGATCACAATGGCCGACTGCCCTGCTGACAGGGTGATGCTTTCGCTGG
>CAYVOP010000022.1:11303-33248 GCA_964453105.1 uncultured Aquabacterium sp. | reverse complement strand
TGAAGGATTTGCTCAAGCGCGGTGATATTTCTGCCAACGTCGAAATGATGCCTGGCGATATCGTCATCATCCCGCAAAGCTGGTTCTAAGATACTAGATCCCCCGCGTTGGCCTGAGTAGTCTTTCAAGCATGAATGAAATCGTCCAGAAAATCAGCCAAATTGCCCTCGCAATCTGGCTGCGGCGTTGGCTTGCCCTCGCGGTAGCCTGGCCAGTGGCCATTGTGGCGGCCATCGGCATTTCATTCATGTCGGATCGCTACGAGGCCACAGCCAAGGTGTTCGTCGATACCCAAACCGTGTTGAAGCCCCTGATGTCGGGCCTGGCTTTCCAGCCCGACATCGACCAGCAAGTTCAAATGCTGGCCAAAACGCTGATTTCGCGCCCCAATATCGAGCACCTGGTTGATCAACCCAATATTGGCTACAAGAAAAAAGACGCCTACTCGCGCGATCGCGAAATTGAGCGCTTGATGAAAGACATCAAGATCGCGCCGGCGACCAACAACCTCTACACGGTGTCGTATCGCGACACAAACCCACAACGTGCCAGCCATGTGGTGCAGGGCTTGGTCGACCTGTTCGTCGATTCGGGCGTGGGCGGCAAACGCCGAGACTCAGAAGAAGCCCGCCGCTTCATCGACGACCAGATCCGCACCTATGAAGTGAAGCTGACTGAGGCCGAAAACCGCCTCAAAGACTTCAAAATGCGCAACTTTGGCGTGGTCAGCGGCACCAACCAAGACTATTTCTCGCGCGCCTCGGCCCTGTCCGACGAAATCGCCAAACTGCGCGTGGACCTGAGCGCCGCCGAGCACAGTCGCGACGCCCTCAAGCGCGAACTGGCCAACGAAGACCCGCAACTCCCCTCCGACCCCGGCGCAGCCAACGCCAACCCATCGGAAACGACCCTGCGACTGGAGGCTCAGAAGCGGCAACTCGACGACCTGCTACGCCGCTTCACCGATGAACACCCCGATGTGGTCGCCACCCGCCGTTCGATCGCGCAACTGGAACGCCAACGACAGGCCGAATTGAGCACTTCGCGCAGCGGCGGACGCGGCGCAGCCACCAGCCCGGTTTATCAAAAGATTCGCATTTCCTTGGCTGAAGCCGAAGCTCAGGTAGCCTCCTTGCGCACCCAGTTGGCTGTGCAGCAATCGCGTCTGGATCAGATCAAGGCCACCGCCGGCAAGGTACCCGAAACCGAAGCCGAACTGGCGCAGATGAACCGCGACTATGAAGTGCTGCGCAAGAATTACGAGCAGTTGGTTTCCCGGCGCGAATCGGCTTTCCTGGGCGTCAAGCTCGACCAGGCCGCGCAATTGGCTGACTTCAAAATGGTCGAACCCACCCGCGTTGACCCTCGCGCCGTCATGCCCAACCGGCAGATTCTGTCCCTGGCCTCTTTGCTGATCGCCATCATGGCCGGCGTGGGCGTGGCCTTTGGACTCAGCCAGCTGTTCCCCAGTTTCCACATGGCGTCAGATCTGCGAGAAATCTCGGGGCGCCCCGTTCTCGGTTCTGTTTCCCTGTTCGTCTCCCCAGCAGAGCGGCTGGTTCGCCGCAGCCAGAACATCAAATTCTTTTCGATCTTTGGCACGATGGTTCTCATCCATCTGTGCTGGGTCGGCTGGATCATCACGCACTCCGGTTTTTGAGGACGCCCGATGAACACCATTGAACAAGCCGCCAAGCGTATTGAGCAGTTGCGCCGCTCCGGCATTGAGGTGCCATGGGGTGCGGCCGGTGTCGAATCCGGCCCGACGGAAACCGCGCCAGCCAGTCAGCCAGCAAACCTCCCGCCTGCAGCCATTGCCACCGAACCCGAGTTGAGTGTGGCGCCATTGGCGCCCGCTGCTGCGGCACGTTCGCCTCAAGAGCCCGCAGCCGATGCGCGCAGCGAACGCCGCTCCAAACAGGTCGAGCTGAACCTCTTCCGTTTGAGTGAACGCGGTTACTTGGTACCCGGGCGAGAACGCAGCCAGCTGGAAGAAGAGTACCGAATCATCAAGCGACCGCTTTTGAAGAACGCCACCGGGGAAGGCGCCGCCCCGGTCGAGCGGGCCAACCTCATCATGGTGACCAGCGCATTGCCAGGGGAAGGTAAGACCTACTCGTCCATCAATCTGGCCATCAGTCTGGCCATGGAGCTGGATCACACCGTTCTGCTGGTGGATGCCGATGTGGTTCGCCCCGCCGTACTTGACCGCCTGGGGCTGCCTGCCTCACCCGGCCTGCTGGACGTATTGACTCAGCCGGATCTGGACCTGGCCGACGTCATGCTCAAAACCAACATCCCGAAGCTGACCCTACTGCCAGCTGGCACGGCAGCCGGCGTGGTCAACACCACCGAATTGCTGGCCAGCGGCGCGATGGAATCGTTGCTCAACGAACTGGCTCAAACCTATTCCGACCGCATCATCGTGTTCGATGCCCCGCCCCTGCTGCCCTCGACCGAGTCGCGCGTACTGGCCACGCACATGGGCCAGATCGTGGTGGTGGTGGAAGCCGACCGCACGCCCAAGTCGTCGGTCGCCCAGGCTTTTGCCACCCTGGAGGCCTGCCCGGTGGTGATGTCGGTACTCAACAAATGCAGCAGCAAGAAGGTCAACTCGGCCTACGGCTACTACGCAGTCTGAAATTGAATGGAAATCGTCGGAGGAACTATGCCTACAGTGGCTGTTGTCGGTTTGGGATATGTGGGATTGCCCTTGGCAGTCGAGTTCGGCAAGGTGTATCCGACCGTGGGTGTGGACCTGCACGCCGAGAAAGTGGCCGCCTATTGCCGCTTCGTGGACCCCACCGGTGAAATCAGCACCGAAGAGCTGAAGGCAGCCGTGCACCTCAAGCCCACCACCGATGCTGCAGCCCTGAAAGAGGCCGACTTCGTAGTGGTGGCTGTGCCCACGCCCGTCGATGATGCCCACATTCCCGACTTCTCGCCGCTGGTCGGCGCCAGCATTGCCGTGGGCAAGAACCTCAAGCCTGGCGCCATCGTGGTGTTCGAGTCCACCGTCTACCCCGGCGCCACCGAAGAGGTCTGCATCCCCTTGATCGAAAAGCACTCGGGCCTGAAGTGGAAGAAGGACTTCTTCGTGGGCTACTCGCCCGAACGCATCAACCCCGGCGACAAACAGCACACCCTGACCACCATCGTCAAGGTCGTCTCGGGTGACACGCCCGAGACCCTGGAAAAAGTTGCCCAAACCTACGGCAGCATCATCAAGGCCGGCGTCTACAAGGCATCGAGCATCAAGGTAGCCGAAGCCGCCAAGGTGATTGAAAACACCCAGCGCGACCTGAACATCGCCCTGGTCAACGAGTTGTCGCTGATCTTCCATCGCATCGGTATCGACACCCTGGAAGTGCTGCAAGCGGCGGGCACCAAATGGAACTTCCTGCCTTTCCGCCCCGGCCTGGTCGGCGGTCACTGCATTGGCGTGGACCCCTACTACCTCACCCACAAGGCCGAGATGCTGGGCTACCATCCGCAGGTCATTCTGGCGGGTCGCCGCATCAACGACGGCATGGGCAAGTACATCGCCGAGCAAACCGTCAAGCAAATGATCCAGAGCGGCGCCGCCGTCAAGGGTGCTGACGTGATCGTGCTGGGCCTGACCTTCAAGGAAAACTGCCCTGACTTGCGTAACTCCAAGGTCATTGACGTCATCAATGAACTCAAGAGCTACGGCGTGAACGTGCACGTGCACGACCCCGTGGCCTTGCCCGCTGAAGCCCAGCACGAGTACGGTGTCGATCTGGTCAGCTGGGAAGCCCTGCCCAAGGCAGCCGCGATTGTGTCGGCCGTGGCCCATGAGCCCTTGGTCAAACGCAGCGTGGACGACATCGCCAGCAAGCTGCAAGCCGGCGGCATCTATGTGGACGTGAAGTGCTCGGCCGACGCCGCCGCGCTGAAGGCCCGTGGTTTCGGAGTGTGGCGCCTGTGATTACCCTGCACAACGACCTGGCCCAGCAACTGGCCACCCAACCCCGCCATTGGCTGGTCACTGGGGCGGCCGGTTTCATTGGCTCGCACCTGCTGGAAACCTTGCTGCGCCACGGCCAGAAGGTCACCACGCTGGACAACTTTGCCACCGGCCACCAGCGCAACCTTGATGAAGTGCGCGAACTGGTCGGCGAAACGGCCTGGCAGAACCACCGCTTCATTCAGGGCGACATTGCCGATGTGGACACTTGCAAGTCCGCCTGCGAAGGCGTGGACGTGGTGTTGCACCAGGCCGCTCTGGGTTCGGTTCCGCGCTCGATTGCCGACCCGCTCAACACCCACCGCGCCAACGCCACGGGCTTCCTGAACATGCTGGTGACCGCGCGTGATGCCGGCGCCAAGCGTTTTGTGTATGCCGCGTCCAGCTCCACCTATGGTGACTCGCCCACCTTGCCCAAGGTGGAAGACGTCATTGGCAACCCCTTGTCGCCCTACGCGGTCACCAAGTACCTCAACGAGCTGTATGCGCAGGTGTTTCAGCGCTGCTATGGTTTTGAAACGGTGGGCCTGCGTTACTTCAATGTATTCGGCCCCCGCCAAGATCCGAATGGCGCCTACGCTGCCGTGATCCCGCGCTGGATTGCCGCCATGCTGCGCGGCGAGGCCTGCACCATCAACGGCGACGGCGAAACCTCGCGCGACTTCTGTTTCGTGGCCAACGCCGTTCAGGCCAACCTGCGTGCGGCTTACGCCACGCTGGCGGCCGACGTGCCCCAGGTCTACAACGTGGCCGTGGGCGACCGCACCTCGTTGGTTCAGCTACATGACCTGATCGCTGAGATGCTGGTCGACAAACAAGCCATTGCCGCCGCACCGCAACCCAACTTTGCCCCGTTCCGCGCGGGCGACGTGCGCCACTCACTGGCCAACATCGACAAGGCACGCACGCAGTTGGGCTTTGCGCCCACGCACGATGTGCGTGCCGGCATGATTGAGGCCGCCGATTGGTACATCGCCAGCGCCCGCAAGGCTCAGGGTTGAGGCCCTGAGGCACCGCTCTTCGTACTGACCCGGCAGCGCGTCGGGTGGGCCAGCTTCCCTCAAGCCGGCCCGCCTTGTGTGCGGCCTCCATGCTCCGAACTCTGGCCCATTCACGAGCTCGCCCATGCTTGCCGCATTCAAACTTTATGTGATGCCCTACCTGGTCTATCTGACCGTGTTGTGGGCATGCTGGCATGGCATCACCAAGAAGGCGATTATTCCCATCTTCGTTTTCTTGTTCTTGCTTGTTTTTCCTCAGGCTTGGTACCCAATCCATGATCTGCCACTGGGGAGCATGTGTCTGAGCATGTTGGTCGTATCCGCGTTGATTGGCTCTGCCAAACAGCGCCCTCCGAATGACCCCAGAGCGCCCAACCACGGTTTTGTGGTCACACTGATATTAAGCAGCTACCTGGCTTTATGGATTTCATCCATGAGATACGGGTTGAGCATCCCCATCTCTGGTTCGAACATGTTGATGTCACCTTGGCAGAACTATGTGGTCATGCTGCTTCTGTATTTCGTGGGGTATTACGCAGTACGTGATGAAAAAGACGCCATAAGGATCATCACCCTCTATCTGTCAATCATATTGTTGATGTCCTGGCGCGAGTTCGCCAACTTTGTTTCTGGCGATGCGTTTTCCTACAATCGCCGATGTGTCGGCAACTTTTACCTCATCGGCTTGGGGGCAAATCATTTCGCCGCATTCATCGCCCACTTTTCAGTCATCGCCGTCGGCCTCCTGGCAGCAGATGACGATAAAAAGCGAAAGCTACTTTATTTAGCAAGCTTCAGCTTTTCTTTGTACCCCTTGTTCTTCTCGTATTCTCGCGGCGCCTACATTGCAGTGCTATTTGCCGTATTGATTGTCGGCATTGTCCGATATCGAGCCCTGCTCCCCTTACTCGGCATTTTTCTCCTTAATTGGGATTCGATCCTCCCTCCATCGGTGGTCGACCGTATCCAAATGACTGAAGGAGCCGACGGGCAAATGGAAGAGTCAGCCGCTCTGCGACTGGTTGTGTGGGATCTGGCAAAAAAACTGTTTTCCGAGAACCCCGTTTGGGGCATTGGATTTCAAGGCTTCTACTTTGCCAGCGACGGCCTCCCTCTGCGCAATGTGCACAACTACTTCCTACAAACTGCCGCCGAACAAGGCATTGTGGGCATCGTGTTGCTGGCTTTGTTTTTCATCAAGGCCGCTTGGAGCGGCTGGCGACTTTACCGAGCTGGGGGCTCGCCCTTTTCTCGCGGCTTGGGCCTTGGATTTTTGGCCTGTATTGGGGCCGCATCCATCACCAACTTGTTTGGCGATCGCTTCTCACAAATGGAGGTCGGCAGCTATCTATGGCTGGCCTTCGGCATGGTCGATCGCGCGTGGGTGAAGAGCAAGCAAGCCCTGTCTCCGTCCTCGGCCAACCCATCGATCAGCCAAACAACCCAACGCAGATCCACATGAGCGTTCAGAACTACCGCCCCGATATAGACGGTTTGCGCGCCGTAGCCGTGACTTCGGTTCTGCTATTTCACGCCTTTCCTACATGCCTGTCTGGCGGGTATGTAGGTGTGGACATCTTCTTCGTGATTTCCGGATATTTGATCAGCTCTATTTTGATCAAAGAAACCCGCGAGGGTACGTTTTCCATTTTGCAGTTCTACGTTCGCCGTGCACGTCGATTATTCCCCGCCCTGCTTATGGTGCTGACCTGTTCGCTGCTAGCAGGATGGTTTGCATTCTTCCCCGGTGAATGGCGAGCCCTGGGCAAGCACACGCTCGCAGGCTCAGTTTTTCTATCGAATTTGGCCCTGTGGCAAGAAGCAGGTTACTTCGACAGCAGCGCAGACCTCAAACCACTTCTTCATTTGTGGTCCCTCGCCGTCGAAGAGCAGTTTTATCTGTTGTGGCCGATCGTGATCTTTGCGACCAACAGAGGCAGCAGAACGGCTTCATTGAAATACGCAACCGCCATTGGCATCACCCTGAGCCTATTGGCGAGTGCGTTCCTTACTTCACGCAATCCCACCCTGGCTTTCTATTTCCCGCTGACCCGATTTTGGGAATTGTTAGCGGGCGCTTGGCTAGCCACGCTTGGGTCAAAGCAGCCCACGAATTCCGCACTCACTGGATGGGTTGCTCATGCATCAAGCATGGTCGGGTTGGCTTGCTTGCTTGTGTCCATGTGGACCTTCACTTCGTCCACCCTCTTTCCGGGATATGCCGCAGCCCTACCCGTGGTGGGAGCAGCGCTCCTCATACAAGCTGGCCCTGCTGCAGCCGTCAATCGCGTGATCTTGTCCCACCCCTTTGCGATCAAGATCGGACTCATCAGCTACCCGGTTTACCTATGGCACTGGCCCATCCTGGCCTTCGCTCGCATTTACTTCGATAACAAAGAACTCCATCCCGGCTTTCTGGGCGGGCTATTGCTGCTTTCGTTCATTCTGGGCTGGGCGACTTATCGTCATATCGAAAGACCCTTCCGCTCAGGCCCAGCGAGGAGCAAAGCGCAAGCTCTACGGGAGGCCAAATGGCTCTGGATCGGATTGCTTGCATTGGGCACATTCGGTACAGCCATATGGCGACATGGCATTCCTTCTCATTCCGAGGAGTTGCCTATCGTCCAAAAGATCGACCAAGTCGAGTCAGATTGGGAGGCGATCGCAGATCAAACCTGGGTCGGTGGAAAGCCCGGTACCGTGCTCTTCGTTGGGGACAGCCACATGCAGCACTATGCACCGCGCATTTCTGAGGTAATGCACACCCAGTCGCAAAACGCACACTCTGTTCGCCTAATCACGCTTTCAGGATGCGCGCCGGTGCCTGGGCTAAACCGGGACTCTGTCGACTGCGCCCATTTCACAGACCAGGCATTTCGAGCCATGGAGGATCCTCGCGTGGTCACGGTGGTCCTTGCCGCGTCCTGGAAGGGCTTCTCGTCCCGCCCGGACTATTACCGAACCGATGACCCGCAAAAGCAGCATCTCGCACCGCTTGCGGACACATCCCGGTGGGTGCTCGACAACTGGTCCGATCGGCTTCGCGCCTTGCGATTAGCTGGCAAACATATCGTCGTCGTGCTCAGCAGTCCCCGCGGCCCCCTCGTCGAGCCCCGGCACCTCGTCGACCGAGGACTGTGGCACTGGACACCAGTGACACAAAACTGGCGAAATTACGATGCGCTGAAATCCGTCGTGCTGGACGTCGATCGCCGCGTAGCGACAGTGGCACAGCAAGTCGGAGCAGAGGTGGTGGACCCATTTACCGAGTTCTGCCATAACGAACATTGCGACATCAGCACGCCTGATGGCAAGCCCATCTTCATGGACGATTCCCATATTCGGGCCAGCTACGCGCATGATCAGATCCACTACTTGGACCGATTCTTCTTCATGTATTCGCTGCCATGATGACCCGATGCACCGTTCTGATGTACCACGCGACTCCGGCCCCAGGCGCAGAGCCGCCCCTTGGGGCTGATCCGCATTACTCGGTTCCGACCGACGTTTTCAAACACCACCTAGACATGATCCAGGCATCTGGACAAATCGTCTGCTCGCTTGAGCAGGTTCAAGATTGGGTCACCAGAGGGCAGCGTCCGGTATGCTTTACTTTTGACGATGGCCATGCAACCAATCTGCAGGCCGCCACGCTGTTAGCTGATCGCGGCTGGACGGGAACATTTTTCATCAACCCCAGCACCGTGGGTACCCCAGGCTTTCTCAATTGGGCAGAACTGGCGCGTATGGACGCTATGGGCATGTCCATTCAGTCTCATGCCCAACATCACCGGTATCTCGGCGACGCGAGCGATCAAGAACAGAAAATGGAATTGGCCGACTCCAAGGCCCGCATTGAGCAAAACCTAGGTACACCTGTTTTCCAAATTGCGCCACCCGGCGGCCGCACCAATCGGAAAACCTGGCCGATTGCCAAGCAACTCGGCTACACCCAAATGGCCACATCCCGAGTCGGCCTCTGGCACATCAGCCGGGGCCACCCCGGCGACATTCCGCGGTTCGCCATATTGGCAACAACCACGATGGAACAATTCCAATCATGGGTCAGTCAAGACCGAGGGGCCGTTGTCAAACAAATTTTGCGTTACGAAGCACTGGCAATGCTGAAGAAATGCATAGGAAATCGCCGCTACGACCGTCTTCGTCAAAATCTGCTGGGCGGCTCAAAGGACTATTGATATGGCTTGGCTTTTTTGGGCGTCCATCTTCGTGTTGGTGTACACGTATGCCGGCTATCCCCTTCAATTGGCAATTCTGGCCAAGCTGCGGCCCACCCCAGTCAAACGAGGCGCCATCACGCCTGATGTCATCATGATCGTGGTCGGATACAACGAGGGGCAACGGATCGGTTCAAAAATTGAGACCTGCCTGAATCAAGACTATGACGCCACGCGATTGAAGGTCCTGATCGCCTCTGATGGGTCTACCGACCATATGTGCGACATCGTTGCCAGACACCCAGACCCCAGAGTCAGTCTCCTGGCCAACACGGCCCGGAGAGGAAAGGCCGCTTGCTTGAACGATGCCGTGTCGCACACACAGCAGCCCATCATTGTCTTCACAGATGCCCGCCAACGACTCCACCCTCAAGCGGTATCCCGGCTTGTTGCCAATTTTGCCGATCCGGCCATTGGCGCGGTCAGTGGCGAGCTGGTGTTCGAGGATGAGAATGGGTCCCCGTTCTCTGAGGGCATTGGCGCTTACTGGAAATACGAGAAGTTCATTCGAGAGCACGAGGCCATTTCAGGATCCGTCGTGGGAGTCACTGGTGCGCTGTATGCCATCCGCCGAGAGTGCTACACCCCGATTCCAGTAGAAACGATTCTCGATGACGTCGCCATTCCGATGCAGGCCGCCATGCAAGGTTGGCGAATTTCATTTGAGAGCGGGGCGATTGCCTACGACAAACCCTCTCAAGATGCCGAGAAAGAAAAAGTTCGCAAAGTTCGAACCCTTGCCGGGAATTTCCAATTGATGCACTTGGTGAAGGGCATTACTCAGCCTTGGGCCAACCCTCTGTGGGGGCGCTTCTTTGCACACAAAGTTCTCCGGCTGATTTGCCCGCTTGCGCTTGTCGCCGCCCTTTTGTCTCATGCCGCTTTGGCATTAAATGGGGGCGGGCTCTTCCTTTGGAGTTTTTTCATTCACATCCTTGGCTATTTGGTCACCATCGCCAGCATGTCATCCCCTCGCCTACAGGCCTCCACCCCTTTGCGTTTGTGCGCAACATTTCTTCATCTCAACCTGTTTGTCGTCCTGGGATTTCTTTCCTACGCAACAGGCCAGCAATCGCACCTATGGAATCGCTCCACAGGGACCGGCTCTCAGAGAGAATGACCATGAGAGTGACCCTCATCATCGACCAGATCATCAATGACCTTGGTGGGACGGAAGGCCAAATTATCAAATTGATCCATGGGCTCAGCAGAACTGATCAGGTGGATTTGATCGTTTTTCAGCGAAGCAAATGGCTTGATACCGTAGCCCCGAGCCTCCCATGCAAGGTTCATGTCATCGAACTGGGTGGCATCACCAAGCTTTCGTTCTACCTGGGCTTCTGGAAGCTATTTAGTTGGCTTCGCCAGCAACAGCCTGATGTGGTGCATACATTCTTTCCGATTGCAAACGTCGTGGGTGTGGTCGCAGCCAAGTTCGCGAACGTCAAAGGCGTTCTTGCTAGCCGTCGCGATTATGGATATTGGATTACCCCTAGCTATCTCTTTGCGACGCGTCTGGCCAATCGATTCGCAGACTCGATCGTAGCCAACTCCCATCAGGTGAGTAACTTCACCATTCAAACCGAGCACGTACACGAATCGAAACTGAAAGTTATCTATAACGGAGTAGATCTCGATGCGGTGAAAAGATCGGCCCCGAATCTGTCGCTCAAACAAGAGTTGGGAATACCAGCTCACCACAATGTCATTACTTTGGTGGCGAATTACCGACCGATTAAGCGCCATGACACCTTATTGAAGGCAACCAAACTACTTCTAGAGAAAAATCCGAACGTCAGTTTGTTATTCATTGGCGCCAACAACGCAACCGATCCGTGCCAAGAACAAGTCACGCAGCTTGCGCAAGATCTCGGCATGATGAGTCATGTATTTCGAGCTCACGCCAAGGGTAATATTGCCGACTATCTTTCATTTGTTGACATCGGCTGCAATTGCTCCGAGAGTGAAGGACTATCCAACGCAGTAATCGAGTACATGGCGGCAGGTGTTGCCAGTGTGGTGTCAAACGGTGGAGGAAATCCCGACCTCGTAGAAAACGGTGTGGATGGACTGGTTTTTCCGGTCGGCGACGAATATGCATTGAGGGACAAGCTGCAATTGTTGCTCGATGAGCCCAGCACCCGACACAAGCTAGCCAAAGCCGGCCAGGAAAAGGTTCGACGAGAAATGGCATTGGATGTGATGGTTTCTCGCTTCCAAGAGCATTACCAGCTTGTGGCTCAGGGAAATATCGCTGCGTCTGGAGAGCAAAAATGAGCCTCTTGGCAAAAATCGCCTATCCTCTGCTCGCTGCATCGCCTTTGTTTTTCCTTCAGCGGGCGTGGGTCGCAGCGAAAGGAATCACCGTTTTCATGTATCACGATATAGGTCGAGACGACGATGATATCGACATCTGGCAAGTAGTTCGTCGTCGGGATTTTCTTCAGCAGGTGAACTATCTACGTCAACACTACGATATTGTCAGCCTTGATGAGGCACTGCATGCAGCACAGACCAAGTTGCCAAGTAAGCCACTGGCAGTTTTGACATTCGATGATGGCCTACAGGGCAACATTCAATATTTGCTCCCCATCCTTGAGCGAGAACGGCTTCCTGCCATCATTTACGTTGCGACAGGTCATGTGGAGTCGGGCAACTCATATTGGTTCGACAAACTTGTCAACCGATTACAAATCAAAAAGCCCATCACGATCAATCTTACTGAATTTAGCTTGGGTACTCACCAATTCAATTCAAGTCAAGGCGCCGAAAACTGGGCAAAAATCCATGCCCTGCTCTCCTTGATTAAAGCGAGACCCAAGGAAGAGTGTGGCCCCATCACCGAGGCAGCCATTCGGCAAATTCCTGATTCGGCCGAAAACAGCATGACCCCCCTGTCGCCAGATGACGTGAAAACTCTTGCCGACTGCCCTTACGTTACGATTGGCGCACACACCAATGGGCACGAGATTTTGACTCAAATTGACCTGAAAACCGCCGAAGCCACAATAACCGAATCTGTACTAAAACTACGGCGCTGGACGAATCGTGAAATTAATCATTTTGCATATCCTGCTGGCTTTTACAACCAGCAGGTAGCCGAACTCGTCAAACGCATAGGATTCAAAACATCCATGACGACAGATCATGGCATTTGGTCGCCATCAAATTCGGCCCACACAATTCCACGCATTGCGGTCGGCAGATACGACAGCATTCATACGTTTAAAATCAATTCCGTCCGCCCCTGACGCCAGATGCGATCAGCCGAATTAGGATAAAAATGTCATTTGCGTCATACATATTCATCTTTCTATTCCTACCAACAACAGTAGGAATTTTTTGGCTTTTACAACGACGTAGCATTCCTGCCGGACTGTGGGCATTGTCAGCCGCATCGGTGGTTTTTTATATCCAGTGGAATCCTCGCGACCTGCTCGTAGCCGGAACTTCTGTTTTATTAAATTACCACGCAGCCAGGCTCATCCTGAAGAACCGACAAGCGGCAAAGAGAATTTTTATCGTCGCCATCTCCCTGAATCTAATCGCCTTAGGGTACTTCAAGTATCTAAACTTCCTGGCAGACTCGATTCAAGACCTATTAACAAATGGCGGGCCACATTTAGCGAAAATTGCCCTACCTCTTGGCATATCCTTTTTCACGTTTACTCAAATAGCGTACCTTGCCGACTGCCTGCAGGACAAGATTCAGCCGCACGAGCACACCGCTCGAGACTATATTTTGTTTGTGTCATTTTTCCCCCACCTGATAGCGGGCCCCATTCTCCACCACCGAACCATCATCCCACAATTCCACGGCACCTTTCGTGATCACTGGCAGGCAAAGCTGCAAGCTGGATTCACACTGTTTTTTATTGGACTTTTCAAAAAAGTCATCATTGCCGACCATTTTGCCACCCTGGCCTCTCCAGTTTTTGAATCTGCATTGCATGGAAATGTCATTGATACTCCAACAGCTTGGATTGGCGCCTTAGCTTACACACTTCAAATCTATTTCGATTTCAGCGGATATTCCGATATGGCTGTCGGATCAGCTCTTTGCATCGGGATGCACATCCCCTTTAATTTTCAAGCCCCCTACAAATCCACAAATATTATTGATTTCTGGCGGACTTGGCACATCTCTCTATCAAACTTCCTAAGAGACTACCTTTACATTCCTCTAGGCGGGAATCGAAAAGGCCCATCCAGACGATATATAAACATATTTATCACCATGCTCCTCGGGGGCATTTGGCACGGCGCCGGGTTGAACTTCATGATCTGGGGAGCACTGCACGGCGCCTTTATTACCATCAATCATGCCTGGCGAGACTTCGGGCCTCGCACACTGATTAAGTCAATACCTGCACCAATTTACACAACGGCCTCATACCTGTTCACCTTGTTTGCGATCATCACTGCCTGGGTATTTTTCAGGGCAGAGTCCTTTCCTGCCGCCTGCCACGTACTCAAAGCCATGGTGGTCCCAACCGTAACCTCGCATCAAGTGAGCAGCTCTCCTGATTGGCTTTCCGGTGTCCTGATTGTTCTCGGCTTTTTGTTCACATTGACCTTGCCCAACTCAAAGGAAATCCACGATTGGGTGCTAGGTGGAATAACTCGCCAAACCACCGCGATCCTTGGCCTGTCGTGCGGAGCAGTTGCCGCCATGTCCTTTATATTTATTTCGGCTGATTCGCCATTTCTTTACTTCAACTTCTAAAAATGGCAACCGCACCCACCATCCAATCGACGAATGCCGTTGCGTCCAAACCGACAACCTACCGAATATATTACCTGGCGCTATTACTAGGCATGGCGCTAACTTTTAGCAGCTTGTTGCTGATAACGATTCCAGAGGGGCCAAAGTTTGGTCTGCTAAAAGGTGTAACTCGTCGAGTGGCTGAGGTTCATCACCGCATCACCCAAGATACCCGCCCGATTGACGTCGCGTTTCTTGGTAGTTCGCACACTTGGACGGCCATATCCGACGCCCAAATTCAGCGAGAACTTGTCTCGCTTGGCTTAAACGTCAGGGTGACAAATTTGGCTTCTACCTGGATGGGCCGCGACCTTCACCTGTTCTATCTGAAGCAACTCCTGACCCACAAGCATCCACGGCTCGTTGTCATAGAAATGACGGATCACGAATTTGCATTTGGGCACGATCTTCTACCTTACGTTGGAGAACTAAGCGACCTTTTTTGCTGCAAGCCTTACCTCGATCCAACCTTTCCATCACATTTCGCGCTGTTTTTAAAGCATAAGGTCAACACAACGCTGGAATTGGCCCGACACCCCTGGGATGAAACAAAGCCCTCCGAGGCGCCTAGTGAATTTGGCTGGCTTGCAGTGGCGAAAAACTGGCCCCAAGCTCCAGCGAACGATCAGGCACCCAACCTCCGCCAAATGCTCAAATATCGGGCTTATTCACTGACCTCAGCCTACGGGAGAAACGTTGTAGAACAAATGGCTGCTCTTGCGAAACAGCATCATGCAAAAATTGCGTTCATATATCTGCCTGTATATGAATATGCTTTGCGCGAGCCAGCATCCGGATTTGATTTCTACGAATCAAAGGGCCCGATTATTACCATCCCCAAGGAAATTGCCAGCAACTCAAAGTACTGGTTCGATGAGTCCCACATCAATAAAGTGGGCGCAGAAGCCATCGCCCCCAAAATCGCGGGGAGCATCCATAAAATCCTAACGAGCGATACTCAGCGCTAATCAGCACGCCTTACGGAAAATAACTCGGGGCTCAGCGCTCACAACCATATGGTTGTCGGGAACCGATTTAACTACTGTCGTGTTGGCCCCCACAACCACATTGTGGCCGACGCGAACATCTCCCACGATCACCGCGCCCGCACCAATGTACACATTGTCACCAATCGAGGGCGGGTTGGTAGACTTCCCGCCCCCCTTGTACCCAATCGTGACCCCCTGGGTAACGCTACAGTTCCTCCCCATATTGCCATGAAGAAAAATACCCCCGAAATGCGCAACATACAAACCAGGGCCTATGTCAGCGTTTGTCGATATATTAATACCAAAAAGTATATCAACGATCAACTGAAGCAAGACATAAATCAACTTAAAAGGGTAAGACAAAACCCTCGGGCGGATTAACCTCGTCCAGCGACCATATCTGTAAACCAGCACAGCCAAGAATCCGTAGGACAGTATGGCCAGAAAAAAGGCCACCAGCGGGGCGCGATCCGAATGAACTTTTTTGTAGCGTTGAAAATCGAGGCGAAGATGATCGAACACGGACAGTATCCTCCAAATAATTAACCCCCGCGCAAAGACCACTGCGGGCTCGAACCTTGCCCCCGACATCAGGGTTAACGCGCGCGAGATTATATGCCAGAATGACAGAAATCAACGCCCCGCCCCATAGTCGAGCGCCTCAGGCCGAAAGTCACATGAATCAGAAAAAACTCAGGATCGGCCTGCTATTGGATGGGCACACCACCTCAGCCTGGGCTCTCGAAATGCTCAAAAGCATTCAATCCAGCGAGCATTCTGAAATTGTGGTCGGCATTATGCCGAAGGCAACTCCAGCGCAACCACGACCTTTCGTCAAGCGCCTACTGGCAAACTTGCCAAGTTTGGGTCCAATTGTCACAAGAAAAGCGCTGGATTTATTTTACGAAAAAGTTCTGGAGCGGAACACTTATATCCGCCCGTCGGAGGCAAGCAGCGACATCCGGACACTACTGCCAAATCTTCCTTTTATAGAAGTTCAACCGATTCGCACCAAATGGTCTGACTCCTTCAGCGCAGGCGATCTCGAATGTATTCAAGAATACAAACTGGATGTTCTGCTTCGACTGGGGTTCCGCATATTACGTGGCGGTATATTGGCCGCCGCCCGCCATGGCGTCTGGTCTTTTCATCATGGCGATAACACCATCAACCGGGGCGGTCCACCAGGCTTTTGGGAAAGTATGGAGGAATGGCCTGAAACTGGGGCTGTTTTGCAGATCCTGACCGAAGATTTGGATAATGGGAAGATTTTATCACGGACCTTTTCATGCACAAATTGGGCATCCGTGCGAGATAACAAACGGAATTATTTTTGGAAAACACTGTCCCTGATTCCAAGAAAATTAGCCGAATTGCACCGCGTTGGCCCGGAGGCATTCTTTTCCAACGTTGAACTGGAAAATGCGATTCCCGCACTTTACTCAAGAAGACTATATACCAGCCCGACCAACTGGGAATACACCAAGCTATTGGCCCGTAAAACCTCCAGAAAAATTCGGGAGATCATCAAAAATCAACTCTACATTGACCAATGGATCTTGATGTACGACATCAGGCCCACCCTTTCCTCGTCTTTGTGGCGTTATAAAAAAATGCTCCCGCCCATTGACCGATTTTGGGCAGACCCCCATCTGATCGAACGAAACGGGACTTACTACATTTTCATTGAAGAACTGATTTATCAGAGAGGCAGGGGCCACATTTCAGTCATTGAGATGGACAAGCAGGGAAATTACAAATCTCCCGTCCCGGTTCTGGAAAGACCGTATCACTTGTCATACCCCTTCATTTTTGAATATGAGGGCGATTTGTACATGATCCCAGAGTCAGCCCAGAACGGCACTATTGAGCTATATCGGTGCATCCGTTTTCCAGACCAGTGGACATTCGTTCATAACCTCATGGAAAATGTCAAGGCCTATGACTGCACACTGCTTCAACAAGACGGAAGATGGTGGCTTTTCGCCAATATGGTTGAGACTGAAGGCGCATCATCTTGGGATGAGCTTTATATTTTTTCTTCTGACACCCCCTTAAGCCAGACATGGCAGGCTCACGCCAATAATCCAGTCATATCTGATTGCAAAAATGCCCGCCCAGCGGGAAGGCCCTTTGCCTACCAGGGCCAAACTTATCGCCCCTCACAGAATTGTTCTGTGAGGTATGGGTACGGCTTCAATTTGGCAAGAATTGAAGCTCTGACCCAGAGCACATACAAGGAAGAGATGGTCACTCGGGTCACACCCGACTGGGATCCCGCGCTTGTTGCCACACATACTTTTTCTCGCTGTGGACAACTACACGTCATCGATGCCCAACTCCGTAGGCGCAAGCATTAATCATGTTTTTTGACACTCCCATCTATTACATTTTTTTGCTTACAATAGTTTCCGGCTATTGGATTCTGCGGCATCGTGGGCAAAATATTCTGCTTTTGGCTGGCAGTTATTTCTTTTATGGCTGGTGGGATTGGCGATTTCTCACGCTGATGGCCGGCTCAACTTTGGCTGATTTCCTCTTTGCCACCCTTATATCCAACAGCTCGAATGCCCAAAAACGCAAGTTACTTTTAGGGCTATCCATTGGGCTTAATCTTGTATTCCTGGGCTACTTCAAGTATTTCAATTTTTTCTCAGACAGCCTTCACGTCCTACTTTCCTCGTTGGGTTTTGACGTGTCTAAAAGGGTGCTTGAGATTGTTCTTCCCCCAGGCATCTCTTTTTATACCTTCCAGGCCATTGCCTACATGGTCGACGTCTACTTTGGCCGAATCCGCCCCAGCAAAAACCTGATCGAATATGCGCTGTTCATCAGTTTTTTCCCGCACTTGATTGCTGGACCAATTCAACGCCCGGACCACCTCTTGCCTCAAGTAGAGAAGCCTCGTTCTTTCGAACCTACTCAGTTTTCGAATGGATTGATGTTGATTTTGACCGGGCTTTTCCGGAAGTGCGTCATCGCGGATCAATGTGCCCTGATTGCAAATGCAGCTTTTTCAGGCTCTCTGGGCCCCGTCAATATTGGAACGGTAGCATTGGGCGCTTATGCATTCGCTTGGCAGATATATGGGGATTTTAGCGGCTACAGTAACATTGCTCGGGGATCCGCTCAACTGCTAGGCTTTCACTTCATGGTGAATTTCAAGCAGCCTTATCTCTCCACCTCGATTCGTGACTTCTGGAGGCGTTGGCATATAAGCCTTAGCTCTTGGCTTAGAGACTATCTATACGTCCCTTTGGGCGGGAATCGTCTAGGCGAGCATAAAACATATCGCAATTTGTTTCTTACCATGCTGATTGGTGGACTGTGGCACGGCGCCAACTGGACATTTGTTCTATGGGGTGCGTTGCATGGTGCTTGGTTGGCTGTTGAGCGTTTCTTTGATTTCGACAGTGACCGCGTAAGTCACGGAGCAATCAAGCAATGGTTCAAGCGATTCGTCATATTCCATCTAGTCTGCTTTGCATGGATTTTCTTCCGCGCACCAACTATGGGCGCTGCATTTGATTTTCTGGAGGGACTTAAAACTTGGTCGATCTCTGGTAATTTTTATCCCTTGTTTTCGATGCTCGCGGCTTTCTCAATTCCCATGCTCATGATGGACTGGCTTGAAAACCGTAGGAATGAAGAGTTTTTGACCGAGAAGTCATCGACCATCGTGCAAATTGTGTTTGCTGTGGTGCTGCTCTCCACGGTGGTGCTGTTCTCGGCCAATTCGAGTGCGGCGTTCATCTATTTCCAGTTCTGAACATGATGAAGTCAAGTTCGAATTTCAATCGTTGCCTGGCTTTGCTAGGCGCCGCCGCAATGGTGCTCGGCGCATCCGAGTTTGCCGCACGGATTTTGATCCCGCGCTTTTCTGGAATCGAAGGGCGGGTGGCCGTTGAGCGGTCAGAGGCTCGATCCCTCCATTCCACACCACAGCATCGTCAGTTGCTGATCGTGGGCAACTCTTTGCTCGAAGCCAGCGTTCAGGTTCCTGCCATCAATGCAGCCTTGACCGACGGATGGCAAGCGAAACGCTTTGTTATCGAAAACACAGCGTTTCTGGACTGGTTTTTCGGTATCAAAGGGTTGCTTGAGGCCGGTTCTCGGCCGGATGTGCTGGCCCTTATGCTCTCGCCCAAGCAGCTGATCACCAACAACTTGCGTGGCACGTATTCTTCCTATCATCTGTTTTCGGCCGAAGACAGTTTCCGAGCGGGGCGTCTGGCGAGCTATCACCCAACCGAAATCTCAGGGCTGTTGATTGGCCACTTTTCTGCCGCCTATGGTCTGCGAACAGAAATTCGTAGCGTAGCCATGCAACGCGCCATTCCTCATGCGGAAACCATCGCACAGATATTCAAAGGCGGACGCGGCACAGAGTTCGATTGGCGAGACCCCAAGGTACGCCATATCGCCGAACAGCGCTTTGACTCCCTGCGGGCCCTTTGCGAGCAATATCAAATCAGGTGTATTTTCCTACCGCCCGCAGAACCCACATTGACCGATCATGCGCGTGCCGCCAGCCAGATCGCTACGGCACACGGCCTCGCGGCCGATCAATTTCTCTTTTCCGAAGGCTATGCGACAGGAGCCTTTCAATCTGACCAGTTTCACATGACACAGCAAGGCGCCAAGGCCTATTCCGCCAAGCTTGGCCCAGCATTGGCCGCTTGGCTGGCTCAGCCTTCACTGTAAGGTCCCTTCGTATTTTGCTGAGCACCCCATGAGTTCCCGCAAATCCAACCTTGGCACCAGCATTGCCGTATACGCCGCATCGAACATTCTGGTCTTAGCGGCGGGATTGATTTCGTTTCCCATCACCACACGCTTGCTCAGCAGTGCCGAATTCGGTGTATTGAGCTTCTGGGAGGCAGGCTTGCTGGTGCTGGTTGCCATACTGAAGCTAGGTGCGAGTGACGGAGCCATGCGGTTTTACCCACACACATCCGATCCACTGAGCCACTCCCGATACGCTACAAACATTGTGCTCACCCCAGCCCTGCTCGGATTGGTTGGTTGGGTAGGGGTCGTGCTGCTTGTCTTGATCGCAGGGCAATGCAAATGGCTTGAACACCCCGAAGTCGCCTTGGTCGCTTCCTTGCAAGTACTTCCGCTGGCTTGGGCCGCCTTGGCTTTTCGGGTGATTCAAGCCCGTGAGCAGGCAGCATCGAACGCACTTTTGTCCGTTACCTGGCGGTGGTTGACGGTGGGGGCTACGCTGACGGCATTGCTGTGGATTTCGCCGACCGCGCAAAGCGTTCTGGTAGCCAAACTAATCGTCCACGTCCTGATCGTTGGGCTGCTTCTCTGGTGGCTGCTCCCCACATTGCAATTCTCCCGTCAGTCAGTCGACCGGGCGCAAATCACCGAAGGCCTTCACTACGGCTTTCCGCTGGCGCTCATGGAGCTGTCCAATATCGGACTGTGGTACGTAGACCGCTTCATGATGAAGTGGCTCGTCAATGATTACGCTGTGATTGGCATTTACAGCATCGGCTTTGCTTTGGCTAGCTACATAGATCAATTGCTCAGCACGGCACTGAGCCAGGCGCTCACCCCCGTAACAACTCGGGTTTATGCCACCGAGGGAGCTGACGCCGTCAGAGTGGTCAAACGCCGAGTGCTAAAGCCAGTTATCTATATTTGTGCAGCAATAGGAACAGGGGTCATTCTGGTTGGGCACGACTTCTTGACCTTGCTCGCCAGCTCGTCCAAAGCAGCAGCTACACCCGTATTCATCGTGATGGGCTTGTTCTTTTTGATCAAGACCGTCGTTTGGACTTGCGCCGATGGCCTGCTGCTTCAGAAAAAATCCAGAATTGTCTTCGGTCTGACTGTTGGCGCAGCAATTTTCAATGCCGTAGCGAACATCATCCTGATCCCGTTGTTTGGCATGATGGGCGCGGTCTATGCCACCGGCATCTCTCTGGTCTTGCTACAGCTCCTGTTTTTCTACCATTGTCCAAGTGAGCTCAGAGTCACCCCCGATCGCGCCCTTGTCTTGAAGGCGGTAGGGGCAGGCTTGTTGTGCTGGGTCATTGGCGATGCAACAGCCCTGTTCGGCATGAACCACCCTCTCTCTCGATTGGCCACGGGATCCGCTTGGGTCCTCGCCTGCTTTCTTTTGGTCGCATTAACCGACCCCGATTTAAGGAAGGCGGCTCAAGGCATCCGAGAGCGGTTGACTGCTCGATTCATTTGCTAACAGACCTCAGCCGCCCCGTTACAACCACTCACACACCCACAGCAAGCCTGGCAGAGGTGCGCCGTATCTCGTTCACAATGCTCCCTTTGCAAGGGATGCAGGGCGTTAGTTGTCGGATTTTGCTCTTGCAGACCAGCACGCATAGGGCTTAGCTAACCGATCGCCATCAGGAAGTCGAATGAACAATCGGTTCGACGCCCTCAGTTGTAACAAAACAATTGCAACACCCCTGAAACAAGGGGGGTGCAGTGGTTCCTTGTGCCTAGGGAAAACTTCATATGCCCTCATTACTCCGTGAACTACTTCACATCGCCGCTTGTAATAACTCGACACATCCCTTTGGAACGACTCATGCACCATACGTTTCATGCACCACGGATGGTGCCCTCTGACTCGTTGCGTTAATAGCGCCCAAGGATCTCTTCATGTCTCGTTCTGGAAAAATTCTGACCCACCGACTGGCGTTGACCGCCGCGTCGGTTTCTGCATCGATTCTGGCTGGCTGCGGTGGCGGCGGCGCAGCCGACAGTCAAACCAGCACATCTCCTTCAAATGTGGACGGCGCAACCGCGCAAGCATCTGCGTATCTCCTGCGCACGACCACGACCTCCACCAGCAGTAACCTGACTTCGTCTGCTCCTGCACCAGCTCCTGCACCAGCTCCTGCACCAGCTCCTGCACCAGCTCCTGCACCGGCTCCTGCACCGGCTCCTGCACCGGCTCCTGCACCGGCTCCTGCACCGGCTCCTG
>CAYVOP010000022.1:0-11203 GCA_964453105.1 uncultured Aquabacterium sp. | reverse complement strand
CACCAGCTCCTGCGCCAGCCCCCGCACCAGCCCCCAGCTACACATTGACGGTTTCTAGCGTCGGGAACGGTTCGGTTACATCGTCGCCCGCCGGAATCAATTGCGCCACCAATACAACCTGCAACAGCACGTTCACGGCCAATACAACTGTCACACTCACAGCCACTCCTGCTTCGACTTTCTACAAGTTCACCGGCTGGACCGGCGCATGTACAGGCGTGTCGACTTGCACAGTCACTCTGAGTGCAGCGACATCGGTGACCGCAACCTTCGCCACCAATATCACGCTGATTCAAGAAACCCGCATGATTCCGGTACCCAACCCCGGCGTCTATCCAACCAAGGGCGTACCACAAACCGACCCGATCACCGGCTTCACCGTCACAAGAACAGCCGACAAATCAGAACTGGTTGGCGACTATGGCGGCTATAAGAGCTCTTTGTCGGCCATCGTGTATTCCCGCTACTCCCCAACCAACACGACGGGCGAGTTCGTGCTGGTACACGGCGACAACAGTACAAGCGCCTGGATTTATCGTGTGGCCGACAACAAGATGATGACCATCTTGAAACTCAAGCCTACGATGAGCCCACAATCGTCGGCTCGCTCTCTCGGTGAAGTCAACGAGCTACGTTGGGACTACAGTGGCGCCAATCCTTACCGCCTCTACTTCGTGGGCCGGTCGTTGCCCTCATCGCAGGCCGTCGCTGGCGAAAAGCCAGGCATGACCTTCTACTACACTGATTTCAACCCTAATACTGGCGTTCAATCGACCCCGGTCGTAATCCGCGATTTCAGCAAGGACTTCCCGACATTCACCACCGGTGAAATCATGAACGATGTCGAGGGCGACTCATCCAACGACTCGCGTTATTGGGCCTGGATGGTCATGGACACCGCTCGCGGTGCCGGCTATCTGCCTTGGGCAATCTTCAGCTATGACAAGGGTGCCAACACGATTAAGGGCAGTATTCAAGCCTCCTGTACTGGTGCAGTGGTTCCTTGCACTGTGATCAAGACTGGCGCGCCGCGGCCTTACATCACCCGCCCCAACATGGTTGAGATGTCCCCCTTGGGCACCCGTGTGCTGGTTGACTATGACCGCGCTTACACCGGCCACAATGATGCAGACATCGGCTTGATTTCGGATGGGCCAAAGGCATTCCTGCCCAACTTCAGTGACCCAATCCGCGTCGGTTCCGATGCAGCCCACTCTGGCTGGGCATGGGGCCCGAACGGCGAGGAAATGTTTGTTTCACAGAACAATCGTAATGACTGGATGGAAGCCGTCGACATTGCGAACGCCTCCACTGCAAAGTGCACTCTGATCTCCGGTAATTCGTATGCATGCGGCGTCAAGTTCTACCCCTTGACCTCCCTGGATGGCGGCGGCTGGACAGTTGGTGTTCACTTCGGCAAGGTCTATGACCGTAGCAAGAAGGGCTGGGTTTACATGAATACCTATAACCCTACTAGCAACTACTGGGCTCATAACGAGAATCTGCTGATTGAAATCAACTCCTATCCCGCTCGTCCCTCTAAGGTTGTTCGACTCGGCTCTTCCTACAATCTTTACTATGACTATCGCAGTGAAGGTTCTGGCGCCTTGGATTTCGCAGGCAAGAACATCTGGACAACAGGCAACTGGGGCTTCAAGGATGGTCGAGGTGACGTGATGCGAGTGACATTGCCCGACAACTGGTTCAGCCTGATCAAGTAATTAATCCGGCAACACCTTCTAGACATCCGCGCCCACCCTGACCGGTGGGCGCGGTCTTTGTTTGACGCCCAGACTGGACTCCTATTTGGCCGGTAACCGTGCTGCAAGTTTTACTATCGCCCCTGACTCTCTTCTGGCTCGCTTTGATCATTGACCGTCTGGTCAAGCAATGGTGGCGTCGTCGCATGAATTGGTTAGTCGCGTTGCTTTTGGGGTTGAGTTACTTACTATCGACCCCTTGGGGGGCAAACCACCTGGTTCAACTGGTCGAAGGCACGCACCCCCAAGCTGGCTTGTGCGCACATGACGCACAACGACCACTTGTCTTACTAAGCGGCGGCCTCAATCGTGACGCACTGAGTCCTGCTGATTTCGGAGCTTTATCCCAAGACAGCACCCAACGAATGTTTGGTTTGATGGAAACTGGATTGCTGACGAAACAGCGCCTGCTGCTGATTTCGGGGGGGCCAGCAGAGCCGAACGATCTTCCCGAAAGCAAAGTACTCGAGCAACTAGCCATCTTGTTGGGTGTCGCCCCCGAGCGGCTGAGAACTGAAGTTCACTCAACCAACACAGTTGAAAACGCTCTGTACAGTGCGCAACTGTTGCTACCCCAACATCGCGATATCGCATTGGTCACATCAGCCTTACACATGGGCCGCGCACGCGACATTTTTGAAGCTCAAGGGTTTAATGTCTGCTCGGTCCCGGTTGCGTCGATTTACGTCTCTACGAATGAATTTCGCACGCTGATCCCTCAAAGTTCAGCCTTGCTCAAATCGGAATCATCCATACATGAACTCGTCGGCCATCTGGTCTTTTTAACCAAACAGGCCTGGGTCACAAAGGCTGACGAGCACCAAGCAGGCCATTGATGTAGTCTTCGATTTCTTCGCGCGGTTGAATGAAAACATCGATCGGCGTCGCCAGCAAATTCTTTCTCTTTTTCGCAATAGCTTGCGCAGTCAATTCAGACAAGAGTTTTGGCAAAGTTTGCTCGATGGGCTCATCCACAACGAAGCCAACGTCTTTTTCGTAAATCCAACGCCCTGTTTCCGAATTCTTTGGAGCAATGGGCACCACCCCAAAATACCCGCCCTCATACAACCGATTTGGAAGCAACCACCTCGAGTTGAAGAGCGCATCATGAAAGTCTCCCGCCCAGACAAGATCCACGCCGCCGTAAATAGCGGGTAGGTCATCTGGATATCGATACCGTCCTTTGAAC
The DNA here is from genome assembly GCA_964453105.1 of uncultured Aquabacterium sp. Taxonomy (GTDB): domain Bacteria; phylum Pseudomonadota; class Gammaproteobacteria; order Burkholderiales; family Burkholderiaceae_C; genus Aquabacterium. The sequence continues at coordinate 8,254 of CAYVOP010000022.1, read as the reverse complement.
ACCAGATTATTCAAACCAGAAATCTGTTCCTCAAATCGAGGCAGATCTTCTGGCTTGGTAAAGCCGTGAAGACGGACTCGAATGCGATCAGGCAGCCCCCTGGCAAGAGCACACATTAGGTCCAATGAGCGTTGGCAGCGCAAGACGCCATACCAACCCAACACCCAAGGCCGATCGCCGGCCTGAAAATCAAGCTCGGAAGGCCTGGGATCAGCGATCCCGCCAGTGGGCATGCGGTTTTCAATGATCGTTGCGTGAAGCCCCTCCCCATAATAGGAGGCGAAATATTCGCGAACAAATCCTGGGGAGCTCACGATCACGTCAGCGCAGTCTTTGAGCATTCGCCTTTCTGCGTGCCGAACCACTCGCCCCACCCAATCCGTACGCGTCATCAAGCGATGAATATCCAGACATTCGTAGACCAACGGCGCTCGCACGCTCAAGAACTTGCGCACGAGAAAAGCAACAACAAGAAGATCCAGATTCCGGGCGATCCAGACGTCCGCTTGGCGTAGTTCAGCACGATCTCGCAAGGAAATCACCACAGCACGCGCGATAGCCCCCAGCCTGCGAACGAAAGCAACATGTCGCACAAAGCCCAGATCTACGTTATCCCATCCGTGCTCCATGTCTTCCTGACGCCGCATCATGTAGGCGCGGACCCGAAATCCAACGTGAAGCATCGACTGAATGCGTCGCTTGATAGCGGCATCCCTTGCATCTGGCCCAAAATAGGCAACCCGAGTGGCTTTATGGTTCATGGGCTGATTTTAGATTTGAGCCACCGTTGATCAAAGATCACTGAATGCGCATACTTCAAATTTTGAGCAGCACTGGCTTCCATGGTGCAGAAGCCATGGCTGCAGAATTGTCCCGTCAACTGAGCTTTCAAGGCCTTGAAGTTGATGTCGCGGTTCTTGACAACGCAGGGACCGGGAATGACGAGATTTTCAATGTCGTGGGGGAACAGGCATCCGCTTGTTATCGCATCCCGTGCAATCGACAACTCGATCTTCAAACGCTCAGCGAACTGGCAACAAGGGCCAAAGATCGACGCATTGATGTGATTCACAGTCATTGCTACAAGACAACGTTCTATGCCGGACTCTTGCGTCCCTGGCAAGGTTTTCGCCTTGTGACGACTTATCACAATTGGCTGACACACACCCGTGCGCTGAAAGCCTATGCCTTGATCGATAAGAATCTTGCGCGACTGAATGACTTTTCGATCGGAGTTTCCACCCCTGTGACGTCAGAACTGGCTCGTTTTGTATCAAAAGCCCGGCTAGCTCAGATTGACAACGGCATCGATATTCAAGTGTTTCGCCCTGGCCCGGAGCGGATCGCTCGCCGACAAGCCCTGGGACTTTCGAGCGAGCATCCACTACTAGGGTTCGTGGGACGGCTCTCGCCCGAAAAAGGGTTGCCGCACTTGCTATTGGCGCTTACGCGCCCGCGCTTGTCACCAGTCCATTTGGCCATTGCCGGGGATGGCCCCGAACGAGCAAATATTGAGCAACTGATCAATAAGCTTGGCCTTCAGAATCGCGTCCATTTGTTAGGCTATCGGCGAGATACACTGAACGTGTATCACGCGTTAGATGCCTTTGTACTACCGTCAACGATAGAAGCCTTCCCCATGGTTTTGCTAGAAGCAATGTCATGCGGACTGCCCGTGATTGCCAGCAATGTCGGCGAAATCAGCCGGATCATCCACACCGACTCCGTCGGTTATCTGACCCAGGCAGGCAATAACGAAAGCCTAGCCGACGCCATAGAACAATGGCTAGAAACACCCTCCACGAGGGACAACATGGGACAACTGGCACGTGAGCGTGTCATTGCTCAATTTTCGTCCCGTGCGATGGCCCATCGTTACGCTGAAATCTATCAAACGGTTCTTAAGTAACCGATCAAGCCGGCTTCGACCACAAAGTTTCCAGATTTGGAAACCCCCACGTGGCCGGGTTCTCGCGCGCCACGATCTGATCGTTGGCCTTGGGATCGCCCAGATTCAGAACCAAATGGGGAATGGGTTCATTCGACTTGGTCGAGAAAAACACCTTCACGATCGGGCACACCAAGGAGGTGGTGCCCGGCTCCATCACGATGGCCAGGCGGCCCGACTTGAGCTTGACCAGCGACCCGATGGGGTAGATGCCGATGCTCTTGACGAAGGCCTGGAAGATGCGCTCGTCAAAGTGGCCATCCTTGGTCCACTGGGCCATTTTCTGGATGGATTCGGCCGGATCCCAACCCGCCTTGTAGGGCCGGTTGGAGGTGATGGCGTCGTACACGTCGCACACCGCGCCCATTTTGGCGAACTGACTGATTTCATCGCCTTTGAGTTTGTGCGGATAGCCCGTGCCATTGACTTTTTCGTGGTGGTGCAAGCAGACGTCCAGCGGCACCGGGCCGACGCCACGCCCCTCGACCAGCAAGCGGTGGCCTTCTTCGGGGTGCTTTTTCATGATGGCGAACTCTTCGTTCGTCAAAGCACCGGGTTTGTTGAGCACATCGAGGGGCATGAGCGCCTTGCCCAGGTCGTGCACCAAGCCGGCCATGCCTGCTTCGCGGGTGTCGACCTCGTTCAAACCCAACTGCTTGGCCAAGGCCACCATCAGGGCGCACACCGCCACCGAATGCATATAGGTGTAGTCGTCGCTGGTCTTGAGGCGCGCCAGGCTGACGATGGCGCCAGGGTTGCGATGCACCGAATCGGCGATGTCTTGCACCATGGGCAAGCAGTGCTCGGTGTCGATGGCTTTGCCCAGACGCACGTCTTGGAACATGCTGCGCATGGCGGGCATGGCGCCAGCCAGCACCTTGGAGGCGCGCTCCATTTCTTCGCTGACCGAGCAGGGTTTGGGCTGCGGCTTGGCTACGACGGCCGCAGGCATGGGCACGTCGGCTTGAGGCTGGTCGGTCTCTTCTACCTCGACGTCATCGAAACGCTCGGTGTGATGAGGGGCGGCCGTTTCATCAAGGACGTCCAGCCCCTTGCGGATGTCAATCCAGACTTCTTTGACGCGGCTGTCTTGAATCTGTTGGAGTTGCTTGGGATCGGTCAGCAAAAAAGCCGACTTCCAAAAGGGATGGTCCAACCACGAGCCGCAAAGCTCGTCGAGGAACATTCCAATTCGCAACTGACTGACCGAGATTTTTTTTCGCATGACAACAACTGGACCCTTGCCGATGATGCGCCCAAGGGCCCACCAGACCGTCAGGTGATTTCCCCAAGGGAATTATCGGCAAGGTTTGCCTGATGCGAAGGTCAAATATCACGGCAAATCGTGTCAGATGGGGTCAGGCATTTCCTGCCCGTCGTTGAGACGGGATTGGAAGCGGTCTGTGTCCAGCACCAGCCAGGGGTGCGCACCCTCCAGCCCCAGGGCACGCAGGGTCTGAGCCATCGGGTGTTGACTGGGCCCCAGCCGCAGCTGGAGGCCATGGCCGGCATGCACGCGACCACCGCCACGGGCATTGACTGTGGTCTTGAGCCAACGCTCGCCCACCTGCGAGTACAGCAATGGGCTCAGCGTGGGGCCCGGCACCGAGGCCCCCAGGCGGCCCGCCAGGCGCAAAATGGCCTGATCGCGACGTTGGGGCTGTGCGGGGTCGAACAGCACGATGTCGACTTGTTGGTCCACCCGGCCGTAGTCGATGGGGGTGACGAACTTGGGCAGCCCCCAGATTTCGCGGCCAGCAGCGCAAGCGGCGTCAGTGTCGACAGGCAGGTGCAGCACGTAAAAGCCGACTTCGCGGCGCGGGTCGTCCACATCACGCAGGGGTTGCAGCCAATGGCTCAGGCGGGGTTTGACCCCGGCCCGCACCACCGGCACGGCCAGGCCAATCTCGTTGTAGACCCCGATGCTGGTGTCCTGGTATTCATAACAGGCCAGGGCCACCAGGGTCTTGCCACCCCAATTGCAGGTGGCTTGCAGGCTGCCGGCCCCGGCCGCATCCAACGCCGCCTGCGCGGCTTGGGTGTCGACCAGAAAGAAGGCGTTGAGGTTGCGGGTGCGGTGGTACAGGATGGGCAACTGCACCGGCCCCTGGCTGGTGGTCGCCACCGTGCGGGGCACGTTGAAAAACGGGTCTTGAGAGACAAAGGGCAAGATGGTGCTCATGCGCGGGCTCCGGGGCTGAGTTGGGACAGGAGGTCTTCCTGCAGGTCTTCGATCAGGGACAGGCGGTTGATCTGGTTGGTGCCTTCAAAAATCTGGGTCAGGCGGGCATCGCGGTAGATCTTGTCCAGCCGGGTGCGGTGCAGCACCGCGCCCTCGCCCACCAGGTCCATGGCCTGCTCAATCACCCGCATGGCGGTGTCGGTGCAGTGGAACTTGGCCATCGAGGCCACGCCCTGACGTGGCGCCCAGGTGCGCGCGCCCTGCCAGACCAGGGCGCGGATGGTGCTGGTCTCGGCCATCATCTGGGCCAGGGTCAGTTGCACGTCTTGGTAGTCGATCAGGGGCTTGCCGCCCAGACGAATGGTGCAGGCATGAGCCACGGCCACATCCACCGCCGCCTGGGCCAGGCCCACGCCCATCGAGGCCACCGGCAGGCGCGACAGGTTCAGCGTGGCGCGGTTCAGGGCCCAGCCCTGGCGCAAGCCGCCCACCACATTGACGTCGCTCACCCACACGTTCTGGAAGGACAACTGGGCGGCGCTGGAGGCGCGCATGCCCATCTTCAACTCCGTGCGCATCACTTCGAAGCCGGGTGCGGTGCGGTCCACCAAGAAACAGGTCCAGGACTCGAAGCCCTCGCCTTCCAGCGCGGCGAACACCGTCAACTGTTCGGCCAGGTCGCCGCCGCTGATGAAGACTTTTTGGCCATTGAGCAGCCAACCATCACGCGACCGCTTGGCGCGCAGGCCAGGTTGGTTGGCGGCGGCGCCGTGGCCGTCTTCGGCGTCCGAGCCGGCCCCTGGCTCGGTGATGGCAAAGGCAAACAGATGCGGCTGGCCGCGCAGGTTGGCCTTGGCGGCTGGCACCAGGTTGCGCCACATCAGCGGGATCTGGCCAGACAACAGGATGGGCGCCATGCCCAGCAGGTGGGCACTGAGCAAGAGCATCAAGCCACCGCAAGCACGCGTGAACTCTTCCACCTTCAGGGCGCAGCGCCAGGCCATCGGGTGCAGCGCCTCGCCCCAGGGGCAAGAGCCAAATGGCCCGGGCACGATGTCGGTCAGCCAGCCTTGTCGGCCGGCCTCTTGCACGATGGCGCGCAACTGCGGGTGCCATTGCCCCGCCGGTGGGTGCGGCAGCGCGTCCATCTCCAAGGCCACGGGTGCCAGGTGCGTTTGGGCATAGGCCCGCGCCTTGCGCCGGTAGGCTTGCAAGCGCTTGGGCAGACGGGCCGTTTCCAGGTCCCACAACGATTGAGGCGTGTAGCCCACGATCTGTTTGACCAGGGGGGCCAGTCGGGTCACGGCGGAGCGCGGCGACAGCGGGTGATCGGCCTGAATGTGCCCTTCCAGGAAAGGGGTCGATGGCAAAACGGCGCTCATACGGCCACCTCCAGTTCCGCGTCGGCATGGGCCACACACAGGCGCAATTCGGCCGGTGAGCCGCCCAACAAGCGCAGGTGGTTGACATCGCGCAGGGCCTTTTCCATCGCGTTGTCGCGCATATAGCCCATGCCGCCGAACACCTGCAGGGCCGCGCTGGCGCCTTCGCTCAAGCGCACTTGGCAGCGCGCCCGATCGCGCCAACGGGTCAGCAGATCGGGCCAGGCTACCTGGGCGGAGCCCAGCGCCGCCAGCACTTGTTCGGACTCGTGCACCGCACTGCGACATTGGCTGAGCAACTGCTGCACCGCCACGTGGAGCACGATGGTCTGGCCGCCCTGCCGCCGCAGATGCGCCTGTTCCTGCGCACGCGCGCCGGCTTGGCGCACCACGGCCTGGCTCATGGCTTGCAAGCCCAGCGTGTTCAGGGTCTGGAGGGTCAGCCAGGCTTGTTGTGCTGCCTCACCTTGCAGGCAGGCGGTGGCAAGCTTGGCCGCATCGCCCTGGCCACCCACACCCCACCATTCTTGGGTCAGCAATTCGTCCAGCCCATGGCTGTGGGGGCAGGCCCGCACCTGCCAGGCCGAGCGGGGCACCCGCCACCACTGCCAACCCATCTCAGCTTGCCAAGTAGGCACCCACACGGCCTGCCAATCGGGCAAGGCATGCAGGCGGCGTGGCGTGGTTTGGGTGGGCCACCCCCAGTTGTCGGCCAGCACGGCTTGCTGCCCCGTTGACAAGGCTCGGCCCTGAATGACCGGCACCACGGCATCGCGCCCCAGGCCCAACCACCCCTGCAAGGACACCAGGGTCTGCCCATCGGGCACCACACCGGCCCAACGGTCCAGCCGCGCCGCCAGGGCTTGCCCGTGCACCTGATAGGCCACGCCGGGCGCATAAGTGGCCAGCGCCTGCAACACGTGCAAAGCCAGCCGCCGCTGCAGGGGGTCGCGGTCGTCGTCCCACAAGCCCATGGCGGACTCAGCGGCGAGATTGAGCACCCCCAGCTCGACCAGACCATCGATCACGCGGCGCGTGTCGGCCTGGGGCACAGGGCGCTCGGACTGAGCGCACAGGGGCGCCAGCTCTTGGCGCACATAGCGGTCGACTGCGTCCTGCCAGGCCAGCAAATCGTCTTCAAGCAGCATGTCATTCATGCTTCGCATCGTAGGAAGCGGACCCCGCTGCGGGAATGATCGATGCGGCAAGCAATTGACCATTGCGGCCAAATGCCCCTATGCTTCCCCCCATGTCCACCCCCGCCCTGACCCGCCAACGCGCCTTGTCGATCCTGGCCGTGGCCGATCTGGTGACCTGGCAGCTCAGCCTGGGGCATGACCCGGCCCCCCTGCTGGCAGGCACCGGCATCACCCAGGCCGACCTGGACAACCCCGAGACGCTGATTACCCCGCTGCAGGAACAGGCCTTCTTTCAGCACTGGCTGCAACGCGACGGCCGCCCGGATTGCGGCCTGGAGGTGGGTGCCCGCTACCGGCTGATGCATTTCGGCCACCTGGGCCTGATCGTGCCGCACGCCGCCACCCGGCGCGACGCCATCGCGCTGTTCCTGCGCTTCATCAATCTGAGCTACACCCACTTCACACCCGACTTTGATCTGCACACCGGGGTGATGACCTTGCGCGGCGGCGAGCACCTGGGCCCGCTGCGCCGTTTTTATCTGGACCGGGATGTGGCCTTCGCGGTGGGCTTGGTGCGCGAATTCTTCAAGGACGGTGCCGTGCCCCTGCTGCGGGTGTGCTTTGACTACCCCCTGCCGCCCGAGTCAGGGCGTCGCTATGAACAAGCCCTGGGCGTGCCCGTGACCTTTGGCGCCCCGGTAACCGAAATGCATGTGGACCCACGCCACCTGGACGAAGCCATGCCCGAGGCCAATGCCCTGCTGGTGCGCATGCTGCAACCCCAATGCGAAGCCCGCGAGGCTCAGGTGGTGGCCAGTCAACCGGTGAACTGGACGGCCCGTGTGCAAACCGCGTTTGCCCAACATGGCGATCAAGGGCCTTGGCCCGAAGCGGGCGACATCGCCCAAAAACTGCGCTGCAGTGAGCGCACACTTCGCCGCCACCTGGCAGAAGAAGGGGCGCACTTTCAAACCTTGTCTGACACCGCTCGATCGCAACGGGCCACTCAGTGGCTCAGCCGCACGGCCCCTTTAAACGACATCGCCGCCGCGCTGGGTTACAGCGAAGCGGCGGCGTTCATTCGCGCTTACAAGCGCTGGTTTGGCAGACCGCCGGGACAAGACCGGCGGTGAGGCCTGAGGATTACAGGCCAGCCGCTGCACGCAGGGCGGCAGCCTTGTCGGTGCGCTCCCAGGTGAACTCGGGCTCTTCGCGACCGAAGTGACCATAGGCGGCGGTCTTGGAGTAGATCGGGCGCAACAGGTCCAGCATCTGGATGATGCCCTTCGGGCGCAGATCGAAGATGCCGGCTTCGGCCACGATTTGCGACAGCTTCTCGTCAGGAATGACGCCGGTGCCTTCGGTGTAGACCGTGATGTTCATGGGCTGGGCCACGCCAATGGCATAGGCCACTTGCACCTGGCACTGCTTGGCCAGACCGGCGGCCACGATGTTCTTGGCCACATACCGAGCGGCATAAGCAGCCGAGCGGTCGACCTTGGATGGGTCTTTACCCGAGAAGGCACCACCGCCGTGGGGGCAAGCGCCGCCGTAGGTGTCGACGATGATCTTGCGGCCGGTCAGACCGCAGTCACCTTGCGGG
>CAYVOP010000021.1:0-33886 GCA_964453105.1 uncultured Aquabacterium sp. | reverse complement strand
GGCCATAGGTATCCATGTGATCGGCGTCGATGTTGGTCACCACCGACAGCACAGGCAGCAGGTTCAGGAAGGAAGCATCCGATTCGTCGGCCTCGACCACGATGTAGTCGCCCTTGCCCAAAGCCGAGTTGGCACCTGCGCTGTTGAGCTTGCCCCCAATCACAAAGGTCGGGTCGACACCGGCTTCAGCCAAGATGGAGGTAACCAACGAGGTGGTGGTGGTCTTGCCGTGCGTGCCGGCAATGGCGATGCCTTTTCGCAAGCGCATCAGCTCGGCCAGCATGACCGCGCGAGGCACCACCGGAATGCGCTTGGCACGTGCAGCGATCACCTCGGGGTTGTCGCCCTTCACTGCGGTCGAGGTCACCACCGCTTCCGCGCCGGCAATGTGCTCGGCGTCGTGGCCCACATGCACCTGAATGCCCAACGAAGCCAAGCGACGCGAGGTGGCGCTGTCAGCCTGATCCGAGCCAGACACGGTATAGCCCAGGTTGTGAAGGATCTCGGCAATGCCGCTCATGCCCGCACCACCAATGCCCACGAAATGGATGTGTTTGACGGCGTGCTTCATGCTGACGCCTCTTTCTTGCTTTGGGGTTTCACCAGTGATTCGATGGCATCGGCCACGGCTGCTGCCGATTTCGGCCGCGCCAAACCACGTGCGCGACGGGCCATGACCAACAGATCTTTGCGCTGCAGGCGAGCGAACTCTTGCGCCAGCCGTTGGGGCGACAGATCGGTTTGCGGCAAGTGCACCGCAGCGCCGTGCTGAGCCATGTATTCGGCGTTGGCTCGCTGGTGGTCGGTGGTCGACACGATCAAAGGCACCAGGATGCTGGGCACGCCTGCCGAGCACAGTTCACTGACGGTGATGGCCCCAGCACGACACAGAATGACATCGCAGTCAGCCAGGCGTTTGGCCATGTTGTTGATGAAGGGCAGCACTTCTGCATCCTTCGCGGGGTCCAACCCGGCAGCCACATAAGCGGCCTTGACTTCGTCCAGATTGGCCGTGCCGGTCTGATGGGTGATCAACGGGCGTTGCTCGATCGGCATCATGGCCAGGGCTTGGGTCACGGTTTCATTGAGCACCTTGGCACCCAGGCTACCCCCCACCACCAGGACACGCAACGGGCCTTTGCGATCGGCGAACCGCGCATCGGGCTCAGCGATGGCTTCGATATCGGCGCGCACCGGATTGCCGGTGACCTTGGCTATGCGCGTGCGGGTGGCTGCAGGGCCATCAAAGCCGCACGCCAGCACATCGGCAATCGGCAACAGGGCGCGGTTGCTCATCAGCAAGGCGGCGTCTGCATTGACCAACACCAAAGGCAATCCGCGCGCAGCCGCCATGACGCCACCGGGGAAGCAGACGTATCCGCCCATACCGAGCACAGCACTGGCTTGGCGCGCCTTCAAAATCTTGAAGCAGTCAACAAAGGCCTTGAGCATGCGCACGCCACCCGTGAGGGTATGCAGCAAGCCCTTGCCACGCAGACCACTGAACTGCAGCTTGTCGAGCTCGATGCCGGCAGGCGGAACCAGTCGGGTTTCCATGCCATGCTCGGTACCCAGCCAGCTCACGGTCCAACCACGCTTTTTCATTTCGTCGGCCACAGCCAGGCCGGGCATGATGTGCCCACCGGTGCCTGCCGCCATGATGACGAGGTGCTTGCTCATGCTCGGCCTCCTCGCATCAACTGTCGGTTTTCAATATCCACGCGCAAGCAGATGGCCAAGGCCACACAGTTCAACATCACACCCGATCCACCGTAACTCATCAGGGGCAGCGTCAGTCCCTTGGTGGGCAACACGCCCAGGTTCACACCCATGTTGATGAAGGCCTGGCCACCCATCCACACAGCCACGCCTTGTGCAACCAGGCCGGAGAACACGCGGTCCAATGCGATGGCCTGACGACCGATGTTAAACAGTCGCACCACCATCCAGAAGAAGGCCACGACCACCGCTGCCACGCCGATGAAGCCGAACTCTTCGCCAATCACCGCCAACAGGAAGTCGGTGTGGGCCTCGGGCAGGTAGTGCAGCTTCTCCAAGCTGGAGCCCAGGCCTTCGCCAAAGATCTCCCCCCGACCAAATGCAATCAAGGAATGGGTCAGCTGATAGGCTTTGCCCAGGGCGTTCTTTTCAGTCCATGGGTCGAGATACGCGAAGATGCGCTCACGTCGCCAAGGGCTGAGGCTGACCATCAACACGAACGCACCAATCAGCACGCTGGTGATCAAGGCAAACATCTTGCCGTTGACGCCGCCCAGGAACAGGATCGCCATGGCGATGGCGGCGATCACCATGAAGGCCCCCATGTCGGGTTCAGCCAGTAGCAAGAGGCCCACCACGCCCACCGCGACAGCCATGGGAGCCACCGCCCGGAAGAAGCGTTCCTTCACATCCATCTTGCGCACCATGTAGTCGGCGGCATACAAGGTGATGGCCAGCTTGGCCAACTCGGAGGGCTGGAAGTTCATCACGCCCAAGGGCAACCAACGGCGCGCACCATTGACGCCCTTGCCCACGTGCGGAATCAACACCAAGATCAGCAACACCAAGGCGGTCACAAACAACCAAGGCGCCCAACGCTCCCACACAGCCAAAGGAATCTGGGTGACCACAGCGGCAACGCAAATGGCCAGCACCATGGAAAACAGGTGGCGACTGAAAAAGTGCGTGGGCGCGTAATTCGCGAACTTGGGGCTGTCAGGCAAGGCGATCGAGGCCGAGTAGACCATCACCAAACCCAAGGCCATCAAGGCCAGCACCACCCACACCAGGGCTTGATCGAAGCCCATCACCGTGGAGGGTTGCGCGGTCACGTTCACGTAGTCACGCACGGGCAGCGGGCCGGTCACGGCTTCGGCTCGGGCCTGACGACGCTGACGCAAGGCATCCAGCCAAGCGGACCAGAAGGGGCGCGCAGCGGTATCGCTCATACCATCTCCCCTTGGTCTGCGCCCAACTCACGCACGGTGTCGATGAACACCTGCGCCCGGTGGGCATAGTTGCGGAACATGTCCAGGCTGGCGCAGGCAGGGCTCAGCAACACGGCGTCACCCGCGCGAGCTTGCGTGAAGGCCCAGCGAGTGGCCTCTTCCAGGCTCGCGTGGGCCTGCATGGCCAGGGTGTCTCCGCCTGGCTGCGTCACGCCCTCCAGCACGGCGCCCACGGCTTGGGCGTCGCGACCAATCAATGCCACCGCGCGACAGTAGCGCGACACGGGTTCGGCCAGCGGGGCGAAATCTTGCCCCTTGCCATCGCCACCCAAGATGACCACCAACTTGCCACCAGACAGGTCGGCGCCCAGGCCAGTCAACGCAGCGACGGTCGCCCCCACATTGGTGCCCTTGCTGTCGTCAATCGCATCCACGCCAGCCACGGTGCCGACGTGCTCCACGCGATGGGGCTCGCCACGGTATTCGCGCAGGCCATGCAGCATGGGCGCCAGGGGGCAGTCGATGGCCGTGGTCAGCGCCAGCGCAGCCAGTGCATTCGACGCGTTATGGCGGCCCCGGATGCGCAGGGCATCGGCTGGCATCAGGCGCTGCAGCACGATGTCGTGCGTCTCGCCCTTCTTGAGCTTCACCGTGGGGTCGGCCTCACGGGCACGCACCAGCCAAGCCATGCCGGCTTCATTCACCAAGCCAAAGTCGCCGGGGTTCTGTGGGGCATCCAGGCCAAAGCGCACCACGTTGCGGTGCTCGGTGCGAGCCGGACGACCGCGCACCGACGACTTGATCACAACGGGGGGCGGCACCATGGCTTCAACCAGAGGCTCGTCACGGTTGATGACCATGATGGCTTGCTTGCCGTAAATACGCGCCTTGGCCTCAGCATACGCTTGCATGGTGCCGTGCCAGTCCAGGTGATCCTGGGTCACGTTCAGCACCACGGCTGCGTCGGGTTCGAAATTCGTCACGCCATCCAGCTGGAAGCTAGACAGTTCGAGCACCCACACCTCGGGCAGCACTTCAAACACCGGCTCCTTAGGCGGAGGGGGGGCCAAGACCACCAAAGGCACATCGGCATCCTCGGCCAATGCAGGCTCCGCGACACCCGCCTCTGGGTCATCGGACTGTTCAGTCGCCTGCTCCACCGTGGCCTCGACTTCGCCCGCCACGACCTCGTCGCTGGCTTCAGTGACTGGCTCTCCTGCCACGTAGGTCGAAGCATCCAGGTTCGGCAAAGGCAGTTGCTCGGGCTCACGCGACTCATCGCTGAGCTCGGGCTCCGGCTCTTGTTCCAGCGCGATGCGCAAGGTGTCGAGCAAAGTAGGCCCGATGTTGCCAGCCAAGCCGACACGCTTGCCGCAGCGCTCCACCAACTGCGCGGTCAACGAGGTGGTCGTGGTCTTGCCATTGGTGCCGGTGATGGCCAGCACTTTGGGGGCGTAGCGCAGATCGGCCTTCAGGTCGACCAGCGCAGTGGCGAACAGCGACAACTCACCGCGAACAGGAATACCCCGTTCGGCGGCAGCCTCCAGCAGTGCAGCCACATCCGGCGCATTGGGCATCAGGCCTGGGCTCTTGAGCACCAGGTTCACGCCATCGAGCAAGGCCACGTCCAGTCCGTGATGCAAGGTGGCCGCAGGCACATCCTGCGCCAGTGTGGCGGCCTGAGGCGGCTGTTCACGGGTATCGGCCACGCGCACCTGTGCCCCACAGCGCGCGCTCCAGCGCGCCATGGCCAGACCCGAGTCGCCCAGACCCAGGATCAGCACGGTGAGGTCACGTAGGTAATGCATGGTCGATCAACGCAACTTGAGAGACGACAATCCAATCAGGCACAGCAGCATGGTGATGATCCAAAAGCGAACCACGACCTGCGTTTCTTTCCAGCCCGACTTCTCAAAGTGGTGGTGCAGCGGCGCCATCAACAGGATGCGACGGCCCTCGCCGAACTTCTTCTTGGTGTACTTGAAGTAGCTCACCTGCAGCATCACCGACAGGGCTTCGAGCACGAACACACCGCCCATGATCGACAGCACGATCTCCTGACGCACGATGACCGCGATGGTGCCCAGCGCCCCACCCAAAGCCAAGGCGCCGACGTCGCCCATGAATACTTCCGCGGGGTAGGCGTTGAACCAGAGGAAGGCCAGACCGGCCCCGCACATGGCGGCGCAGAACACCATCAACTCACCCGCACCCGGGATGTGGGGCAGGATCAGGTACTTCGCAAAAATGGCGTTGCCAGTCACGTAGCAGAACAGGCCCATGACCGCCCCCACCATCACCACCGGCATGATGGCCAGACCGTCGAGGCCATCGGTCAGGTTCACCGCATTGCTGGTGCCCACGATGACGATGTAGCTCAGAGCAATGAAGCCCCACACGCCCAACGGGTAGCTGACGGTCTTGAAGAAAGGCACGATCAAGTCGGCCTTGGGTGGGAGGTCGTTCGAGAAGCCCGAGGCAATCCAGCGGAAGAACAACTCCAGCACGCGCAGGTTATTGGTTTCCGACACGCTGAACGCGAGGTACAGCGCTGCCAGCAGGCCAATGACCGATTGCCAGAAGTACTTCTCGCGCGATGGCATGCCCTCGGGGTCTTTGTTGACCACCTTGCGCCAGTCATCCACCCACCCGATGGCACCAAAGCCAGTGGTCACGATCATGACGATCCAGACGAAACGGTTGGACCAGTCAAACCACAAAAGAGTCGAGATGGCAATGGCCAGCAGAATCAAGGCGCCGCCCATGGTGGGCGTGCCGCGCTTGGTCAAGTGCGACTGCATCGCGTACTCGCGAATGGGTTGACCAATCTTCAACTCGGTCAGGCGGCGAATCACATAGGGCCCCAAGGCCAAGCCGATCAGCAATGCCGTCATGGCGGCCATGACCGAACGGAAGGTCAGGTATTGGAAGACCCGCAGGAAGCCCCACTCGGGGTTCATGGCTTGAAGCCATTGCGCCAGACTAAGCAGCATGGACGCCTCCGGCCAGTACGTTGACGACTTGTTCCATCTTCATGAATCGAGAACCTTTGACCAGGATCGACGCGACGGCGTCAGGCCCGGCTTGATGCTGTAGAGCGGCCACGATGTCGGCCGCACTGTCGAATGCGTGCGCGTCAGCGCCATAAGCGGCAGCGGTGTGTCGGCACAAAGCGCCGGCGGTCCACACTTGTTCGATACCGCGCTCGCGGGCATACGCGCCCACCTCGGCATGAAAGGCTGGACCTTGATTGCCCACTTCGCCCATGTCACCCAGAACCAGCCAACGCGGCCCAGGCAAACCAGCCAGCATGTCAATCGCGGCACGCACGGAATCGGGGTTGGCGTTGTAGCTGTCGTCCACCAGGGTGACGGCACGGCCTGCGCGCTCAATGGCTCGCAGTTGCGAGCGTCCCTTGACGGGCTCGAAGGCATTGAGCCCCGCCACCACAGACGCCAGCGGCACGCCTGCAGCCAAGGCGCTGGCCGTGGCCGCCAAAGCGTTGCGTACATTGTGCAAACCGGCCATGTGCAGACTGACCTGCGCGTCGCCAGCGGGGGTGCGCAATTGCAGAGCCCAATGCGGCTGCGGTTGCGCCTGCCATTGGGCGGAAGCCGTCACGGCGGCGGCCCCGTTGAGCGCAAAGTCCATGACGCGGCAGCCCTGCGCCAGGTCACGCCAGACCGCGGTGTATTCGTCATCAGCCGGGAACACAGCCGCGCCCTCGCGGGACAACGCCTGCAGCACAGCGCCGTTTTCGCGCGCCACCGCTTCCACCGTGTGCATGAATTCCTGGTGTTCGCGTTGGGCGTTGTTCACCAAAGCCACTGTGGGCGCAGCCAGAGCCGCCAGTTCGGCAATTTCACCTGGGTGGTTCATGCCCAACTCAACCACGGCACAGTGATGCACACCCTCGCGCAGGCGCAGCAAGGTCAAAGGCACACCGATGTCGTTGTTGAAGTTGCCCTGGGTGGCCAAGGCCCCTTCAGGGCGATTCAAGCTGGCTTGCCAAACACGCAAGATGGCCGCGATCATTTGCGTCACCGTGGTCTTGCCATTGCTGCCGGTCACGGCAATCAAGGGCAGATCAAAACGAGCGCGCCAACTCGCCGCCAGACGCCCCAGCGCGGCACGGGTATCGCTGACACGAATGGCAGGCAGGCCATCGCATTCAGCGCCGTTTTCAATCAACACAGCCACTGCGCCGGCTTGCGCGGCCTGCGGCAGAAAGTCATGCGCGTCGAAGCGCTCACCGCGCAAAGCCAGAAACAGATCGCCCGCCTGCAGGGTGCGGGTATCGGTGTGCACACGGACCACAGGCGTGGCGGCGTCGCCTTGCAGTTGCGAACCAGCCAGCAGATCACGGGCCAAGCCCAAGGTCATCATGGTCTGAGCACTCATGCAGACTCTCCTTGCGAAGCGGTACCATTCGCCGCGCCGCGCAAAGCCAGCACGCGACGGGCTTCTTCGATGTCAGAGAACGGGTACTTCACGCCAGACACTTCCTGGCTGGACTCGTGGCCCTTGCCAGCAATCAGGACCACGTCACAAGCGTCGGCATCGTCCAGGGCGTATTCGATCGCGGCGCGGCGGTCTTCAAACACATCGACACCTTCGCGACGGGCCACCCCCGCCAGAATCTGGGACAGGATGTAGGCAGGCACCTCGTCACGCGGGTTATCGCTGGTCAACACCACCTGGTCGGCGTACTGATCAGCCACCGCCCCCATGAGCGGCCGCTTGATGGGATCTCGATTGCCACCGCAGCCAAACACGCACCACAAACGCCCCTGGCGAGCCAACACCACAGGGCGCAAGGCTTCCAAGGCTTTTTGCAGGGCATCTGGGGTGTGGGCGTAGTCCACCACCACCAGCGGGGCCTCGGCCTGAGCTGCGGGCTCCGCCACCACCTCCATGCGCCCAGGCACCGCCGTCAAATGACGGCAGGCGTGCGCCGCATCGGCAAGGGACACACCCAAGGCGCGCAATGCTCCGACCACCCCCAGCAGATTGGACACATTGAAGGTGCCGATCACAGGCGCAGCCATGTCGGCCCGCCCCACTTCAGCCTGCCCGGATGGATCACGCTCTACCACGGCGAACGCAACGCCCTGCCCCTGGTAACGCACCTGCACAGCCTGCAGGCGCCCCGCCTGGGCCACGCCGTAGGTCCACACATCCAGCCCGCGCGCTTGAACATGGTCGCGCAAGATCGGCCCCATGGGATCATCCAGATTCACCACAGCCGCGCGCAGGCCTGGCCAGTCAAACAGCTCACGCTTGGCCAACCAATAGGTGTCCATGTCACCGTGATAGTCGAGGTGATCTTGCGTGAAGTTGGTGAACTGAGCCACAGCCAGGTGGGTGGCATGCAAACGCAACTCTTCAATGCCGATGGACGAGGCTTCGATGGCCGCAGCCTGCAGCCCCTGGTCCACAAACTGACGGAAGGTGGCATGCAAGGTCACCGGGTCAGGCGTGGTCAGCCCCGTGGCCTGCACTTCACCTTGATCCACACGCCCAACACCCAGGGTGCCAATGACACCGCATGGGCGCCCCAGCGCGGTCAGCGCCTGCGCGGTCCACCACGAAGTCGATGTCTTGCCATTGGTGCCGGTCACGGCCACCACCTGCAGCGCCGCACTGGGCTCGCCAAAGAAACCATGCGCAATTTCGGCGCTGGCCGCTTTCAAGCCTTTCAACGCCGCAATGCGGGCATCGGTGAAGCCAAAGGCATCCAGACCTTCCGCCTCAACCAGGCAGGCTCGCGCGCCTTCATTGAGCGCTTGTTGCACGTAGCCTCGGCCGTCGCGCGCCGCGCCTGGCCAGGCTATGAAGCCCACGCCTTCAGCAGAGCGCGACGCAATGGCTCGGCTATCCACCGTCAAGGTCGACACGCCTTGCTGGCGCAGCCAGACCAAGGCCTCGGCAACGGAATTGAGCAAGATGGGGGTGCGAGCGGACTGCGTCATCAGAAGCTCTCCTGCTCGGCTTGAACGATCTTGGGCTGCACCGCCAGATCGGGCAACACACCCAGACGGTTCAGCGTTTGCTGCACCACTTTGCTGAACACGGGGGCCGCGACTTCACCTCCGTAGTACACGCCATTGCCGGGCTCGTCCACCATCACGGCCACCACGATGCGAGGCTTGTTGATGGGCGCAATGCCGACAAACCAGGCTCGGTATTTGTTGCCCGAATAGCCTCGGCCTTCCTGTTTGTGGGCGGTACCGGTCTTGCCCCCCACGCTGTAGCCCACAGCCTGGGCTTTGGGGGCAGTGCCGCCGGGGCCGGTCACCATCGACAACATCTTGCGCACGGCTTGCGCGGTGTCGGGCGAAATGACGCGGTGCCCCAAAACCGGCATCGGGTCGCCGCTGGCATATCGGTTGGCTTCGCCCGACTCTGTCGCGCGCAAAGCCGCTTTGGTGGCCTTGATATTGGGAGAACCGCCGTCCAGCTCTTCCAGCCCACCGCGCTTGAGCATGGTTACAGGAGTCAGGGTGCCATCGGTGGCAAAGATGGTGTAAGCCTGCGCCAACTGGAACAGGCTGGCCGACAAGCCGTAGCCGTAGCTCATGGTGACTTGCTCAATCCGACGCCAACTCTTGTACGGCCGCAGGCGCCCCGTGACCACCCCCGGGAAACCCAACTGAGGCTTTTGACCCAGCCCCACTGCGGTGAACATGTCCCACATTTCGCGCGGCTGCATCTGCAAGGCCAATTTGGCGGTACCCACGTTGCTGGACTTCTGAATGACTTCTTCCACCGTCAAATCGCCATGCGGGTGCGAATCGGTGATGGTGGAACCATCGACCGTCAAACGCCCAGGCGCGGTAGAAACGATGGTGCCGGGCTTGACCCGGCCTGTTTCCAAAGCGATCGACACCACCAAGGGCTTCATGGTGGAGCCCGGCTCGAAGGTGTCGGTCAGGGCGCGATTGCGCAATTGCGCGCCAGTCAGATTGCGCCGATCAGCCGGCGTGTAGCTGGGGACATTGGCCAAAGCCAAGACCTCGCCTGTCAGCGCGTCAAGCACGACCACACTGCCCGCCTTGGCCTTGTGCTCTGCCACGGCATCGCGAATGCACTGGTAGGCGTAGAACTGAATCTTGGCATCCAGCGACAGGTTGACGGGCTGCCCATCTTCTGCGGGCACCAGATCCCCCACCGACTCGACCACACGGCCCAGGCGATCCTTGATCACATGGCGCACCCCATCATGGCCCGCCAGCTGCTTTTGATAAGCCAGCTCGATGCCTTCCTGCCCCTGGTCTTCGATGTTGGTGAACCCCACCACGTGGGCGGCGGCCTCCCCTTCAGGGTATTGGCGCTTGGATTCACGCAGTTCGTACACGCCATCGACCTTGAGCGCGGCAACCTGCTGCGCCACCTCGTCATCCACCTGACGGCGCAACCAGACGAAGTTCGGATTGCTGGCCAGACGCTTCTTCAGATCGGGCAGAGGCATGGCCAACAGTTTGGCCAGCTTGCGTAACTCGGCTTCAGAGGCATCCATGTCTTTGGGGATGGCCCACAAAGAAGGCGCCGGCACACTGGATGCCAACAGCTCGCCATGCCGATCGGTGATGCGGCCACGCGCTGCGGGCAACTCAATGCGTCGCTCGTAACGACTGGCCCCTTGCTTGAGGTAGAAGTCGTTGTGAATGATCTGAATCCAGGCGGCCCGCCCGATCAGTACGGCAAAGCCCAAACCGATCATGCCGATCAGGAACTTGACGCGCCACGGCGGCGTACGCGAAGCAAGCAAAGGACTGGTGGCGTAACGCACCGTCGGCATCGCACCAGGGGCCTGACGGCGAGGCTGACCACGCAAGCGGCGCACAAAATCTCCGAAGCGGCTCATGGCGCCCCCTCGGAAACCGCGCCAGCTGGCGCCGATGCGCCGGTCACGTAATGCGTGACCGAGGGCGTGTTGCTGAACATGCGCAGCTTTTCGCGCGCCAGTTTTTCAACACGCAAAGGCGTGGCCTGAGCTCGCTTTTCAACTTGCAAGCGTTCGTATTCAATTTGCAGCTCGTGCGAATGCGCCTGCGACTTTTCCAGGTCCACAAACAAGTGCCGAGCCTCATTGCTCGAGCGGATCAGCCAGAAGCTGCTCAGCAAGAGCATGATGGCCAGGAACGCGTTGAGGCGAGACATCAGCGACGCCCCCCCTTGCCCTTGCGGGCCGGCTCGGCTGCGCACGCCAACTCGGCGGACCAAGGCACATCGGTGCGCTCAGCCACACGCAGCACAGCTGAACGTGAACGCGGATTGCCCCCCACCTCTTCATCGGAAGGTTTGATGCGCCCAATGGACTTCAACAGCAAAGGCTTGGGAGCTGCAAAAGGCACACGGCGGTCAAATTCCTCGCGGCTATGGCGCGCGATGAAAGTTTTGACGATGCGGTCTTCCAGCGAGTGGAAACTGATGACCGCCAGACGGCCGCCGGGCGCGAGCATTTTCAGGGCCGCCTCGAGGGCATCTTCGAGCTCACCCAACTCGCGGTTGACGTGAATCCGAAGAGCCTGAAAGGTGCGGGTTGCGGGATCCTGACCAGCTTCGCGTGTCTTGACTGAACGAGCCACGACTTCTGACAACTCGCCAGTGGTGCGTACTGGTTGTCCGGCATCGCGGCGAGCGACAAGCGCCTTTGCAATGGGGCGAGCAAACCGCTCCTCGCCATAGGTCTGGATGACGTCTGCCAATTCATCTTGTGTTGCTCGCGCCAGGAAGTCCGCCGCACTCTCGCCCTGCGTCGTGTCCATCCGCATGTCCAGGGGCGCATCGAAGCGGAAGCTGAAGCCCCGCTGAGGGTTGTCGATCTGAGGCGACGACACCCCGATGTCCATCAACAACCCCTGAACCGGCCCCACTCCCAGATCGCTCACCACCTGCGCCCAAGACGAGAACGCCGCGTGCTTGATCTGAAAACGCGGATCGACGATGGCTTGAGGGCCCTGGGTGGCATGGGCAATGGCTTCCGGATCCCGATCCAAAGCCAACAATTTCGCCTGAGGGCCCAGTCTGGACAAAATCAGACGGGAATGCCCGCCGCGACCAAAGGTAGCGTCCACATAGACACCCGCAGGCACCGGACCCATCTCCGGATCCCACAAGGCATCGACCGCCTCGTGCAGCAGGACAGTTCGATGCTGCCAAGGTGTGCATACAGGCTCCATGGCGTCAGAAGGTGAAATCTTGCAAGGCATCAGGCATGGCCTGCGCCATGACCTCCGCCTCGTGCGCGGCGTAACGCTCGGCGTCCCACAACTCGAAGTGACTGCCCATCCCGAGCAACATCACATCTTTGGAAATGCCCGCGGCAGCGCGCAATTCAGGCGACACCAGCACGCGAGCCGAGCTGTCAATTTCCACGTCCATGGCATTCCCCAGGAAGACGCGCTTCCAACCCGATGCCGACATGGGCAGGGCCGCCACCTTGTCACGGAAGGTTTCCCACGACGGGCGCGGAAACACCATGAGGCAACCATCTGGGTGCTTGGTGATGGTGAGTTGCCCCTCACAAAGAGCCTGCAAAGCGTCGCGATGGCGCGCAGGAACGGCCATCCGCCCCTTTGCGTCCAGCGTCAGCGCTGAAGCCCCTTGAAAGACCAGATTCACCACAAAACTCCACGAAAGTGCACTAAATCCCACTTTAACCGATTCAAACACCCAAAACAAGGCTCGAAGTGAAAAAATCTTCAATGAAATCAAGGACTTAGCCGCGTTTTTGCAGACAAATCCACGACAAAAAGTCGTTCAAAAATAAGCACTTGCAGAGGGGTCTAAAAGTGAATGTTGAGAAGTCCTCCCCCACAAGAGGAGGGTTCACCCCGATCGCGACGACACCCCAGCCCCACACTTGCGGGACAGGCGGGGAGATTCGTGACATATGTCAAAGGCGGCTCATTGCGAATTATTCGCATTTAGTCTTAGAATGAGCTTATGAAATCGCACCACGCCCATCACGCGACCACCCAGGCCTCGTCCACCACCCTGGACCAGTTGCCCGTGCGCACCCTGGCGACCATCCAGGGCATTCGCCCCGGCGCCCATGACGGTGGCGCCTTGCGGCGGCGTTTGATGGAGCTGGGTTTCGTGCCCGGCGAGCAGGTGCAGGTTTTGCGTCGCATCTTTGCCGGCAAGGGGCCGCTGGCTGTCCGCGTGGGCACCAGCACCTTCGCGATGCGCAGGCTCGAATCGTCCTTGATTGAAGTGATTCCCGCCTGACCGCCCCCCCTTCCCGCCAGCCTCAGCATTCCAAGGAGCGCGCCATGTCGGTCGCGACCCCCACCCTGTCGACCCCACCCCTGATTGCGCTGGTGGGCAACCCCAATTGCGGCAAGACCGCGCTGTTCAATCGCCTGACCGGCGCTCGCCAGAAGGTGGGCAACTACGCCGGGGTCACGGTGGAGCGAAAGGAAGGGCAATTCATTTCACCGGCAGGCCAAGCCTGGCGCGTGCTTGATTTGCCCGGCGCCTACAGCCTGTTGGCCGCCACGCCCGATGAGGCCATTACCCATGACGTGATTGCAGGCACCCGCCCCGGCGAGAGTGCCCCTGTTGGCTTGGTCTGTGTGGTCGATGCCACCAACCTGCGCCTGAACCTGCGCATGGTGCTGGAAATTCAGACCCTGGGCGTGCCCATGGTGCTGGTCATCAACATGATGGACCAGGCGCACAAGCGTGGCATTCACATTGACCTGCCGAAACTGCAGGCCGAACTGGGCATTCCGGTGGTGGAGGCGATTGCTGTTCGCGCAGGCGGCGAAGAGGCCCTGCTGGCGCAACTGGACCAGTTGGACTGGGCCCGCCTGCCTGCCCCCACCGCCCCGCGCCCAATGGAACGCATTGCGCAAACACCGGTAGAAGCCACGCACCAACGAGTGGGGCATTTGCTGGCCACCTGCGTGAAGATGCCCAACCAGGTGCGCAGCCCTACCACGCGACTGGACCGCTACGCCCTGCACCCGGTTTTCGGGCCCATCATCTTGGCTGTCCTGATGTTCCTGGTGTTCCAGGCCGTGTTCAGCTGGGCTGCCGCGCCGATGGACTGGATCGACGGCAGCGTCAGCGCCGCAGGCGCCTGGGTTCAGGCCCACATGCCCGATGGCATGCTTCGCAGCCTGCTGGTCGATGGCGTGATCAGCGGCGCGGGCAGTGTGCTGGTGTTTCTGCCACAGATCCTGATCTTGTTTGGCTTCATCCTGGCCTTGGAAGACTCGGGCTACTTGCCGCGTGCCGCCTTCCTGCTCGACCGCGTCATGGGCGGGGTGGGCCTATCGGGCCGCGCCTTCATTCCACTGCTGTCGAGCTTTGCCTGCGCCATCCCTGGCATCATGGCCACGCGCACGATTGCAGATCCCCGCGATCGCCTGGTCACCATCCTGATCGCCCCGTTGATGACCTGCTCGGCCCGCTTGCCGGTGTACGCCTTGCTGATCGCGGCCTTCATTCCCGATCGCACTGTGATGGGCATTTTCAATTTGCAGGGGCTGGTGCTGTTTGCGCTGTATGCGGCAGGCATTGTCTCGGCCATGCTGGTGGCACTGGTGCTCAAACGCTTCTTCAAGCACCAAGGAGGGCAGCCGCTGTTGATGGAACTGCCTGACTACCATTGGCCCCACCTGGGCAACCTGGCGATTGGCCTGTGGGAACGCGCACGCATCTTCGTTCAACGCGTGGGCACCATCATTCTGGCTTTGATGATTGTGCTGTGGTTCCTGTCGAACTTCCCCGCCCCACCGCAAGGTGCCACCCACGCGGCAATTGAATACAGCCTGGCCGGCATGGCGGGCCGCGCTTTGCAGGTGGTGTTCGAACCCATCGGCTTCAACTGGCAGATCTGCATTGCACTGGTGCCCGGCATGGCGGCACGCGAAGTGGCCGTCAGCGCCTTGGGCACCGTGTATGCCTTGTCGCAAACCGGTGACGAATTGACCGGCGCGTTGAGCACCCTGATCCAGCAAGCCTGGTCGCTGCCCACCGCCTTGTCACTGATGACTTGGTATGTGTTTGCCCCGCAATGCTTGTCGACCCTGATCGTGGTGCGGCGAGAAACCAACGGCTGGAAGATGCCGCTGGTGATGACCGCGTACCTGTTTGTGCTGGCCTATGCCGCCAGCTGGGTGGTGTTCCACCTGGCTCGCCTGGTGTGGGCCTGAGTCAGCGACCGGAGGCCATCATGTCGGCATTCACCCAGGATCTCATGGCCATTGGCATTGGCCTGCTGGCCGCCCTGTATCTGGCCCACCGCTGGTGGCCGGGGCTGAAAGGGCTTGCGCAGAACACGCCAGGAACACAGGCTTGCGGCCAAACCCAGGGCGAAAGCACGAGCCCCTCGGCTGCCCAATGTGGCGCAGGTTGCGGACAATGCGGACAAGCCACGTCGAAGACTGCGAAAGACCATCGCATTCATGTGGTGAAGCGCATCGGTTAACCCCCATGAACAAGGGCCTCGTGCCCCCCGTACTAGGGATAACCAGCGACAACCCAGTCAACCTACACTGGGTTTCATACATACAAAGTCAGGCCCGACCGCCCAACCGCCCTGCCATGCGACCGCTGTTTGCCATTGCCCCGCTGGCCTTCGTGCTGGCATTTTTCAGCCCCTCCACGGCAGAGGTGTCGGCCAGCTTTGAGTCATTCAAAGCCATGTTTGCCTCCAGCAACAAGGCCGCCGTTGGTCGCACAGACTACAGCACCCCACCTGATCGCGCCGCGCTGGATCATTGAACCGCTGGCGCGGTTGAGTCTGCGCCAGCTTGGCGCTACACTTGCGGCTTGCTCCGGGGTGTGGCGACCCAAGCTGAAAAGCTTGGGCCAGTGCGCTGAGATGGAATTTTTCCGAACCCGTTGAACTTGATCCGGTTCATACCGGCGAAAGAAGAGCCGTCCTGTCTTGGCCCCTCGTGGCATGTGTGGCAGGTGCAGCCCTTCAAGCGTGCTGCAGCCCGCTTGAAGTTTCTCGCTGCCCCGTTTGCCTCAGCTGCATGCGTTTGGCCTCGGGTCGCCCCTCGGAGCTTGTGTCCTCACACTTGCCGCCCAGGAGAGCCGCCCATGAACGCCCCCGATTCCGCCGCATCGCTGCAGGCCTTGCAGACACTCAATGAGCTCACCCGCCTGACTCGCGAGCCCCTGCCGGCCTCTCGCAAGGTGTACGTGCAAGGCAGCCACGACGGCGTGCGCGTGCCCATGCGCGAAGTCAGCCTGACCAATGGCGAGACCGTCACCTTGTATGACTGCTCGGGGCCGTATACCGACCCGAATGTGACCATCGACGTGACCAAGGGCCTGCCGCCCGTGCGCGAAGCTGCTGTGGTGGCCCGTGGCGACACCGAGTTGTACACCGGCCGCAGCATCCAAGCCGTGGACGATGGCCTCAAGCCCGATGAACGCCATGACGAACGCATGGCCGCCCTACGCGCAGCCGCCAGCGGCCTGCAGCGCCAGCCACGCCGCGCCAAGGCCGGTGCCAACGTGACGCAGATGCACTATGCGCGCAAAGGCATCATCACCCCTGAGATGGAGTTCGTGGCCCTGCGCGAAAACCAGCGCCGTTTGGACCTGGCCGAAGACTGGCGCAGCAAGTACGGCGTCGACGCCGAACGCGAAGCCCGCCTGCGCGGCAACCCCATGGGCGCGATGATCCCGCGTGAGATCACGCCCGAGTTCGTGCGCGACGAAGTGGCCCGTGGCCGCGCCATCATCCCCGCCAACATCAACCACACCGAACTGGAGCCGATGGCCATCGGCCGCAACTTCCTGGTCAAGATCAACGCCAACATCGGCAACTCGGCCGTGACCTCGTCGATCGAAGAGGAAGTGGAAAAACTGGTGTGGGCGATCCGCTGGGGTGCCGACAACGTGATGGACCTGTCCACCGGCAAGCACATCCACACCACGCGCGACTGGATCGTGCGCAACAGCCCCGTGCCCATCGGCACCGTGCCCATTTACCAGGCTTTGGAAAAGGTCGGCGGCGTGGCCGAAGACCTCACCTGGGCCATCTACCGCGACACGCTGATCGAGCAGGCCGAGCAGGGCGTGGACTACTTCACCATCCACGCAGGGGTGCGCCTGCCCTTCATCCACCTGACGGCCAACCGCCGCACAGGCATCGTGTCGCGTGGCGGCTCAATCTTGGCCAAGTGGTGCATCGCGCATCACAAAGAGAACTTCCTGTACACGCACTTCGAAGAAATCTGCGAGATCATGAAGGCGTATGACGTGAGCTTCTCGCTGGGCGATGGCTTACGTCCGGGCTCGCTGTCAGATGCCAATGACGAGGCGCAATTCGCCGAGTTGAAGACCTTGGGTGAGCTGACCCAGATCGCCTGGAAGCACGATGTGCAGACCATGATCGAAGGCCCTGGTCACGTGCCCATGCACATGATCCAGGCCAATATGGACGAGCAACTCAAGCACTGCCAAGAAGCGCCCTTCTACACCTTGGGCCCCCTGACCATTGACATTGCACCAGGCTATGACCACATCGCCAGCGCCATTGGTGCGGCCATGATCGGCTGGATGGGCACGGCCATGCTGTGCTACGTGACGCCCAAGGAGCACCTGGGCTTGCCCAACCGTGATGACGTCAAGCAAGGCTTGATCGCCTACAAGATTGCGGCCCATGCTGCGGACGTGGCCAAAGGCCATCCAGGCTCACGCGCGCGTGACGATGCTTTGTCGCAAGCGCGCTTTGACTTCCGTTGGCAAGACCAGTTCAACCTCGGACTGGACCCCGAGACGGCGCGCGACTTCCATGACGAGACCCTGCCCAAGGACGCATCCAAGGTGGCGCATTTCTGCTCGATGTGTGGCCCCAAGTTCTGCTCAATGAAGATCACGCAGGAGGTGCGGGAGTTCGCGGCCCAAGGCATGGCAGCCAAGTCGGAAGAGTTCAAAAGCGTGGGCGGCGAACTCTACATCCCGATTCACGCAAACCGCAGCGGGGCCTGAGTCATGCAGGCCGGGCCACTGCGACACCAAGCCACCCCACAACGTGTGGGCATTGCGGGCGCAGGCCTGCTGGGCCGACTGGCCGCCTGGACCCTGGCGCGCCAGGGCCACACCGTGACCGTGTTTGACCCGGCCCAGGATGCCCTGCCCCACTTTGACGGCCAAGGCGCCGCCGGATTCACGGCGGCTGGCATGCTCAGCCCGCTGGCCGAACTGGATGCGGCCGAGCCTGAGGTGGCGCAGCGCGGGTGGCATTCGATTGAACGTTGGGCCCACATTGTGGACACCCTCGCCAAGGAAGGCCCTCGCCAGCCGCACTTCGACCGAGCCGGCAGCTTGCTGGTTGCCCACGGATCAGACCTGGGGGCAGCACAACGGGTGTTGGCTCGCATTGAAGCCGGCGCGCGCCAGTGGCCTCAGCAGGCGCAACCCCTGAATCCCACAGAGCTGCGCGAACTGGAGCCCGCCTTGCATGGGCATCAGGGCCCCCTGCACGCCTGGATGCTGCCGGGAGAAGGCGCCATCTGCACGGTGGGCACCATGAAGGCCCTGCATGCCTGCGCACCCCTGGTGCAATGGCAATGGGGCCATCGGGTGACACGCATCACCCCAGGTGAACTGACCAGCGTGACTGAACAAGGTACGGAGACAGCACACCAGTTCGATTGGGTGTTTGATCTACGTGGCACTGGCGCACGGCCGCAAGCCCCGGTGCGGGGTGTGCGTGGCGAGGTGATCTGGCTGCATGCCCTCGGCGTGAAAGTGCACCGCCCCATTCGCTTGCTGCACCCGCGTCACCGCGTGTACCTCGTGCCCCGGCCAGGTGACGTGGTGGTAGTGGGTGCCAGCGAGATCGAAAGCGAAGACCGATCGCCTGTCTCGCTGCGATCGGCCGTCGAGCTGATGGCTGCTGCCCACAGCATCGTGCCTGGCCTGGCCGAGGCGCGCATCTTGCGCATGGATGTGAACCTGCGCCCGGCCCTGCCACACAACCGCCCCGAGATCCATGCCGAGCCTGGACTGGTTCGCATCAACGGTTTGTATCGACATGGCTGGTTGTTGGCCCCCTCGCTTTTGGATGAAGCCTTGTCTCGCGCCAATGGGCTGAACTGATAAGACAACATTCCCATGAATGACAACATCACCATTCAAACGGATCAAGGCCCGCTAACGCTGGCCTCACCTGCCACACTGGAAGCCGCGATTGACGCGATGCTTGCCAGCAGCAACCGCACAGTCGATAGCGTTGCCACTGCGGTCAATGGTCAATTCGTTCCCCGACACGCTCGAGCCGACCACGTCTTGGCCGACGGCGATACCGTGTTGTGCTTTTCCCCCATTACCGGAGGCTGAGGCCATGAATGCATCACCCCATGGCACCGAATCGCCCCAGCCGCGCACCGTGCCCGACACCTGGCGCATTGGCGACACCGCACTCCAAAGCCGCTTCCTGCTGGGCACCGCTGGCTACCCTTCCCCAGAGACCCTGCAGCAAGCCATCGAGGCCTCGGGCAGCCAGGTGCTGACCTTGGGGCTCAAGCGCACCCTGGCTGTGCCGGGCGGTGGCGACAACGGCTTTGTTCAGATCATCCGAGACACGGCCCGCGAGCGTGGCGCTCACCTGCTGCCCAACACAGCGGGCTGCCGCAGCGCACGCGAGGCCATCACCCTGGCCCACATGGCGCGCGAGTTGCTCGGCACGCACTGGATCAAGCTGGAAGTGGTGGGTGACGAACAGACCTTGCAGCCCGACCCCTTCGAGCTGGTGGAAGCCGCACGCCAATTGGTGCGAGACGGCTTTGAAGTGCTGCCCTATTGCACCGATGACCTGGTCAGCGCGCAACGCCTGGTCGATGCCGGCTGCCGCATCCTCATGCCGTGGGCTGCCCCGATTGGCTCCGGCCTGGGTTTGCTCAACCCATGGGCCTTGCGCACCTTGCGCGCCCGCCTGCCGGGCCTGACCCTGATTGTGGATGCAGGCCTGGGTGCCCCGTCACATGCCGCTGCGGCCATGGAGCTGGGCATGGATGCGGTGCTGCTGAACTCAGCAGTATCGCAATCGGCCGACCCGGTGGGCATGGCCCGCGCCTTCCGGTACGCGGTAGAAGGGGGCCGTTTAGGCCACCGCAGCGGCCTCATGGCCACCAGCGACGTGGCCATCGCCACCACGCCCGTCACGGGCCAACCTTTCGTCTTGTTGTAACCCCGTTTCATGCCAAGCCCCCACATGCGCCGCTCGCCCCCCATCGTCTGGAGCATCGCCGGACTCGATTCCGCCGGAGGCGCCGGTCTGAGTGCCGATCAACGCGCAGCCGATGCGATGGGCGTACATCTGTGCCCGATCAGTGCCGCCCTGACGGCCCAGCACTCGCAGGGCGTCGAAGCCGTGTTCCCGGTGGCGGCGGCCCAGTTGCAGGCGCAGTTGCAAGCCCTGTCTGAAGACATGCCTCCGCGAGCCATCAAAACCGGCCTGCTGGGTAGTGTGGCGGCCATCGTGCTGGTGGCTCAGTGGGTGGACCACTGGCGCGCATGCACGCCCGCGGGTCAAGACCCTCATCGTCAGCTGGCGCTGGTGGTCGACCCGGTGTTCGCGGCCTCAGCTGGCGGCGCCGACTTCTGCGACGTGGCCATGGTGGCGGCCTACCGCCAGTGGCTGGTGCCGCGCGCCACCGTGATCACACCCAACCGCGCCGAAGCCCGGCGTCTGCTGGGCCGCAAGCCCCGCCACGACAAGGAAGACGAAATTCCAGCTCTGGCAAACGCGTTGATCGAAATGGGAGCCCGCAGCGTGGTGATCACCGGTGGCGATGCCCCGCCCTCGACCGGCCCCGCCGGCCCCCACTGCGTGGACTGGCTCCACACCCCCCACGCGCAAGGGTGGCTCACCGCCCCACGACTGACCACACCCCACACACATGGCAGCGGCTGCACCTTCGCCTCAGCCATGGCGGCCGCCCTGGCCTGCCAGCATGTCGAAGCCGATGCCGCCGTGTTGGCGCGCATGGTGACACACCACGCCCTGGCCAACGCACGCAAGGCCGGACACGGGCGCGGGCCTGTGCTGGCGCAGCGCGGCTGGGCCGGCACCCCGGGGGCGCCTGGCGCACCCTTGCCCTGGCTGGGCATTGGCTCGCGCTGGCCCTGGCGACTGACCCAGTCGCCCACCCATGCGCAACCCTTCCAACCTTTTACACCGCCCACCGATGGCCTGTACAGCATCGTCTCCACAGCCGACCAACTCGAAGCCGCGCTGAAGCTGGGTCTGCGCTGCATCCAGTTGCGCCACAAACCGGTTGCCACGCTGGCAGAACACCTCATCCGCAGCCAGCAAGCCGCCCGCGAGCACGGCGCCTTGCTGTTCGTCAACGACCACTGGGAATCGGCCCTGGCGGGCGCCACCCCTCCGCACAACGGACTGCACCTGGGGCAGGAAGACCTGCTGAGCCTGACACCCCAGCAGCAGGACCGATTGCTGGCCGCCGCGCCGAATCTGGTCCTGGGCCTGAGTTCGCACAGCTTGTGGGAACTGGCGCGCGCCGCGGGCTGTGGCGCCAGTTTGGTGGCATGCGGCCCGATCAAACCCACCAGCACGAAAGACATGCCCTGGCGTCCACAAGGCACACACAACCTGCTGTGGTGGGTTCGGCACAGCCCCAGCCCGGTGGTGGCCATTGGCGGCCTGCTCACCCCAGCGGACGTGGCCGAAGCGGCCCAATGCGGCCCGGCAGCTGTCTGTGTGGTGCGCGGGCTGGGAACCGATGCCGAGGAAATGGCCGAACTGATCCCCCCCCTGCAAGCAGCCATTCAACAGGCGCGCCAAAAAGCCCCTGCACCCGCCCCCGACTGCCCGCACGCAGTGTTACCCTGAACCGTCTGAACAACAGGCGGGCCATCCCCCCGGGTTGCCCATCAGTGGCAAAGCACCAAAGCTGTGCGTAAATGGCGGCATCGCATCCACCGACTCGATGTCACCCGGGAAGGCCCACACATGTCCGCCGTCAAGGCATGGATTCCGACGAGACGACTTTACTGGAGCGTGCTGGCCCCCACGCTGGTGATGGCTTGCATCGTCGCCGCACTCGCGGCGGTCAGCGTCAAGGTGCTGGGCTCGATTCGCGGCTACGGCACGGGCGAAAGCGCCTGGTCAAAATCGTGCAGCAACGCCTTGCCCCACCTGAGCCACTACGCTCTGTCGCACGATCTGGCCGACTTCGATCGCTTTGAAGCGGCCCTAGAGGCTCCGCTGGGTAGCCGCCGGGCGCGCGAAGAGCTGAACAAGCCCGCCCCCGACACCGCCCTGATTCACCGCTTGTTTGTGGCTGGTGGCAGCCACCCCGACGACATCCCGGGCATGATCATCTTGTTCCGGCATTTTGGCTCCATGCCACTGTTCCAGCGCACGATTGCAGCCTGGATTGACGGCGACCGCCTGATTGACCAGCTGCGCCTGCTGGGCCAGCAAATTCGCACCCAGGTCGAACAGCATGCCGACGACCGCGCCATGGCCGACAGCCTGGTGAAACTGCGAGAACTCAACCAGCAATTCAACCAAACCGAACAACGCTTTCGCCTTCATCTTGACGAGGCGGGACGGCTCACCGAAGTCATGCTGATAGCGGCGATTCTTCTGTCAGCCACCGCACTCACGGCAGGCAGTCTGGCCCTGGTTCGTCGGACCTTGCGCAAGCAAGTTCGACACGAACGCGCGCTGGCTGCTGCTACCCGACGCTGGGAACTGGCCGCCCAGATTGCCGGCCTGGGGTTGTTCGAACGCGCCACCCGACACGACCGCATCACCCTGGACGACAAGGCTGCTCAGATGTACGGCATGGGCCCGGGCGCCTGTGTGACCACGCAGCAGGAACTCGATCGCTGCCTGCTGGAGGCCGATCGCCAGAAAACCGAAGCCGCCCTTCAGCGCGCCACCGAAACGGGGCAAACGGTGAGAGACATTCACCGCGTGGTGCTGCCCGACGGGCAAACCCGTGACATCGAGCTGATCGGGCGCCAGGAAATCTACACCCACCGAGGCGAGCCCAATCTGGTGGGCGTGGTCCGCGACATCACCGACGAGCTGCGGCAGGCACAATCAGCCATGCAGCGAGATGCGGCCGAGCAAGTGGCCGCCGCCCAACGCGAATTTCTGTCACGGCTCAGCCATGAACTGCGCACCCCGCTCAACGCCATTCTCGGTTTTGCTCAGCTGCTGGAAATCGACCGGCACGCCCCTTTGCCGTCGCACCAGCAGCAACAGGTGGCCATGATCCTGACGGCAGGCAAGCAACTGCTCGCCCTGATCGAAGATGTGCTGGATCTGAGCAAAGTGGAAGCGGGCGAAATCCGCATGAGCCCCGAGCCTGTCAGCGTCACACAGGCCATGCACACCAGCATGTCCATGATCGAAACCGCCCGCCAGCTGCTGGGCGTGCATTTCGTGGACAGCCTGCCCACAACGGACCTGTGGGTCATGGCGGACCCGCAACGACTGCAACAGGTCTTCATCAATTTGCTGAGCAATGGCTGCAAATACAACCGCCCCGGCGGCAGCCTGACCGTGTCAGCACGCACCGAGCGCGACCAGGTGATCATCGAATTCAGCGACGAGGGACCCGGCCTCAATGAAAACGAAATCGCGCAAATTTTCAAGCCGTTCAAACGAGTCAACGCCACGGCGGGCAACATGGAAGGCTCAGGCCTGGGGCTGTACATCGTGGAACAGCTGATCGCGCGCATGGGCGGGCACATCACCGTTCGCAGCGACAAGGGCCGCGGCGCCACATTTTCCATTACGCTTGCGGCAGCAGCGCCAGGCCCCTTGGCCGAGGGCTCGCTCACCTAAAAAGAAAACATGGAAGGACACCGTCTTCGCCCGCAATCGATCTGGCGGACCTATCTCGGGCTGCTGGGATCGCCGTTGTTGATGGTCATGATCGTGGCCAGTTTGGCCATTGGCGCCGTCAACGTACTGGGTGCCGTGCGCGCCTATGTGGCGGGCGAAAGCATGTGGGCCAAAGCCCGCGCAGAGGCCGTGCACCACTTGGTGCGCTACGCCCGCACACACGAGCCAGGCGATTTGAACCGGTTTCATCAGGCCTTGCGTGTGCCGGAAAGCGATCGACTGGCCCGCGAAGCCATGGAGCGCCACGACCCTGACACCGCGCGCATTGCCCGGTGGCTCATCGACGGCCGCAACCACCCTGACGATGTGCCTAACATGATTCGTCTGTTTCGCTGGTTTGGTGACCGCTGGGTGCTGCAAGACGCCCGCCAGACCTGGGCCGATGCCGATGCCTTGATTGCCGCGCTAAAACAGGAAGCCGACCGACTGGAGAACCTGATTGGCACGAACGCCCCGCTCGGAGACATCGAAGCCCAGGTGCAGCGCATCTCCGAACTCAATGTCGAGCTCAACCAGGCCGGTATCCGGTTCACCGAAGTCCTGGGGCAAGCCGCCCGCGTCACCGAAGGCTTGCTGATTGCCGGGCTGATCTGCGTCGCACTCCTGCTCTCGGTTGTCAGCATCCTGCAAGTTCGACAAGTACTGCGCAAACAGGCAAGACACCAGCAGGCCATTGACGCGATCCACGGGCGATGGGAGCTGGCCTCGAAAGCCGCCGGGTTTGGCCTGTATGAAATGGATCAAGTCACCGACGAGATCACCCTGGATGACAAGGCCGCCGCCATGCACGGGCTGCCGGCCCAGGCCTGCGTGGTGCCGCGCGCGCAGATCCGGCAACTCATCGTGACCGACGATGCGATACGCACACGTCAGGACACCGATACCGCACTCAACAGCGGACTGGACTTCCGCATCGTCTATCGGGTTCGCCACCCCAACGGACAGGTTCGAGCGCTGGAGGCTACAGGCCGCCTGGTTCACCCCCCTCATGGCGGCAACCCTCGCCTGACCGGCGTGCTGCGCGACATCACCGTCGAACTGGAGCAAGTCGAACTGGCCATGAAGCGAGATGCGGCCGAACGCGTGGCGCAATCGCAGCGCGAGTTCCTCTCTCGGCTCAGCCACGAACTGCGCACACCG
This sequence comes from uncultured Aquabacterium sp., assembly GCA_964453105.1. GTDB lineage: Bacteria > Pseudomonadota > Gammaproteobacteria > Burkholderiales > Burkholderiaceae_C > Aquabacterium. Next base: position 8,932 of record CAYVOP010000021.1, on the reverse strand, counting down.
CTCAATGCCATTTTGGGCTTCGCCCAGCTCATGCAGCTGGATCAAGCCAACGCGACGGCCACCCAGAACCGTCAGGTGGGCATGATTCTCGGAGCTGGTAAACAACTGTTGTCACTGGTGGAAGACGTGCTCGACCTCAGCAAGGTCGAGTCTGGCCACATTCACATGCACCTGGATGCCGTCGATGCCCATGCCGCCATTCACGCCTGCGTGCCACTGCTCGACACCCATCTAAGCAAAGACAACCTGCGACTTCAACTCGAACTCTCCGACGGGCCCCTGTGGGTGCATGCCGACCTTCAACGGCTGCATCAAGTGCTGATCAACTTGCTGACCAATGCCTGCAAATACAACCGCGAGGGGGGCCAGGTCAGCGTGCGAACCTATCGCAGCACCACCCGCCCGAGCCATGTCTGCATCGACATCTGCGACACGGGTAAGGGCCTGACACCCGCACAGCAAAACGAACTGTTCCAGCCCTTCAAGCGGGTCAACCCTTCGCCGCAAGTCGAAGGCACCGGGTTGGGGCTGTACATCGTCAAACTGCTGATTGAGCGCATGGGAGGCGAAGTGCGCCTGCGCAGCGAGGTGGGCAAAGGCTCCACCTTCACCATCGAATTGCCCGACAGCCCTCCGCCCGCGCAGCCGGAGGCCTCTCCTGGTTCACAGACCTTCGTCTGACAACCACTGGCGCAGCGTGCGCACCATGTCGCGATCGTGGTGCAGCCAGGCGTTGTGCCGGTAGTCGTTGTAGTAGGCCTCTTCGGCACTTTGCTCGGCCAAGGCCTCGTACACAAAACGCAGCACCATGCGCCCAGGGCCCGGCTCTTCGATGACCATGGTCAAACGAATGGGTGCGGTGTCACCATGGGCTTGCGGCGTGAACACCAAGGAATCGGGTTCGCGCAGGCGCACTTCGTCGCGCAGTTCATGCGGGCCAAAGCGCTGCAGGCGATGAATCACGCCGGGCTCGATTTCCTGCCACTCGCAGCCCTCCGGCCCCATGGGAAACCGCTGTGGCGTTTGCACCCGCACCATCAAGCCGCGCCACAGTTGCTCGCGGGAAAAAGTCGGGGCCACCATCTGCACGGAGGTGGCCGGGGAATTGATTTCGATGACGTGTTCAAAGCGCATGGGCCGCAGCTTAACGCCAAGCCGAATCCGCGGCACTGGTCAGGGGCTTCGAGGGCGACTAAACTTGCGCCAGCTTTATCGGAACCCATCATGTCTCAGTGCGCATCTTCATCGGCAACCCCTTCTGACATCCCCACGGCTCAGCCCATCAAACTGGTTCCCAAGTCGGTGTTGAACGCCCACGGCTGTGGTGGCGACTGCAAGGACCATGACGACAGTCAGGCCCGCTGGCCCCGCGCCAAGGTGCTGGAGTTGTTCAATCTGCCCTTCAACGACCTGATGTGGCGCGCCCAGCAAGTGCATCGCGAACACTGGGATGCCAACGAGGTGGAGCACGCGACCTTGCTCTCGGTCAAGACTGGCGGTTGCCCGGAAGACTGCGGCTACTGCCCGCAATCGGCCTCACACGACACCGGGGTCGAAGCTGGCAAGCTGATGTCGCCCGACGAGGTGCGTGAAGCCGTGGTCGCCGCCCGTGAAGCTGGCGCCAGCCGCTTCTGCATGGGCGCCGCCTGGCGTGCACCGAAAGACCGAGACATTGAAAAAGTGGTCGAGCTGATCCACGTGGTGAAAACCGAAGGCCTGGAGGCTTGCTGCACCTTGGGCATGCTGAGTGACTCGCAAGCCCAAACACTCAAGAGCGCCGGTCTGGACTACTACAACCACAATCTGGACACCGCCCCAGAGCTGTACGGCGACATCATCACCACCCGCGACATGCAAGACCGGCTCGATACGCTCGACCACGTTCGCAACGCGAACATCAAGGTCTGCAGTGGCGGCATTGTGGGCATGGGCGAAACCCGTGAAGGCCGTGCCGGCCTGATTGCCCAGTTGGCCAACTTGAGCACCTACCCCGAGTCGGTGCCCATCAACGACCTGGTGCGCGTCCCAGGCACCCCGCTGGCCGACACCCCTCAACTCGACCCACTGGAGTTTGTGCGCACCATCGCGGTGGCTCGCATCACCATGCCCACCGCCCGCGTGCGCCTGTCGGCAGGCCGCCAGCAAATGAGCGAAGCCGTCCAGGCGATGTGCTTCCTGGCCGGCGCCAATTCGATCTTCTATGGAGACAAGCTGCTGACCACCGGCAACCCCGAGGTCGAACGTGATCGCTTGCTGATGGAAAAACTCGGCCTGCGCAGTGGGCAGGCCGTCACGGCGCGCGTCAACGCCGCCTGATGCGGCTCAGTGGCCCCACACCCACATGCGGGTGCCACCCGCATCAAAATTCTTGACGGTGATGGTGCCCATCGCGGGCGCGTCGTACTTCACACCGGCAATGGCCGAGATGAACTGCGACACCTTGAAGGTCGTCGTGATGGGCTTGGACTCCAGCGTGACTTCGGTCACGGGGCGCCCGTCGTACACATCGGCTGGCAGGGTCACACCGGCTGCCGCCATGGTGCTGACAAACTCTTCCGAACTCAAATTGCGGGCGTTCTTCGCACTGACCTTCATCACGAAGTTGGCGAAGTTCAGCAAAGCCGAATCAGGCACGTCCTTCTTGTCGGTGCCATCGCCTGCATAGGCGTTGCTCATGCTTTCCTCATCCAGGGGTTCCAGGGCGGCGAAGGCACCAGTCGAAGCCATCAAAGAAGAAACAGCGAGGGTGGTCAGGGCGAGAGTTTTGGCGATGGTGTTCACGGTGCTACCTCCGATGAGATAGCTCTTGTTTCGGCAACGCCGCACATCGGGCTTAGGCCCCAAAGTCATTGAAGCGGGTCAAAACCGGCACTATTTGGGCAATCCCGCCCCCAATCGATCCTGTAGGGTCCGAGCAACCGAAACGGGAATCCCCTTGTCAGGATTGTCCTAATTCATCAGGATAATGATTCGGCCCCTCCCACCCGACGGGACTGCCGCAAGTCATGGTCCTCTCTCGCCGCAAACTGTTCACGCTCAAAGCCACGGTCAGCTACATCGTGTTTGCGGCAGCGTGGATCTTGCTGTCCGACCAGGCGCTCAACGCCGTGGTGTCCGACCCCGCCACGCTGCCCCGGCTCTCCAGCCTCAAAGGGCTGCTGTTCATCGCCATCACCTCGCTGATTCTTTGGGTTGCCCTGCAAAACGTGCCCAATGAGCACGAAATCAGCCTGGCCGAATTACCGGGCGGCAGCACGCGGTCTCAGCTTCAATTTGTCTTTTGGGCTGCGGGCGCACCGGCCCTGTCCGTCTTGATTCAATCGGCCCTGTGGTCCGCCCTGATGCCCTGGACCTGGCTGCTGTTCTACCCCTGCGTGTTCATTGCCTCGTGGTTGGGGGGACTGTGGGCGGGCCTGAGCGCCACCACCATTTGCACCCTAGCCGGCTGGTATCTGTTCACATCACCCAGCGGCACCTGGCATGTCGACCATCCGGGCGCCGCCGTGGGCATCGGCATGTTTTTCGGCATGGGTATCTTGTTCAGCTTGGTGCATGAATCATTGAGGGTCATCCAACGCCGCAGCGACGACCACAAGTTCCAGGCCCTGATCGAACAGACTCTGGCAGGCATCTACATCATTCAAGATGGCCAGTTTCGCTATGTGAACCCCGAGTTCGCACGCATGCTGGGCTATGCCACGCCCGAAGACATCGTCAATCGCGTTCCCGTTCGGGCCATGGTCATGCCGGAACACTGGGCTGAGGTCGAGCGACAGCTGCTCAACGTCAGCGCCGACATCGACCCCCAACTGCGCTACCCCGTTCGCGGCCGCCGCCAGGATGGCTCGCCCGTGGAACTCGAAGTCCATCGCCATGCCATGCAAACCGCCACCGGCATGGCCATCATCGGGCTGGCCATTGATGTGACAGATCGCAAACGTGCCCAGCAGGCGCTACAGCAAAGCGAACAGCTGTTGCGCGCGGTGGTGGAAGGCACCACCGATGCCGTGTATGTCAAAGACCTGGACGGCCGCTACCTGATGGCCAACGCCGGCACCGCCGCGTACGTAGGGCGCCCCGTCGACCAGATTGTGGGCTACGACGACACGGTGCTGTTCGAGCCGGATAGCGCACGCCGCATCCGTGAAGCAGATGTGGCCATCATGGCCGCCAATGCCACCAGCACCTCGGAAGAGCCCCTGGTCACCCAAGATGGCAAGGAATGGCTCTTTCTGGTGACCAAAGGCCCCATGCACGACGCGCATGGCCAGGTCAACGGACTGTTTGGCTTGTCGCGCGACATCACGGAAATCCACCAGGCCCGACAGGCCCTGCAAGACCAGCACGAACATCTGGAAGCCCAGGTCAGAGCCCGCACGGCGGAACTGGAAACGGCCCGCCATGAGGCCGAGCACCTGGCGCGAATCAAAAGCGACTTCCTGGCCAACATGAGCCACGAAATACGGACCCCGCTCAATGGCGTGCTGGGGCTGGCTCGAATCGGCTACAACACCGCAGCCCCCGAAGCCCAGAGCCATGCACTATTCGGGCAGATCCTGGAGTCCGGCCGGTTGCTGCTTGGCGTGGTCAACGACATTCTGGACTTTTCCAAGATCGAAGCAGGCATGCTGCACGCCGAGCGCATTCCCGTGAACATTCGAGAGTTCATTGAGCGCATCAGCACGGCACAGTTGCCCCGCGCCACCCAGCAACACCTGACCCTGAACGTGCACATCGACCCACGGCTGCCCATCAGCGTGGAAACCGACCCGCTTCGGCTGGAGCAAATTCTGGTGAACCTGCTGAGCAATGCCATCAAATTCACCCGGCAAGGGCACATTGATCTGGAAGCGCGCTGGCTAGAAAGCGACTGGGCTTTGCGCATCACCGACACAGGCATTGGCATGGGCAGCGAGCAACTGGCTCGACTGTTCACCCCCTTCACCCAGGCCGACAACTCCACCACGCGCCGCTACGGCGGCACGGGCCTGGGCCTGACCATCACCCGGCGCTTGATCGAATTGCTGGGGGGCTCCATCACCGTTGAAAGCACGCCAGGCCAGGGGTCGTGTTTCGAAGTTCGGCTGCCTCTGTGCATCAGCGCCACAGAAGCTGCACCAGAAACCGGGATGGCATCGGTCTCCACGCCAACGCCTGCAACCTCCACCCCGCCGCAGGCCGCCACGCCCTCCCCAGGATCGCACCGCCGGCTTCAGGGCCTGCGCATCCTCGCGGCGGAAGACAACCAGATCAACCAGATGGTGCTGGCCGAGTTCCTGCGCCTGGAAGCGGCCGACACTGTCTTTGTTGACAACGGACAAGCGGCGATTGACTGCATTCGTGACCCGAGCGTCAAACCCTTCGATCTGGTCCTGATGGACGTGCAAATGCCGGTGATGGATGGCTATGAGGCCACACAACAGATCAAGGCGCTGCACCCGAACCTGATTGTGATTGGGCAAACCGCGCACGCCATGGCCCACGAGCGCAGCAAATGCCTGGCTGCCGGCATGGCCGACATGGTCATCAAACCGCTGGACCTCGAAGTGCTGGTGCAAACGGTGTTGAAGCATGTCGCCGCACCGCGCGCCCCCGCAGATCAGGCCTGAGCTTCAATCGACTGCAGTCGCGCCCGCAATTCGGCGTTTTCCGCCTCCAGCTCCCGCACCCGATCACGCAGGGCGGCCAGTTCCTGCTGCGGCGACATCTCGGCGCTCGCCAGCTGCTCCTCTGCAGCCGAATCGCTCCCCGCCTCCGGGGCCGTCGCAGCGCGTTGCCGCGACTTGGATTCGCGTACCTGACGCGCGGCCTGCTGCAATTCTTTCTTGCCTCCGGCCACGGCCGCCACCTGATCCTCCACCGGCAGACTCGCCACCGCGGCCGCGGCATTGATGGAAATCACACCTGACTTGACCGCCTCCACCAACTCCGGGGCTGCGGTTTTCTGGATTTTTTCAATCTGGCTGACCGTGGCGCTGCTGATGCGCGCCGCCCGGGCAATGGCCTCGCGCGAAGCCAAGGGATCGGGCGCGGGCAAAGTGGCCAGGGCGGCCGCCACCTTGGGGTCCGCTTGGCCCTCCCAGGGGGCTTCGGTTTCCACCGGCATGGCCTGGGCCGGCGCCGACGAGGCTGCCTCGACCTTGGCCTGCTGGCGTGCCGCCAGAATTTCCTTCTTGCGCAACGCCAGCACGCCTCGCTGGAAATCAGACACGCTGCGGCGCCCCAAATGCTGATCGATCATCCACAGGTGCACATCGTCCATCGACTGAAAGCGCGGGTTTTGCACCGTCTGGAAAGGAATGTTGTGCTTCGAACAAATGCCGTAGCGATTGTGCCCATCCACCAGCACCTCGCCCCACAGCACCAAGGCGTCGCGACACCCTTCGCTCAGGATGCTGCGCTCCAGCGCGTCGTGCTCCTCCGGCGTCAGCGGGTCGATGTAAGCACGCAGTTCTTCTTTGACGATGATGTTCATGAGGTTCGGACCAACAGCAAGGCTGGGCATTGTACGAAGGCCGAACCGGCGATACTGCAGCCCATGCTGTTGCCCTGCCTTGAACTTCAATCCTCGCCTGCCCCACAGTACAGCCTCATCATCCTGCACGGCCTGGGGGCCGACGGCGACGACTTCGTGCCCGTATGCAAGGCCCTGCGCCTGAAAGACCTGAGCGGCGGCATGCGCTTCGTGTTGCCCAGCGCCCCCGACATGCCCATCAGCCGTCACAACGGCTATGTCATGCGCGCCTGGTACGACCTGCGGCCTGATGGCGTGCTCCCTCGCGAAGACGAAGCCGGTGCCCGCGCCTCACAAGCCCGTATCAATGCCCTGATTCAACGCGAGATGGACCGAGGCATCCCGTCAAGGCACATTTTCTTGATGGGTTTCTCCCAAGGCTGCGCCATGGCCCTGATGACTGGGCTGCGCTTCGCCCACCCGCTGGGCGGGATCATCGCCTTGTCAGGCTACCTGCCCGCACCAGACAGCACCGCCGCAGAGCGGCACCAGGCCAATGCCCACACGCCCATCTTCATGGCCCATGGCAGCGACGACGATGTGGTGCCAATTGCTCGGGGTCAACACGCCCGGGACTTGTTGGAGCAGTTGGGCTACGCGGTGTCGTGGCACACCTACCCGATCGACCACACACTGTGCCTGGACGAAATTCGCGCGATTGATCGGTGGATCGGCGCGCAGGCCGCTCAGGCACCCGACGGCTCAATCTAGTTCGAAGCGCTCACGAAAGGCCTGGCAAAAAGCCTCGCCGCCGCTGAGCGACAAAGTGACCGTGTGCCTCGGTTCTCCCGGCGGCATGCGCGTGGTCAGCACCAAGTCCAGACTGGGGTCATACTGCCATTTTTCCGGCGCCAAGGTTTCGACTTGGGCTTGCAAGTCGAAGTCCCACTCGCCGCCTTCGTCCACCGGCCCACGCCCATCGGGAAAGGCGTGATAAGCCCAGCCCAACACCCGCGCCACCTCGGCCTGCACGGCGGTGACCTGGTTGGGCGACACCGACGCCATCGCGTCCCAGGTGCCCACGCCTTCGGTGTCGTCGCTGTATTCGAAATCGAGGTACTGCAAGCTCATGCCTGAACTCCTTGGGCGACAGCCTGATCGACTGCCTGGGCAGCCGCTTTGCGCCGCACCAGATAGTCGGGTTGGAACAACGCCATACGCAACACGTCACGGTACTCGCCATCGACAAAAAATTCGTGGCGCAGGCGGCCCTCTTCCTCAAAACCCAGCTTGCGGTACACGCTGACTGCTCGCTCGTTTTCGCAGTCCACAATCAGGAAGAGCTTGTAGAGGTTCAGCACCGTGAAGGCATAGTCCATGGCCAACTGAGTGGCCTCGGTGGCATAGCCATGCCCCTGGTGCTCGGGCGCAATGATGATCTGGAACTCGGCCCGACGGTGAATGTGGTTGATCTCGACCAGCTCGACCAACCCAACCCGCTCCTGCCCTCGCTCGGCAATGAAGCGGCGCTCGCTCTGGTCATGGATGTGCTTGTCGTACAGGTCGCACAACTCCACAAAGGCCTCGTAGGGCTCTTCGAACCAGTAATGCATCACCGTTTCGTTGTTGTCCAGCTCGTGAACAAAACGAAGGTCTTCCCGCTCTAGCGGACGCAGGCGCAGTTTGTCAGGCATAGCTTCATTCTATGCCGCCCACCTCAGTGCAGTACAGGCTTGCCCGTGGGCTCCAGATCCAGAATCACGCTGGCGGATTCGAGCGCACGCCATAGGTGCGCCGGCATCTGCAGGATTCGATCCGGTGTGCGCGCCTGCCGCACCCAGGCCCCGATCTCGGAATGCTGATCCGGCGTCAACAACTTCAACGCAAGCATTTCGTCGAGCAACTGCATGGCAACCTCCTCTACAGCGGGACTCGCTTTCAATATGGCACAGCCCCGAGCTGTCGTGCGCAAGAAATGCGCCATACCTATCCCGCATTTACGGAAATGCCACACATAAAAAAACCGGGCACGCGGCCCGGTTTCGAGTTTGGCAGCAAGGCCGATCAGGCAGCCAGGCGCTGTTCCAGCTTCGCCTTGGTGGCGGGCATGGCGGTTGGCAGGTTGTAAGCCAGTTGGGTGAACAGTTCGTCGTGCAACTTCAGCTCTTGCACCCAGGCAGCCTTGTCGATGCCGATGACGGACTGGAATTGGTCCTTGGTGAAGTTCAGGCCGTTCCAGTTGATGTCTTCGTAGTTGGGGCTCAGGCCGAAAGCGTTTTCTGTGCCATTGGCCTTGCCTTCCAGGCGGCCGACCATCCACTCCAGAACGCGCATGTTTTCGCTGTAGCCAGGCCACACGAACTTGCCATCCGCGCCCTTGCGGAACCAGTTCACGCAGTAGATCTTGGGCAGTGCGTGACCAGCGGCTTGCAGCTTGGCGCCCAGGTCCAGCCAGTGCTGGAAGTAGTCGCTCATGTT
>CAYVOP010000020.1:3860-34443 GCA_964453105.1 uncultured Aquabacterium sp. | reverse complement strand
GCCCAGCAGGAAGTCAATGTTCAGGCTGCGCTCATGGGCCTCGTCAATGATGAGGGTGTCGTAGGCCAGCAGATCCGGGTCGCCCTGGGTTTCGGCCAGCAAGATGCCGTCGGTCATCAGCTTGACGCTGGCGCCAGGCTGCAGCCGATCCTGGAAACGCACCTTGTAGCCCACCACCTCACCCAGGGGCGAGTTCAACTCTTCGGCAATGCGCTTGGCCACGCTGGAGGCGGCAATGCGGCGCGGCTGCGTGTGACCGATCAGCTTGGGCCGCAAATGGCGCGGTGTTTTCTGGCCCGGCTGCGCCTGGGGGAGACGCGGCTGGCCCCAACCGCCCCGGCCCATGGCCAACGCGATCTTGGGCAACTGGGTGGTTTTACCCGAACCCGTTTCACCGCAAACGATGATGACCTGATGCTCGCGCAAGGCAGCTTCGATCTCGTCGCGTTTGCCGCTGACGGGCAGCGACTCGGGGAAGGTAATGGGGGGGAAAGTAGCAGACATGGCTCAAGCGATGGGCAAGAGCGCGATTATCCCCACTCCCCGGGGAGGGCACGAGGTTTCGTGCTCAGTAGGTGGTCACTGCTGTCAAACGGCTTTGCATCTCGTCTAGCGAAATTTGCTCGATCACGTGTCCCAGAATCCATTCATGCCCAAATGGATCGCGAATCAGGCAGGCCCGTTCGCCGTAATACTGGTCGGATGGCCCTCGTAACATGGTGGCCCCTGCCGATACGGCCATGGAAGCGAGTTCATCCACGTTGTTCACATGCAAATGGAAGGCGCAACCGACCTGCCCAGCCTGCGGCCCGAGCAAACCGTACTCTGGGTACTCTTCCGACACCTGCAGCACGGTGTTACCCAATTGCAGCTGCACGTGCCCAATACGCCCGTTCGATTCGGTCAGACGAAACAACTCCACCGCCCCGAACACGGCTTTGTAAAACTCGATGGCGTCTGCGGCTCCCTTGACCCGCAGATAAGGAAAAAATTCCTTCACTGGTCCAGTCGATAGGCTCACGGCGAATGTCCTTTGTTTAGATTCTTGTCGTGGGAAACAAACCACCTGACGGCAGTAGGCCACAGCCCCTGCATTTCGATCAATGAAATACTGAGCCAAATACCGGCCCATTCACCTCCGCCATTTACATTTACGATGATGGCTTGGCGCCCGAGCGTTCGGGCCTTTTGCTCAGCCTGTTGCTTAGTGAGGCAGTTCACCCCGTGATGGACCTGGTCTTTCCCCATACTTTCGTGCCGTGGTTTCGCTCCGTGGCACCCCATATCCACTCGCATCGTGGCAAGACGTTCGTGGTCGGTCTATCCGGCGAGCTGATTGCGGCCGGCAAGCTGGAAAACTTCGTTCAAGATCTGGCCCTGATGCAGGCCATGGGCATTCGCATTGTGCTGGCCCACGGTTTTCGCCCGCAATTGGAAGAACAGTTGCGAGCCAAGGGGCACAGTTCCAAATTCAGCCACGGCATGCGCATCACCGATTCGGTGGCGTTGGACTGTGCCCAAGAAGCAGCCGGTCAACTGCGCTACGAAATCGAGGCAGCGTTTTCTCTGGGCTTGCCCAACACGCCCATGGCTGGCGCCTCGGTGAGTGTCATTTCTGGCAACTTCGTGACGGCCCGTCCCGTGGGCATTGTCGACGGCGTGGACTTCATGCACACCGGCCTGGTCCGCAAAATCGATGCCGTGGCGGTGCGCCGCGCCATCGACACCGGCGCGCTGGTGATGCTGTCACCCTTCGGTTTCTCGCATACCGGCGAGGCGTTCAACCTCAGCATGGAAGACGTGGCCACCAGCGCGGCCATTGCCCTGCAGGCAGACAAATTGATTTTCGTGACCGAGGTTCGCGGCATTTTGCAAAGCATTGTGCAAGACCCGGCCCGAGCCAAGGAACTGGAAGCCGCCCAGAACGACCCCGAAGTGGAAGTGGACCAAGAACTGGCCCTGATGGACGCCAAGCGCCTGCTGGCCGCCCTGCCCAACCCCTTGCAACCCACCGATACGGCCTTTTACCTGCAACATGCCGTGAAAGCCAGCGAAGGCGGTGTGGAGCGGGTTCACATCATTCCATTCTCGGTAGACGGCGCCTTGCTCATGGAGGTGTTCACCCACGATGGCGTGGGCACCATGATCGTCGATGAAAAGCTGGAGAGCCTGCGTGAAGCCACGCCTGACGACGTGGGCGGCATTCTGCAGCTGATCGAACCGTTCGAGAAAGACGGCACCCTGGTGAAACGCGACCGCACCGAAATCGAACGCGATGTGTCGCAATACACCGTGATCGAGCACGACGGCGTCATCTTTGGCTGCGCGGCACTCTACCCCTTCCCCGAGGCTTCGACCGCCGAAATGGCCGCCCTGACAATCTCACCTGCCGTGCAAGGTCAAGGCGATGGCGAGAGAATTCTGAAACGCATCGAGCAGCGGGCTCGCGCCATGGGCTTGTCGACCTTGTTTGTGTTGACGACCCGCACCATGCACTGGTTCATCAAACGCGGCTTCGCCCCGGTGGACCCCGACTGGTTGCCCGAGGCCCGCAAACGCAGCTACAAATGGGACCGGCGCTCGCAAGTGCTGGTCAAGAATCTGAAGTAAACCCACTGGAACATCAAAATGGCACGCACCATTCACTGTAAGCACCTCGACAAAGAAGGCGAAGGCCTGGACTTCCCTCCCTACCCCGGCGAACTGGGCAAGCGCATTTACAACGAGATCAGCAAAGAAGCCTGGCAGATGTGGATCAAGCACCAGACCATGCTGGTCAATGAAAACCGCCTGAGCCTGGCTGATGCCCGCGCCCGCCAATACCTGGCCCGCCAGATGGAGCAGTTCTTCTTCGGCGCCGGCGCCGAGCAGGTGCAAGGCTACGTGCCGCCCACAGAAGGTTGAGTCCTCGCGCGGCCAGCGCAGACCTACCAAGGAAACGCCACCGCAACGGGTGGCGTTTTGCATTCGTGCCCCCACAAATCAGGCATCAGCCTTGGCGACGACGCACCAGTACACCCAAGGCGCCCAGGCTGGCCAAGACCAATGCGGCGGACTGGGGTTCTGGCACTGGCGTGATGTTCAGATTGCCCCCATAGCTGCCGCCAAATGCGCCAGCGATCGTGCCTCGAAACTCCAGTACATAGCTTGCGCCGGCTTCCAGAGGCACATCGTCAAACAGGACCGCCGTGCCATTGAAGCCGGGTGCGGCCAGGGCCGTCGAAGTCCATGGCGTGATCAAGGCACCGGCGTCAGGCTGGCCCGTGGTCAGGGAAGACAGCCCAGCATTCAACTTGTACAACCGGGCAGCAAAGTTCTGAAGGGACAGGAAGCTGCCCAGGTCCAAGGTCACTGCCGCGGCGTTGAAATTGGCTTGAGGCGCCTGCGGCAGGGTGAAAACGAAGTCGTCGTAAAAGTAATTCGCCCCATCGATCTGAGTGGTGGTCACAGTCGCGCCGTCTTGTGAGACGAAGCCCGCTGATGCCGATCCAGAAAACGAATTGCCGACACTGTGGGTGAAAGGCACCGTCACGTTACCGTAGTTGGCAACGACATGATTGGCAGGTGCAGCGATTGCGCTGGCGCAAGCCATCAAAGCCACCCCGGCCAAGGCAGTAACACGAAGCGAAACCATAGGAAGACCTCCCTTGTTTATGTGAGGTCCATCCTAGAAAAGCCGCATGTCAGACGTGAGGGGGCAGGACGATGCCAGCGTGGGCCGAACGGAAGATGCCCCGCGTCAGCTCACGTCAGGCAAGGTGGTCAGGCCGGCATCAGGAAGTCACGGCTGATGCCGTAGCCCAGATCGCTGACGCGGTCGAGGAACTGTGTCAGGTAGGCATGCAAGCCGGTGGCCATGATCTCTTCAATACGTCCGTATTGCAGGTCAGCCCGCAAGCGCCCGGCGCGGCGCAGGGTGTCGTCGCTGTGGTCATTGGCCACCGATTGCAAGTTGGACACCACCTCGTTCATGCAAGCCAGCAGCGAGCGGGGCATGTCCGGGCGCAAGATGAGCAGCTCGGCCACCTTTTCTGGCCGGATCACGTTGCGGTAGACCTTGCGGTACACCTCGAAGCCCGACACGCTGCGCAGCACCGCTGACCAGTGATAGAAGTCGACCTCCTTCGTCTCGCTGTCGAGCCCGGAGCCGAAGAACTCGGTGTTGCGGGCGTGGAATTTCACATCCAGCAGACGAGCGGTGTTGTCGGCTCGCTCCAGGAAGGTGCCAATGCGCTGGAAATGGAAGGCTTCGTCTTGCAGCATGGTGCCCAGCGTCACACCGCGCGACAGGTGCGAGCGGAACTTCACCCACTCGAACAACTCGCCAGGGTCGCGGGCCAGCGCGCCGCTCTTGATGAGCCGGTTGAACTCCAACCAAGTCTGGTTCATGGTTTCCCAGACTTCGGTGGTCAAGGCCCCCCGCACGGCACGCGCGTTTTCACGTGCCCCGCGCAGGCAACTGAGGATGCTGGAGGGGTTGCGTGACTCCGCCACCATGAATTCCATGACGTTGCGGGCCGAAACCTCCTTGTGTAAGCGCGCATAGTCGTCAGTCAGTTCGCTGATACTGAGCAGCCCGCGCCAGGCTTGTTCGGCGGCCTCGGCCGACTGAGGCAGCAGCGAGGTCTGGTAGTTCACGTCCAGCAAACGTGCAGTGTTTTCAGCACGCTCCATGTAGCGCGCCATCCAGAAGAGGTGGTCTGCGGTGCGTGACAGCATGGGCTTGGTCTCCAGATTCGATACGGTACGGTGGGCCTGTGCAAAATAGGCAGGCAGGTGTTGCTCGATGCGGTCGTTGAACATGGTCAGCCCTCCAGCACCCAGGTGTCTTTGGTCCCCCCGCCTTGTGAGCTGTTCACAACCAGCGAGCCTTCTTTGAGGGCCACACGTGTGAGGCCGCCGGGCACCATCTGAACCGTTTTGCCCGACAGTACGAAGGGCCGCAGGTCAATGTGCCGGGGCGCAATACCCGACTCCACAAAGGTGGGACAGGTCGACAGCGACAGCGTGGGCTGGGCAATGTAGTTCGAAGGGTTGGCCAGCAAGGCTTTGCGAAAGTCTTCGATTTCCGCCTTGGTGGAAGCCGGCCCCACCAGCATGCCGTAGCCCCCAGCCCCATGCACTTCCTTGACAACCAGGTCACCCAGGTGGTCCAAGGTGTACTGCAAATCGTCCTTTTCCCGGCAGATGTAGGTGGGCACGTTCTGCAGGATCGGTTTTTCGCCCAAGTAAAACTCGATCATTTTGGGCACGTAGGGGTAGATCGACTTGTCATCGGCAATGCCCGTGCCAAAGGCGTTGGCCAAGGTCACATTGCCGGCCCGGTAGGCTCGCAGCAGACCGGCCACACCCAGGGTGGAATCCTTGCGGAAGACCTCGGGGTCCATGAAATCGTCGTCGAGGCGGCGGTAGATGACATCGACGCGCTGCGGGCCGCGTGTGGTGCGCATGTAGACGAAGTCGTCCTTGACGAACAGGTCTTGCCCTTCCACCAACTCAATGCCCATTTGCTGGGCCAGGAAGGCATGCTCGAAGTAGGCCGAGTTGTACATGCCTGGCGTGAGCACCACTGCGGTGGGCTCATTGACCCCATTGGGAGCCATGGCTCGCAGGGTGTCGAGCAGCAAGTCGGGGTAATGCGCAACCGGGGCAACGCGGTGTTCGGCGAACAAGTCGGGGAACAGGCGCATCATCATCTTGCGGTTTTCCAGCATGTAGCTGACGCCGCTGGGCACGCGCAGGTTGTCTTCCAAAACGTAGTAGGTGCCCGACCCATCGGGGTTGGCTGCCCGCACGATGTCGATGCCAGCAATGATGGAGTAAATGCCCCCCGGTACCTTGAGCCCGACCATTTCCTTGCGGAACTGGGCGTTGTTCAACACCGGCTCGGCAGGCACCACACCAGCCTTCAAGATTTCCTGGCCGTGATAGACGTCGTTCAAGAAGAGGTTGAGCGCGGTAACACGCTGGCGCAAGCCTTTCTCCATTTCCTTCCATTCCTGACTGGGAATGATGCGGGGAATCAGGTCGAAAGGGATCAGACGCTCAGTGCCGGCGCCGTCTTCATCCTTGTCACCATACACCGCGAAGGTGATGCCGACCCGGCGGAAGATCATTTCGGCTTCTTCACGGCGCGAGGCCATCAACTCCCGGGGTTGGCGAGCCAACCAGCGGTCGTAGCCCCGGTAGTGGTCACGCACCTGGGCGCTGCTTACATGCATTTCGTCAAAGTATTTCATTGACTCTGCCCCTCCGTTGGGGCCCTCGAATAACGCGGTCAGTCTCGTTCATGCATGGACCGTGCCAGCTCCCTGATGACAGCATGGACAAGCACGGTTTTGGGGCTGACGCACGGCGCCCACATGGTCATGCTACGCCCGGATGCATCACCACACCACTGCGGTGCATCAAACCGGTGCTGCCGCTGTTGCCTTCAGTTCACGGGTGGTGACACGCACCAATAAGGTGTGCGCCCCCCCACCCCTGATCACGCCGCGCAGAGGGGTGACGTCGCCAAAGTCTCGCCCTTGCGCCACGCGCACATGTTGTCGCCCTGGAATGCAGGCATTGGTGGGGTCGAGGTCAAGCCAGTCGCCCGCTCCGTTTAGCCCCAGACCTGGCACCCACACGCTGACCCAGGCATGCGACGCATCGGCGCCCACCAGCGGCGCCTGCCCTGCGGGTGGGGAGGTGAGCAAGTAGCCGCTGACGTAGCGCGCCGCCAGACCGTGAGCGCGCAGGCACGCGAGCATGAGATGGGCAAAGTCCTGGCAGACGCCTTTGCGCTCAATGAAGACATCAAGCACGGGGGTGGAGATGCTGGTGGATGCGGGCGCGTAGTCAAATTCAGCGTGAATGCGCTGCATGAGCTCGATGGCCGCTTCGGCCAGCGGACGATTCGGGCTGAGCGACGGCGCTGCGTACTCGATCAAAGGTTCGAGACGCGGCACATAAGGCGATGGGTAGAGATACTCGCTGGCCGGCTGGAATGGCGCATTGGCGCAATAGCCCAGGCGGGCTCGCACCTCGCTGCAGGTGGCGCCCGCACGGGGGTTCAACGTGGCATAGCGATCGCTCACCCACACTTCGCTGCGAGCGACTACGCGCAGTTCTCGGTGCGCGGCATGCAGGGCAAAGTATGCGCGCTGGTTGCCCAGCGCATCGAGCCGATGGCGCAGTTGCTGTGGCTGCGGGCTAACCTCCAGCTCAAAGCGTTGCACGCGCTGGGCCGCGTCCGCCAAGGGTTGGAGGCACGCCAGGTGATGCGACTGCTCCACGGCCTGCGCGTACCGATACAGGGTTTCGTGCTCGACCGAGAGCAACGTCCAGGAGGGATCGTCTGGGGCGCTCATGGGGTTCCCGTTAGGTGCTGACCATCGAGTCGGTGTGCTCGGCATGCACGAAGTACCGACGCCCCACCTCGTCAGACAGGCGCCAGCCCAACTCGATCAGGGAATGAAGCAAATGCTGTACGGCCACTGCCCCCGTCACCGGATCGGCCAGTTGAGCCAAGGTCTGCCCCACTCCCTGGGGAGGTAACAAGGCCAACCAATCACCGGTATCACCTGCCTGAACGGGCAGTTTGCTCAACTCCGTGCGCAAACGGCGCAAGATGCAGGCCAGTGCCCGGGGGTTGGTTTCGTCCATCACCAACAAGGCCAGAATGGCGGGCACCTCCAGCCGACGCTGAAAACGGGCACGGAAGGTGATGGTGCTGTCAAAGAGTTCAAGCAGGCGGTCAAACCCATCGGGTTGCGCCAAGGTGCGGTACGACCAGAACGCCTGCAGGGCCGTGGCGTGATTGACCAGCCGTTCAATGAGTCGCCCCACGGTCAACAGGCGCCAGCCGGGGTCACGGGTCATGCGGTCGGTCTGTGCCCCAGTCACGGCAGCGAGTTGCAGCCCCAATCGATCCAGCGCTGGCTGGATTTGATCGAGAGACGCCACTCCGGCGGGTGCGTCTTGCGACGACCGATCCAGCGACTGAGTGAATTCGGCCCCCAGGGCACGCAACCAGCGGGCATGCTCGGCAGACAGGCGGTCGCGCAAGATCTGGGCGGAACGATCGAGTGCCGATAGGTTGTAGGCCAGGCTATAGGCCCCCTGCTTGGCTTGGGCATCGCTCAGGGCGTCCAGCAAGGCTCGCTCGAACACCCGTGGAGCCTGCATGAGATGGGGTGTGCCTGTGGGCACCAGGCCATGGTGGTCGGCCAATTCGGACACGGCCTGTAAAACCGAATCGTGGGGTTTGTCGTCACCAGATGGGAGGTCTTTGATGGTTTGCAGCAAGCGCAACTGCTGTTCGCACCGCTCGGTGTAGCGTCCCATCCAGAATAGGTTTTCCCCCGTGCGGCTGGACACGGGGCGTTGGCGCTGGGCCAGTTCATCGCCGCGCACGGAGGTCGGCATCATGGAAAAGGTGTCAACGTGGCCGTCGGTCAACACCCAGGTGTCCAGCGAGCTGCCGCCCTGCTGCATCGACATGGGTCCGGTCTCGCGGTTGGCAATGCGAGTCATGCCCCCCGGCAGAACCTGCCAACCACCCCTCCCATCTGACAAGGCATACACACGCAAGGCCGCGCTGCGCATGTGCACTTGGCCCGCCGACCAGACCGGGGCCTGGGCATAGGGTACGAAGCTCTGCACGGTGTAGGCGGCGGGGTCGAGCTCAATGCAATCACGCCAGGCCTTCAAGGCGTCGCCACTCAACTGGTTGCCCAGCACCACTTCGCCGCCTCTTGGGTAGCTGTGGCGAATGACCTGCTCTTGCAAACGGGGTTGAATGGCGTGCCAGGCACTGGCTTCGCCACACCACCAGGTGGGCACCGAGGGCAAAGCCAAAGGCTCGCCCAGCAGGTGTTCCGAGAGGGCCGGCAAGAATCCATGCAAGGCGGGCGATTGCAGGAAGCCTGTGCCCAGGGCATTGGCCAGCACGACCTTGCGGGCGCGCACGGCCTGCATCAGACCCGGCACACCCAGGGTGGAGTCTGCCCGCAACTCAAGTGGATCGCAAAAGTCGTCGTCCAGGCGGCGCAACAAGCCGTGAATGGGCTCCAGGCCCTGTACCGTCTTCAGGTAGAGGCTTTCGTCTCGCACGACCAGATCGCCCCCTTCCACCAGGGGCAGCCCTAGGTAGCGCGCCAGGTAGGCGTGCTCGAAATAGGTCTCGTTGTAAGGGCCCGGGGTCAGCAGGGCCAGACGCGGGGTTTGGCCGCCTGAGCACTGTTGCGCCAGTTCTGAGAGGGTGTCAACCAGTTGACGGTAGCCGCTGGCCAGGTGCTGAACCCGCAAAGCCCGATAGGCCTCAGGAAACAGGCGAGACACCAGCAAGCGGTTTTGCATGACATAGCCCAACCCGGAGGGGGCCTGTGTGCGCTGAGTGACCACCCACCAGTTGCCATCAGGGCCTCGAGCCAAGTCCAACGCCAGCACGTGCAGGTACACCCCACCGATGGGCTGCACGCCTTGCAGCCCCCGCACATAGCCCGGGTGCCCAAGCACCAGCGCCGAAGGCAGCAAGGCCTGCTTCAGCAGAGTTTGCTCACCATAGGTGTCTTGCAAGATTTGGTTGAGCAAACGCGCACGCTGTGCCACACCCTGCTCCAGCCCGCGCCACTCCGCCGCCGAAAGAATGAGCGGCAAAGCCTCTAACGACCACGGACGGCTTTGTCCGCCGGGTGCGCTGTACACGTTGTAGGTGATGCCGTCTTCCTGGATCTGCCGCGCCAGCCAGGCCTGACGGCGGGTCAGATCATCCAGAGGCGCACCAAGATGGTTCGCAAAGCGCAACCAAACCGGACGCACGTCGCCATCCTCGTTGCGCAATTCGTCGTAATGCCCCGAGTCGGCAGGCTGGCCGCGTTGCAGCAAGTCCTGCCCGATGGCATCAGACAAATCGGTCTCGTCAAACAAGGGCAGGTTGGAAGCCATGGGCAATCGAGTCACCAGAACATTGTGACGCAAGCAAGACGCGAGCCGCTTGCTTTACCGCTTGGAGAGCTGTTCTTCCAGGCACTGCAACAACTTCGCCACGTTCAAGGGCTTGGTGATGTAAGCCGCAAAGCCCTTCTCGCGTGCAGCGTGAACGCGGTCGGGCATGGCATCGGCTGACAAGGCCACTTTGGGAATGCCTCGGGTGGCGGGGTCGGCATCGAGCAGATCAACCAACTCGAACCCGGTCATGTCGCCCAGATGCATGTCCAGCAAAAGCAGATCGGGGCGATGCTCGCGCACCCGCTCCAAGGCCTGAGCACCACTGTTGGCCACCACCAGATGCCACGACGGACGCAGCCCCATGATCTGCTTGACCAGAACCACATTGACCTCGTTGTCTTCCACGTACAGCACGGTGGCCGAGCCGGAGGGTTCAGGCAAGTCCAGTAACGGGCCATGGTCGGACTGGATGTCTTCCTCGGCGGCAGGCAATTCGACCGTAAAGGTGGTGCCCACCAACGGAACGCTGCGCACCGTCAGATTGCCCCCCATCAGGTCAACCAGGCGTTTGACAATGACCAAGCCAATCCCGGTTCCGTCTATGCCTTTCTGGTCGGCCCCCAGGCGATTGAAGGGTTCGAACAGGTGTTGCTGCTGCTCTGGGGTCAAGCCCATGCCGGTATCGGAAACCTCAATTGAGATGCTTGACCCAAGCTGCCAGGCCCGCACCCTGACCAATCCATCGGGGCGGTTGTACTTGATGGCATTGCTGACCAGATTCACCAGGATCTGACGCAAGCGCACCCGGTCGGCTTGCACCGCCGAGGCCAGTTCGATTTGAGGCCCCGCCAGTTGCACGCGCGAAGACTGGGCCGATTCGGCCACCATGGCCAGTACGTCCAGCACAACGGTGTCAACGTGCACAGGTTCCAGCGAAATGGGCATGTCGCCGGCTTCGATGCGAGACAGGTCAAGCACATCGCTGATGACAGCCAGCAAATGGGCCCCAGACCGCTCGATGAGCTCCACCTTGCGCAACTGCCCTTCGCTGAGGCGGGGTTGGGTATCGATGCGCAACAGTTGGGCAAACCCGATCACGGCATTCAGGGGCGTGCGCAACTCGTGGCTCATGCGCGAGAGAAATTCCGACTTGGCTTGCGAGGCCCGCTCGGCCGTTTCGGCGGCCACCATGGCTTCTTGATACAGCTTGTGCTCGGTGATGTCGGAAATGTAGCCACAGCGCACCTCTTGGCCATCAGGATCAATGCCCGACACCGAATCAGCCGAACACCAGCGTAATTCGCCCTTGCCAGTGCGCACCCTAAACTCACTGTGCAAGCGCCCCGAAGCCTCAATGGCGTCATCTCGCTGCTGGAAGAACTTGTTGAGGTCTTCCGGCACAACTCGGTTGTACAGAGCCCAGGGCGAGGCCAGCGCTTCTTCGGGCGTGCAGCCAAACATGTCGCGCGCACCCTCGCTGACGAACTCCAGCCGCCCGCCTTTGTCGGGCCCGGGGCGGAACACGTAAATCACCCCCGGGAGGTTGTTCGACAACGCCGTCAACAGCGCATTGCGCTGCGTCAGCCAGGCGTCATGCTTCTTGCGCTCGGTGATGTCGGCAAACACCACGTACCAGGCCACGGCGTAGTCGTCCTGGAAACCCGGTTGAAATTGGACCGAAAACCACCGCCCAATCGACCCAGACGCCGGCATACGGCAATCGACCTCGACAGCTCGCTTGTTCCGGGCACTGTCTTGAATGGCCGCATTCATCGGGCCACGGTCTTCTTCAAAAATCAACTCGGCAACCGGGCGCCCCAACAGGGCCTCGCGCGCCAAACCCAACAATTGCGTGGCCTTTTCGTTGATCTCAACGATGGCACCGTCGCGATTCAGGATGGCCTGCGCGGCGGGCGAACGCTGGAAACAATCTAGGTAATCAGGAAGAACTGGACTGGGCATGGTTGAATTTAACCCGAGCAAAGACGGTATGGCAGCCGCCAATCTTCGGTGCAAACCCGAGTTCCTGGCCTGACACTGGCGGGGATGGTCAACCGTTGACGCACCCCATTTTTATAAAAATCCAGAGATTCCATGAACCAAGACGCCCTTGATGCCCTGTTGGACCAGGCTTTCGACGCTATGGATGCTGGGCAAATTCCGCTCGCCCAAAGCCAGTTTCAGCAAATTTTGCAGCACGCCACGGAACAATTCGATGCCTTGCACATGCTGGGCGTGCTGGCCATGCGGCAGCAGAACTTCCCGCAGGCGGTGGACCTGATTGGCCGCGCCTTGGCGCAAGACCCCGAATTCGCCACCGCGCAGCTCAATATGGGCTTGGCCTGCATGGGAGCCAATCGCCCGCAGCAAGCCGTGCCCCACTTTGAACGCGCACTGGCGCTGGAACCACAGAACAGCCAGGCCCGTAGCGGCTTGATGGCTGCCCGACTGGCTCGCGCCCATGCCCTGCGCGCAGCCGGGCTGCACGAGGCCGCCCTACCGGACTACCAGGCCGCCCTGCCCACCTTCGCGAATGACGCCGCTGGCTGGACCGGCCAGGCCCTGACCCAGGAAGCCCTAGGCCTGCGCGATGCGGCCCAAACCAGCTACCAGCGCAGCCTCGAATTGGACGGCAACCAGATCGCGGCCCTGGTCAATCTGGCTGGCCTGTTGCGCGATGGAGGTCAAGCTGCCGAGGCCGTTTCCCTGTGCCAACGCGCCACCGAGCTGGCCCCGGACCAGGCCGAGGCGCACATGAACCTGGGCAACGCCCACCTCGACCAGGGGGAGCTGCCCGCCGCACGCCAGGCCTTTGCCCGAACCTGCGAACTGCAACCGACCAACCCCGAAGCGCAATGGGCCCTGGGCTGGGTCGATTTGCTGGCAGGCGATTGGGAGCGCGGTTTACCTCAACTCGAATGGCGGTGGAAAAAGGAGCGTTTCACCAGCCCACAACGTTCATTCAAGCAGCCCCTGTGGCTGGGGGAAACCAGCCCGGCTGGCCAGACCATCTTGCTGCACGCAGAACAGGGCTTGGGCGACACCTTGCAGTTCTGCCGCTACGCCAGCGCTTTGGTGGACCTGGGCGCGCAAGTGGTGCTAGAAGCCCCGGTCGCGCTACTGGGATTGCTGCAACGGCTGCACCCTGCCGTTCAGGTGGTACCCGCAGGCGAGGCTTTGCCCGCCTTCGACCTGCATTGCCCACTGATGAGCTTGCCCGGCGCCTTCCAATCTCGCCCGGACGATTTATTGGCCCCCCGGGCTTACCTGCGAGCCGACCCACAACGCGCTCGCGCCTGGCAAGACACCTTGGGCCCCCAAACCGCCTTGCGCGTGGGCCTGGTGTGGTCGGGCAATGCCGCCCACAGCAACGACCGCCACCGCTCCCTGCCCTTGAGCACCTTGCTGGCCCACTTGCCTTCGGGCCCGAGTTACCACAGCCTGCAAAAGGAAGTCCGCGAGGCTGATCACCCCATACTGGCCGCCCAGCCCCAGATTGAGCAGCACGCCGCTCAGTTGCACGACTTTGACGACACCGCCGCCTTGATTGAGCAGATGGACGTGGTCATCAGCGTGGACACATCGGTGGCCCACCTGGCTGCGGCCATGGGCAAGCCCACCTGGATCTTGCTGCCCCACAGCCCTGACTGGCGCTGGCTGATGCACCGCAACGACTCCCCCTGGTACCCCAGTGCCAAGCTGTTCCGTCAAACACAACGAGGCCAATGGCGTGAACCGCTGCAAGCCGTGGCGGCCGAATTGGCACGACACGGCCTGCGCCCTTCTAGTGCGTTTTGAGTGCGCGTAAATCCAGCGTCAGCGGATGCTCAATGCCCGCAGGCAAGGGCTTGAGCGTCATCACCCCAGGGGTGTGCCCCATGCGGAAAAAACGCGCCAGACGCCGGCTTTCTGCCTCGTAAGCGTTAACTGGGAAGGTGTCGTAATTGCGTCCGCCCGGATGCGCCACGTGGTACTGGCACCCGCCAATCGAGCGGCGTAACCAGGCATCGACCACATCGAAGGTCAGCGGCGCATCGGGCCCAATGGTGGGGTGCAAGCTAGAAGGCGGTTGCCAGGCTCGGTAGCGCACCCCGGCCACAAACTCACCCACGCGCCCCGTGGGGTGCAAAGGCAAGATGTGTCCGTTCACGGTGATCACGTGTCGGTTGCCGTTCAGCCCCGTTGCGCGCACCTCCAGGCGCTCCAGCGACGAATCGACATACCGAACAGTGCCCCCCGCCGCGCCCTCTTCCCCCATCACATGCCATGGCTCCAAGGCCCCACGCAGGGTCAGGCGCATGCCCGCGGCCGCGATTTCGCCAATATAGGGAAAGCGGAACTCGAAGTGTGGGGCGAACCATTGCGCATCAAAATCGAAACCTGCTTGGCGTAGTTCGGTCAGCACGTCGGTGAAGTCTTGCTCCACAAAAGCGGGCAGCATGAATCGGTCATGCAATTCGGTTCCCCAGCGCGTGAGACGCTGGGCGCCGTGTCCCTGGTAGGGCTCACGCCAGAACCACGCCACCAGCGCCCGAATCAGCAGTTGCTGCACCAGGCTCATGCGCGCATGGGGCGGCATCTCAAACGCGCGCAACTCCAGCAGGCCCAACCGCCCGGTCGGCCCGTCGGGCGAATACAGCTTGTCGATGCAGAACTCGCTGCGGTGGGTGTTGCCCGTGGCATCGATCAGCAAATTGCGCAAGGTGCGGTCAATCATCCAGGGCGGGCATTGCCCCCAGATGGCCTCTTGGCGCTCCACCTCTCGCAGCCCGATTTCCACTTCGTAGACCTGATCCGTGCGGGCCTCATCCAACCGTGGCGCCTGGCTGGTGGGCCCAATGAACAAGCCCGAAAACAGGTAGGACAACGAGGGGTGGTTGTGCCAGAACGTGATCAGGCTGGTCAGCAGATGGGGGCGCCGAAGGAAGGGGCTGTCGGCCGGCGTGGCCCCACCCAGCACAAAGTGGTTGCCGCCCCCTGTGCCGGTATGTCGCCCATCGATCATGAACTTTTCGCTCGACAACCGGGTTTCGTGCGCTGCCTCGTACAGGAACTCGGTGTGATCCACCAACTGACCCCAGTTACGGGCGGGGTGAATGTTGACCTCGATGACGCCAGGATCTGGGGTCACCTGCAGCACAGTCAGTCGGGCATCTCTGGGCGGCGGGTAGCCTTCCAACACGATCTGCATGCCCAGGTCGGTGGCCGTTGACTCGACTGCGGTCAGCAGGTCCAGGTAGTCATCCAGGCTGGTCAGGGGCGGCATGAACACATACATCACCCCACCGCCGTCGCCGCGCGACTCCACCTTCGGTCCATTGGATCGATCCGGGTTGCGCACCTCCACGCACAAGGCGGAACGCGTGATCCAGTGGGCCGACTCAAACCGGTCAGGCGCACGGCCTGGGTCTCCCATGGCGGCGTTGGCCGGGCCGGCCGCCCCCACCACCGGGTTGGCTCGCAAATGCCCCCATTCACCATTCTGATCCGCGCTACCCAGGCCCGATACCGTTTGCCCCTGCACGCTGACCGCCCCGCCCTGCGCAAACCCCGCACCGATCTGGTGAGAAGCGTATTGCGCTTTCAAGGTACTGGCATCCAGCAGCGCAGGCTTGGGCGCAAAGGGGTCGTGTTCATGCGCATAGGGGTACTGCCCTTTGCTGACCCAAGGCAGTGAGTCCAGCGGCAAGCGGTAGCCCATGGATGAGTCCCCGGGAATGAGGTACATGCGCTCATCACGGAAGAACCACGGGCCAGTGATCCAGCGGGGCCCACTCAAACCAACCGGCCAATCTCGTTTGAGCGGCAAGGCATAGCCCACTTCGTGGTCCAGCCCCTGGTCGAACACGCGACGCAGGCGCACCCGCTCGAGTTCGTCATCGAGTCGGGCGTCGAGCGGGTCCACGTTCACCGGCAGTCGGCGTTCACGCCACAGGTAGTACCAGGTGTCTTCGTAGCCAGTTTGGATATGGTCCGCCCCCACCCCCAGCTTGGTCGCCAGGGTGTCAATGAACAGACGGGCATCGGCACTGGTGTAGCGAATGGAGTGGCGCTCGTCAGCAAACAGAGTGGGGTCGTGCCAGCACGGCTGGCCGTCGGTGCGCCAAAAAATGGACAAGGCCCAGCGCGGCAACTGCTCGCCGGGGTACCACTTGCCCTGCCCGAAGTGCAAGAAGCCGCCTTGCCCATAGCGCTGCCGCAAGCGGTGAACCAGATTGGTGGCCAGTCCGCGCTTGGTGGGGCCCAGGGCATCGGTGTTCCATTCGGCACCGTCGCGGTCGTCTACCGACACGAATGTGGGCTCGCCCCCCATGGTCAGACGAACATCCTGTTGATGCAAATGCTTGTCCACCGCCTTGCCCAGGGCATCGATGGCCAGCCATTGGTCTTCGGTGTAGGGCTTGGTCACCCGGGGCGACTCGTAAATGCGCGACACAGACATGTCGTGATGGAAGCTCACCTCGCATTCATCGACCGCCCCGCTCACGGGGGCTGCGCCGGTGGGCTCGGGTGTGCAGGCCACTGGAATGTGCCCTTCGCCGGCCAGCAAGCCCGAAGTGGGGTCTAGCCCGATCCAGCCAGCTCCCGGCAAGAACACCTCGCACCAGGCATGCAAATCGGTGAAATCAACCTCGGTGCCCGACGGGCCATCCAGCGCGGCCACGTCGGCCTTGAGTTGGATGAGGTAGCCCGACACAAAACGTGCCGCCAGCCCCATGTGGCGCAGGGCTTGCACCATCAGCCAGCCTGTGTCACGGCACGAACCTGACTGCAAGGTCAAGGTCTCTTCGGGCGTTTGCACCCCCGGCTCCATGCGGATGGTGTAGGCAATGTCTCGTTGCAGCCGCTGATTGAGGCTGACCAGGAAGTCGATGGTTCGGACTGTGCTGCGGTCAATGCTGTCAACAAATGCCTGAAACCTCGGGGTCAACTCGCTTTTGACCAGATAGGGCGCCAGGTCGCGTGCCGAGGCCGGGTCGTACACAAAGGGAAACTGCTCCGCTTCGGGCTCCAGGAAGAAGTCGAAGGGGTTGTGCACCGCCATTTCGGCCACCAGGTTCACCGTGACGCGAAATTCCTTTGTTCGTTCAGGAAAAACCAGCCTGGCCAGATGGTTGGAGAACGGGTCTTGCTGCCAGTTGATGAAATGCACCACCGGCTCAACCTTCAGGGAATAGGACAGGATGCGGGTACGGCAATGCGGGGCCGGTCGCAAACGCACCACCTGAGGCGACAGGCTCACCAGCCGGTCGTACGAGTAATGCGTAACGTGATTGAGGGCAACGTGAATGGACACTCGGATCTCCAGTCAAACCAGGTGGTTTTAGGCCTGCAGATGTGCAGCAAGTTACGGGCCAGATCGGTGCATGTCAATCCCGGCTCAGGAATCAGGCACACTCTCGCTTTTCCCGGATATTGGCTCGACGCATGTCAGACACCCCTTCTCAATCTGTCCCCACCAGCACCGCCGCCAGCGAGATGACGCCCGCCGACTGTGGCCACAAGCTCAAAGAACTGTTCCCCGCGCTGTTTGGTGCCGACAAGCCACTGCCCTTGAAGTTGCGCATTCAGGCCGACATTCAGGAGCGCGCGCCCGGTGTCTTCACAAAGGCCGTGCTGTCGTCCTTCCTGCGCCGCCACACCGGCAGCTACGCCTACCTGATCGGACTGACCAAGGCCACTCAGCGTTTCGACCTCGATGGTCAACCCGCGGGTGACCTGACCGACGAACACCGCCAGGCCGCGTCCGACGAACTCAAGCGCCGCCGCTCGGTAAAAGAAGCGCAACGTGAAGAGCAGGAACAGCAAATCCGCCAGCGTGCGGGCCTGCTGCGCGACTTCGAGCGCACCACCCTCACGCAAGCCAACTTCTGCGCGCTCAAGGGCATTGCGCCCGAAGCACTGGAAGGCCTGCTAGCGCAAGCCCGCCAAGACCGCATTGACCACCCTGAAATGCTGGCCCCCAAACGCCAGGCCCCAGGCCCAGGTCGCAAACCTGGCGGCCCACGCCGACCAGAAGGCCAAGCCCGTCCAGACCGAGCCGACCGTCCTGACCGCCGCCCAGACCAACGCCCACGCGGCCCCCGTCAGGGCGACGCCCGCCAGGCCTCTGGCCCCAAGAAAGACTGAGTTCGACTATGAACAAGACGCTGACAAGCCGACTCACACGGGCTGTTTTCGTGGCGGGAACGACCTTGTTCAGCGCCTTGCTCTGGCAAGTCGCCCACATTCCGTCAACAGATGACGCCCTTGTGGCCGACCAACTGGGCAAGCTCATGGCCACTGGCTATGGACGCTTCCCTGACCGTCACCAGGTCGAACACCAAGGCCACGGCCAGATCTACTACAGCCACCCTGGCGCGTTTGCCAAACCCACGGTGGATCTGTATGAGGTGACCTCCCCCGACGATGTCGAGCGCCTCGAAGCTGCCGCGCGCCGTGCACTGGCGCCAGCCCATGCGCATTCAGTCACCTTGCGATTCTTCGAAAAAGAAAACCAGCCTCTGTTTGCCAGTGGCGGCCGCAGTCACGCAGGCGAGCGACTGATCAAGACCGAAGTCATCCAGGCCGACGCTGTCTGACTCAGTCGGCGTAAAACACATGGCAGGGCGCATGACGCTGCAGCCATGCCAACCGAATCGGGTAGTCACGTGCTGGGCCATCGCGCTCGGCACGGTGCAGCACATCCCACTTGGCTTCTCCAGTCAGGTAGATCGCCACGTTTTCGGCATCAACCAGGCTGGTGGGCGTCAAACTGACGCGAGACACCGGCACATTGGGCGGCAACGGGGCCGCGACAGCCAAACACCGTTCAGGCGCACTCTGAGAATCCACCCAGGTTGCGTCATGCGGAAACAGAGATGCCGTGTGCCCGTCTGACCCCATGCCCAACACCACCACGCTGGCCGGCCAGGGCAAGGCGTCCAATTCGCCTTGAATCAGGGGCAAGGCATCGTGCGCATTCAGGCCCGAACGCCAGAACGGCATCCAGATGGCACGCGCGGCCTCACCGCGAAGCAAATGCTCTCGCACCTGCCGCTCATTGCTGTCAGGGTGCGTGGGCGGCACCCAGCGCTCATCAGCCAGGGTGATGACCACCTGCTCCCAAGGCAAGCTCATGCAGCTCAGTGCGTCGAAAAAAGGCACAGGCGTGCTGCCCCCTGACACGACCAACAAAGCCCGGTCACGGGTTCGCAACGTTTCGGTCAGACACTGCGAGACAAAGGTGGCCAATTCCAGCGCCAGATCGGTGGGCGTGGCCGCGCAGTGGAAGTCCAGCATGGGTTGCATTTCAATTGACCCGACAGTCTGAATGAACACCATAATGAACCATCTGCGTGTGTTTTTGTAGCGAGATGGCCCTACCCAACGTGACGCTTCACCCACAACTGCAAGCCGTGACTGAACGGATCCAGCAACGCAGTCAGGCCACCCGCACGGCCTACCTGCAAAGCCTGGATGCCGCTGCCCAACGACACCCTGCCCACATGGCCCAGCGCGCCAGCCTGGGCTGTACCAACCTGGCGCACGCCTACGCCGCAGCCCCTGCCCAAGACAAGATCTGGCTACGCCAGCAACGCCAGCCCAACCTGGCCATCGTGTCAAGCTACAACGACATGCTGTCAGCCCACCAGCCGCTGGCTGCCTACCCAGACTGGATCAAACAGGCCGCCCGCGAAGTGGGTGCCACAGCGCAGTTCGCGGGCGGCGTGCCCGCCATGTGCGATGGTGTAACCCAGGGCCAGCCGGGCATGGAGTTGTCGCTGTTTTCGCGCGATGTGATCGCCATGAGCACCGCCATCGCCCTGTCGCACAACATGTTCGACGCCACCTTGTGCCTGGGCGTGTGCGACAAGATCGTGCCCGGCCTGCTGATTGGCGCCCTGGCCTTTGGCCACCTGCCCACGGTGTTCGTGCCTGCGGGCCCGATGGGGTCAGGCTTATCGAACGAGGAAAAGGCCCGCATTCGCCAACGCCACGCCGCCGGAGAAATTGGCGCCGATGCGCTACTGGAAGCCGAAGAAAAGGCCTACCACGGTGCAGGCACCTGCACTTTTTACGGCACCGCCAACAGCAACCAGATGCTGATGGAAATCATGGGCCTGCATCTGCCTGGCTCGGCGTTCGTGCCCCCAGGCACCGCCTTGCGCGAAGCCTTGACACGCGAGGCAGCCCGGCAAGCGGCTCGACTGGTGCAGTCGGGCCCTCAGTACACCCCGGTGGGCCGCGTGATTGATGAGAAAGCCATCGTCAACGGCATCGTGGGCCTGCTGGCTACCGGCGGCTCCACCAACCACACCTTGCATCTGGTGGCCATGGCCCGCGCGGCGGGCATCATCATCAACTGGGACGACTTTGACCAACTCTCTGCGGTGGTGCCCTTGCTGGCCCGCGTCTACCCAAACGGCAGCGCCGACGTCAACACTTTCCACGCCGCAGGGGGCATGGGCTTCCTGATTCGAGAGCTGCTGAACCACGGCTTGCTGCATGAGCAGGTCCACACTGCGATGGGCCCCAGCCTGCGCGCCTACACCCGCCAGCCCACCTTGCAAGACGGCCAACTGGTCTGGGTCGACGCACCAGCGCAAAGCGCCCGACCCGATGTGCTGGCCACCGTGAGCCACCCCTTTGCTCCCGATGGCGGGCTGAAGGTGCTGCAAGGCAAGCTGGGACGTGCTGTCATCAAGGTCTCGGCCGTCAAACCCGAACACCGTGTGGTCGAGGCCCCTGCGCGCGTTTTCGACGACCAGGAAGACATGCTGCATGCCTATCGCCAGGGCGAGTTGAACCGCGATGTGGTCGTCGTGGTGCGCTTCCAGGGTCCACGTGCCAACGGCATGCCGGAACTGCATGCCCTGACCCCTGCCCTGACCAATCTGCAAGACCAGGGCTACCACGTGGCCTTGGTCACCGACGGGCGCATGTCGGGTGCCAGCGGCAAGGTGCCTGCCGCCATCCACGTCACCCCCGAGGTGTTGGCAGGCGGCCCTTTGGGCAAGGTTCGCGATGGTGACCTGATCCGGCTTGACGCCAACACGGGCGAGCTTCAGGCCTTGGTCAATGCCAACGAATGGCAAGGCCGCGACACCACCGCCCTGCCCGCAAGTGGCCACAACCATCACACCGGCATGGGCCGCGAGTTGTTTGGCACCTTCAGACAACAGGTCAGCAGCGCCGAACAGGGTGCCATGACCTTCGGCATGCCTGTGGGCCCGAACGTGGGCCTGAACACCTCAACAGACAAGATCCCATCATGAGCAACAAGAACCACCTGCTGCAACCCACCCTGGCCATCAGCCCGGTGATTCCGGTGTTGGTCATTGAACGAACCGAAGATGCGTTGCCCATTGCCCAGGCCTTGCTCGCCGGCGGCCTGCGCGTGCTGGAAATCACCTTGCGCACGGCCAACGCGCTGGAGGTCATCCGCGAAATCAGCGTTAACTTGCCTGAGGCTGTGGTGGCGGCGGGTACCGTGACCACGCCCAAGCAATGGCATGCGGCGGCGCAGGCCGGCGCACAGTTCGTGGTCTCCCCAGGCCTGACAACCCAACTGGCTCACGAGGCGGCCAAGGCCCCTGTGCCTCTGTTACCCGGTGTGGCCACTGCCTCCGAATTGATGGCGGCCACAGACTCCGGATTCGAGTGCTTCAAGCTCTTTCCTGCCCAACAAATTGGCGGGGTTGGCTTGCTCAAAGCCTTGGGCGGGCCTTTCCCAAATGCACGGTTCTGCCCGACCGGTGGCATCACACCGGACAACGCTCCCAGCTATCTGGCTCTGCCCAACGTGGCTTGCGTGGGTGGCTCATGGTTGGCCCCGTCGGCCTGGGTGCAAGACAAGAACTGGGCGGGTCTGACGGAACTGGCTCGGCAGGCATGTGCCTTGGGCGGCACACTTGCCGCGTGAGCGCCCCTCTGGGCAAAACTCAGTCATATCAAGCCCCAATGAAAAAGGCCACCGAATCCGGTGGCCTTTAACCAAACAAGCCGTGTTGATCAGGCTTGTTGACGACGGCGCATCGCACCCACCACAGCCATGCCACCGAAGATCAGGGCATAGGTTGCAGGCTCGGGAACAGCCGTCACGTTGATGTCGGTGACCACCACGCCGCCCGAGCCACCCGCGTTACCAGGGCACACGCCGCTGTTGCAAGGGTCAATCACCACCTTGCCGATGGCGCCCAGCCCCGACAGCGACAGGGTGAACCATTCGGGTTCAGCCGGGCCGCCAAACTTCGGCGAATACACCGACGCAATCACGTTGTTGGTGCCAAATGCATAGGCAATCAGGCCGAACGCATCGAAGTCGCCAGCGCCGTCACCAGCGCGCACAGAAATCGCGGTGATGGGCGCTGCAAAAGTCAGAGTGATTTCGTTAGAACCACCGAAGCCGTCATAGATGCCACCGCCGTAGCCATCGGTGTAGACCAACTGACCATTTTCCGAGGCCAGCGTCATGTTGCCCAGGGTGACACCCTGAAAGCTCTGCCCGCTGGTCGCAAAGTTCGAAAAGTCGTAAGACTGGGCCATCGCTGGGGCTGCAACCAGAGCAGCAGCCATCGACAGGACGGAGGCCAATTGCTTGAACATGTTTTTACTCCTGAATATGAATAGATCAGCGAGGAAGCACTGTATCAAGCCTAATGGTTGATACGTACCCCTAACCCCTTCATTCGAGGGCTCGCACTCAGCGCCCATGCCGCGTGATGTGATCCACCGCCGAGCGCATCGACTCATGCAGGGCCTTCAGGGCAAATAACTGTTGGTGGATTTCGTTGCGGCTGGATGCCTCGTCGGCGTCGAACACGGGCTGGCGCACGCTGCACAAGTCATCGGCATGGGCGATGTCTTCCGCATAACGCGACAAGCGGCTCAAAGGCTTGACCACGCCGCGCATGAGCTGCCAGAAAACAAAGGCAATCAGTCCCAGGATGACCGCAATCGATATCCAGAACCCCCACGACTGCTGAAGCAGCAAATCGGCAAACGTGGTGTGCGGCACGGTCACCGAGGTGACCCCGATGACCTCGCCCACCGCGTACCCGTAACCCCCGCCTTTGTGCCCACCATCCGGCGCCTTGTATTTCGACCGAACGACGGCGGGAGCATCTTCTGGGCGCCCATGGCAAGCCAAACAGGTCTTCTCAGCCCGAAGCGCTCGGGTGTAGCGCAACACATCTCCCTTGACTTTCCAGTACTCGGAGACACCCGTTTCGCGCATGACCGCCAATGCCTCCAGATCGAACAGATCGGGCTGGTTGGCCGGGTTCATCATGTTGTCGCTGGTCAGCCGGAATTTGGCCGCAGCCGGCGAGCGTTGCACCTCAGCGGAGTAGTCAGACAAAGCCAGAAACGGGTTTTTCTGGTGAAAGACATGAAAGGGCTGATCAGCCGGTTCGCTGGGGTTGGGTTGCGCCACATACTCAGACAGGTAGCGCCCCACCTTGGCCACGTCTTCATCGGCCTGACGGCGCACGTAAACGCCACCATGCCGAGCCACCAGCAAGCGCAGGCTGTCGGCCATGTCAGCCACGGTGCGAGAGTGCGCCAACTCAGCCTGGCGGGCATTGTCCGCAGCCCAAAACAGGAAGGAGCTGGCCACGGCTGCCACGATCAAGATCATGATCAGCCAGGCTTGATACATGATCTTCAAACGCCGGAAACGACGCAGCGGCTTCATTCGATCAACCCCGCCTGCTTCAGCGCAATCAGAAACTCCGATTGCCGCCCCGGGTTCATCAAACGGGATGAGAGATCCGAGACGTAAAAGTGACGGTCGCCCTGCCCTCGGCTTTCCATGGCTTCCAGAGATTGCATGGTCAACAAACGAGCGCCCAAAGCGCCTGCAAACCGTTTGAAGACCTGGTTGACGGCTTCCATCCAGGGATCGCCGGCCGCCGTCACGATGCTGTCCGGGCCAGACGCGTCAGCGCCGCTGGCATCGCGGTCTGGCCGCTGCCCCAGCACGCGGGCTTGCACCACCTCGGGCTGACGCTTGAGAAAGCCCTGCGCGCCGCACTTGATGATCCACTGCTCCTGAGGCAGTTGCCAATGGTCGGCCAGCAGCCAGACTTCCACCGCATCGAACTCGCGTCGATCACGGATGAATTTCAAGAACTTCTGTCCGGTCCAACGGTCTGCCAAGGCGCGGAAGTCTGCCAGGAACAGTCCCGATCCATATGCCATTTGCGAGAGCCGTTCCAGGGCCTGCGCCCCTTGCTCAAACAGGAAAACATCGCGCCCCAGATACGAAGCCAGTGCGGACTCAAACAGCGCGGGTTCTGTGGTTGCAACAATGGCCGGCCGGCCGAGCGCCGACGGGCTGGGAGTGCGCAAGGGGCGAACCACCTTCAACGCGTGCGCTTTGCTCATGTCAGGGCAACCGTATCGACTGAACCGTACACGGTCACGGGAGGTAGCTCGCCAAAGTCACGTTCGAGGTCGGCCAGAGCGCCGTCCACGGTGCGCCACGAGCGCGGCTTCTTTTTAACGGTCAGCACCTGAACCAAGGTGCGAGGGCTGACAGCGTAGAGATACCACTCGGGCTTCTGGCCGGCCTCAGACTCGCGCACGAGGAAGGGTTGACTGATGGTCCCCCCCTTCAACGAGCGCAAAAACTCCGCCCAGTCCATGCCAAAAACCGCGACATCCATCGACACACAACCCTTGTTTACTGCTGGAGCCTGCTGCTGCGCTCCTGAGGTCGGAGTTTAGCGAAGCTTGCCCCTTGATCGAGGGGTCTGACGCCGTTCAAGTGAAACAAAACTGCACTAACATTGTCAAAACTGCAGTTTTGCAACTGCGACCCAGTTTCTGTATACAGGTTTGCTGTCATCACGGGATAGCTAGGGAGGAGCGGAGACATGGCGGCCTGGTGCCCTCATGTCTCCGTCTAGCTTGACCGCCCCACGGGGCGCGCCCCCTGTCTTTGACGCTAGAGCACCATCTGCCAGTCCATGTCTTCATCGCCCTGGGGCTGGGGCAAGGGCTTCCATTTGATCGAGCACCCCATGCTGGCATGTTGCTCGCCGGGGCCATAGCCATAGTGCGCAATCAGGCGCATGGCGTCGAACAACTCTCTGTCCGAATCATCTGGCGCAGCCTCTTTACGCGAAGCGTCCAGTCGGCCCCGGTACTGCAAGCGCAGGTCCGCATCAAAACCATAGAAGTCAGGCGTGCAAACGGCGTCGTAGGCACGGGCCACGTCTTGGGTCGTGTCATGCAGGTAGTGGAAGGGAAACAGCCACTCCTTGGACACGGCCTTCATGCGCTCGAAGCTGTCGTCGGGATGGCTGCGTTCGTCATTGGGGTTGATGGCAATGGCATGCACACCCAGGGGCAGCAACTCGCGCACATCGCGCACGATGCGCGGCAGCACGGCCCGTACATAAGGGCAGTGATTGCAGATGAACATGACCAGCGTGCCACGTGGGCCGGCCAGTTCTCGCAGGCTGTGCATGCGCCCGTCCACGCCCTTCAATCGGAAGGGTTCGGCCCTCCAGCCCACATCGGCAATCGGTGTCGTCACGGCCATCTTGGTCTCCTTGCGTCAGGCGGCCATGCGCGGCGCCAACACATGGCGCGCCACATCAGCCAGGGAAGCAAACACATGATCGGGCTGCGCCAGTTCAATGGGCTGCCCGCCGTTGTAGCCATAGGGCACAGCCCAGGCGGCCACGCCCGCGCACCGGGCGGTCACCACGTCAATGCCTGAATCACCCAGGTGCGCTGCAGCCCATTGGTTCACATTTAACGCTTCCAGGCAATATCGAATCACCGCAGGGTCGGGTTTCTTCTGGGGCAGCGAATCGCCACCTATGACGATTGGGAAGTAAGTGGCGAGGTCGGTGGCCTCCAATACCTTCACGGCAAAGCGGAATTCCTTGTTGGTGACACAGGCCATGCGAATGCCCGCCTCGCGCAACTGGTCCAGCCCTTCCCTGACGCCAGCGTAAAGCTCGGCCGTGGTGCCGGTCGTGGCGCCGTAGTGGCGCTCGAAGGCGGTCATGACCTGCTCGATGTCGAGCCCAGCCACTCGGGCTTGCTCGGCACGGTGGCCCGCGAGTTCAGCCGCTTGAGCCGCTTGCCGCAACAAGCCCAACATGAGCTCGCGGGTGCCATGGCCAATGTGGCCGGTCACCTCGGCCAGAGAGCGCAGGGGCAAATTCAGCTGCAGCAGGGTTCGGTTGGCGGCTTCGGCAATTTCGCTGGCGGTGTTCACCAAAGTGCCGTCCAGATCAAAGGTAATGGCTTGAATCATTTGGCACTCTCTCATTGCATCTGCGCCCGACGGATTTCCATCAAACGCAAGATCATGGGCGTGAGAATGAGCTGCATAGCCAGGTCCATCTTGCCGCCTGGCACGACGATGGTGTTGGCCCTTGACATGAACGAGTCACCGATCATGGACAGCAGGTAGGGGAAGTCGATGCCGCGCGGATTCTTGAAGCGGATCACCGTCATGCTTTCGCCCGCCGTAGGAATGTCGCGGGCGATGAAGGGGTTGGAGGTGTCGACCACCGGCACGCGCTGAAAGTTGATGTCAGTCTCGCCAAACTGCGGGCAGATGTAATGCACGTAGTCATGCATGCGGCGCAAGATGGTGTCGGCCACCGCTTCTTTCGAATAGCCGCGCGATTTGGTGTCGCGATGGATTTTTTGAATCCATTCCAGGTTGATGATCGGCACCACGCCGATCTTCAGGTCCACATGACGAACCAGGTCCACGGCGTCGGTTTTGACACAGCCGTGCAGGCCTTCGTAGAACAACAAATCGGTGTCCACCGCGGTGTCTTGCCATGAGGTGAAGGTACCGGCGGGTTGCCCATAGGGCTGGGCTTCGTCGTCGTTGTGCAAGTAGTAGCGTGTGCGGCAGCGGCCCGTTTCACCATAGGCGCGGAACTGCTGCTCCAACACTCCCCATTCGTTGGCTTCGGGGCCGAAGTGGCTCATGGAATGGCCCTGGGCTTCGGCCTGCGCCATGCGCGATTTCATCTCGACGCGGTTGTAGCGGTGGAAGGCATCGCCTTCGATCACAGCTGCCCGCACGCCCTCTCGGCGGAAGATGGTGTCAAACGTGCTTTTGACCGTGCTGGTACCCGCCCCGCTGGAGCCGGTGACCACAATGATGGGGTGGCGTCTGGACATGGCGATGCCTTTCAGGCCTGAGGCTGCACAAACAGGGACCGGGTCTTGAACAGTTGCCAGGACACGTTTTCATGCGGATCGGCGTGGTAGTTCACGATGCGGTCCACCTCGTCTTTCGAGCCCAAAATGACGGGCACCTTCTGATGCAGCACATCGGGGATGAGGTCGAGCAATTCGCTGGTGCCGTTCACGGCACGCCCTCCCGCTTCCTGCACCAGCAAGGCCATGGGTGCGGCTTCGTACATCAAGCGCAGGCGCCCGGGCTTGATGGGCTCGCGCGTGTCGCGGGGGTAGAGGAACACGCCACCACGGGTCATGATGCGATGCACCTCGGCCACCATCGAGGCCACCCAGCGCATGTTGAAGTCTTTCATGCGCGGTCCGTTTTCACCGGCCACGCATTCGGCGATGTAGCGCTGAATGGGCTTTTCCCAAAAGCGCTGGTTCGAGGCGTTAATGGCGAACTCCTTGGAGGCCTTGGGAATTTCGACCTGCTCCTGCGTGAGCACCCAACGGGCCGAATCCGCACCGGCGCGCTTGTCCAAAGTGAACACCAACACACCGCGGCGGCAGGTCAAGACCATCAAGGTGGCCGGCCCGTACAGCACGTAACCAGCGGCCACTTGCTGATGCCCAGGCTGCATGAAATCGGCGTCGCCTGGGTTGGCGCCCCGATAGCGATGCGGCAGGATGGAGAAGATGGTGCCAATGGAAATGTTGGCCTCGATGTTGGATGAACCATCCAAAGGGTCGTAGACCACCAGCAGGGGACCGGTTTGCCCGTGCTGGCTTGAGGCCTGTGCGTTCTCCAGTTCTTCACTGGCCCAGCCCGCCACATGGGGGCAAGCAGCCAGGGCCTGGCGCATGCAATCGTCTGCTAGCAAGTCCAGCCGCTTTTGTTGCTCGCCTTGCGAGTTGTGCGAATCGGCCCAGCCATGCGCATGGGCCAGCATGCCTTGCGCCGCAATGTCGCCAATGCGAGCGCAGGCCTGCGCCATCACGCTCAAGGTGTCGATCAGCACGCGTTGCACATCGGGGTGGGCATCGGCCAGGTTCGCGGCCAGGGCGGCTTCGAGTTCGATCATGCTGTCCTCTGTGCTTTTGTGTTTTCTTGGGGTGCATCTATTGCAACAGCGGCTGCCTGAAACAGCCTGCTGGCCAAGATGTCGTGCGGCTCGATGGTGCTCAAGTCAGCCGGACTGAGGGCGCGTTCACGGTCAGCAAACAGCCGGCTAGCCTGGCGCAGGCGGGCGCGGTCCAGCGCGTTGCGCACACTGCGTGCATTGGCGAAATGCGGCTGCTGCAGGCGCCGGCCCAGGTAGTCGTCAAAGGCCAATCGCGCACCCGGCCCGAATTGGTACTGTTGCTGCGCCAGCATCTTGTCGGCAATGTGGAGCAGCTCGCCCACGTCGTAATCAGGAAAGTCCAGGTGGTGCGCAATGCGCGACGACATGCCCGGGTTGGACTGGAAGAAGGTGTCCATGCGGTCTTTGTAGCCCGCCAGGATCACGACCAGGTCATCACGCTGGTTTTCCATCACTTGCAGCAAGATCTCGATGGCCTCTTGCCCGTAGTCACGTTCGTTTTCAGGCCGATACAGGTAGTAGGCCTCGTCGATGAACAGCACGCCGCCCATGGCTTTTTTCAGCACTTCTTTGGTCTTGGGTGCGGTGTGGCCAATGTATTGACCGACCAGATCGTCACGCGTGACCGCCACCAAGTGACCTTTGCGTATGTAGCCCAGGCGGTGCAAGATTTCAGCCATGCGCATGGCCACGGTGGTTTTGCCCGTGCCCGGGTTGCCTGTAAAGCACATGTGCAACGACGGATGCTGTGCATTCAAGCCATGCGCGCCGCGTAGCTTGTCGATGACGAGCAAAGCCGCAATGTCACGAATGCGTGACTTGACCGGAGCCAGACCGACCAGTTCACGGTCCAATTCGTCCATCACCGTTTCCACCTGGCTTTGCGCCAGCACGTCGGCCACGGTCCGCGGCACCGGTATCGCCGCCAAGGTGGGGCCAGGGGTGGCCACATCGCCGCCCGACTGAACCTTGTCAGCCGTGTGAACCGATGTGCCAGGAATGCGATACAACGGAGCAGTCACGGCCGATCTCCTTCTGTGGTTCAAGCAATCAACTGCGCACACCCATGGTGCGACGCTGGTAGCGCTCGCCCTCGGGTTCGTCGGCTGAATAGGAGCGAATGGCGTAGCGCATGGAGCGACCATTGACTTCCTGGCGCTCGAGCGTGAAGCCAGGCTCGGTGGGCGGCCGGTGCACGATGAAGCTCATGGCAATGGTTTCCACACCCCGGGTGGAATCAAAGGCCAGCAAGCGCACGTAGTGCTTGGGAAAGGTCTCGCGGCAGGCTCGCATTTCCTGCACCACGCCGGCGGCATCACGCAGGTCAAACATGGGCGCGCCGTACATCTCCCAGTAGGTGTTGCGCGGGTGTGGGTCGTCGGTGTATTCCACGCTCCAGGCATAGCCTTTACGCAAGCCGTAATCCACCTGCAGGGCAATCTCTTCGTCGGTCAGATCAGGCAGAAACGAGAACTGGCCTTGGGTCAAACGACCGGTCGGGTTGGTCATCATGATGCAATCTCCTTACAGGCCCACAGAGGGGGTCACGGCAAAGTCAGATGTGTCGGTGGACGCATAGTTGAAGGTGATGTCACCCCAGGTGTCCAAAGCCTGTTGCAGCGGCGAGCAAAAGCGTGCGGCCTTTTGCAGAATGGCCGGGCCTTCTTCGCGCAGGTTGCGGCCTTCGTTACGGGCCTTGACCATGGCTTCCAGCGCCACACGGTTGGCCACGGCCCCCGCCTGGATGCCTTGTGGGTGGCCAATGGTGCCGCCCCCGAACTGCAGCACCACATCGTCGCCGAACAGGTCGATGAGCTGGTGCATTTGCCCAGCGTGGATGCCGCCAGACGCCACAGGCATGACCTTTTTCAAATCGGCCCAGTCTTGCTCAAAGAACACGCCGCGGGCCAAGTCTTGCTGCGTCACACTCTCGCGACACACGTTGTAGTAGCCCTGCACGGTCATGGGGTCGCCTTCCAGCTTGCCCACGGCGGTGCCGCAGTGCAGGTGGTCGCAACCCGCCAGACGCAGCCACTTGGCAATGACCCGGAAGCTGACGCCGTGAGTTTTCTGGCGGGTGTAGGTGCCATGCCCCGCGCGGTGCATGTGCATGATCATGTCGTTCTTGCGGCACCAGTTGGCCATGGACTGGATCGCCGTCCAGCCCACCACCAAGTCCACCATGATGATGACTGAGCCCAACTCCTTGGCAAACTCGGCGCGCTCGTACATGTCTTCCATGGTGGCGCCGGTGATGTTCAGGTAGCTGCCCTTCACTTCGCCGGTCATGGCGCTGGCCTTGTTGACCGCATCCATCACAAACAGGAAACGATCACGCCAATGCATGAAGGGTTGCGAGTTGATGTTCTCGTCGTCCTTCATGAAGTCGAGACCACCTTTGAGACCTTCATAGACAACGC